>CAYHEX010000223.1:0-7487 GCA_964355365.1 uncultured Solibacteraceae bacterium | reverse complement strand
CCAGCGCCTGACCGGCCTCGAGCGGCAGAAGATCATCGACGAATTAATGGAGCTGCGCACGATCATCGATCGGCTCCGGGCGATCCTGTCGAACGACGAACTGCTGATCGCGATTGTCCTGGATGAACTCAAGGCGGTTCGCGAAAAGCACGGCGACGATCGACGCACAGAAATCATCGAAGACAGCGGCGAGCTTCGGGTTGAGGATCTGATCGCGGACGAAGACGTGGTGATCACGGCCACGAACACCGGCTACGTCAAGCGCACGGCGCTGACGGAGTACCGAAAGCAGCGCCGCGGCGGCAAGGGCCTGATCGGCATGCAGACGCGCGAGGAAGACGTCGTCAAACACCTCTTCATCGCCAATACCCACGCGTACGTCCTGATCTTCACCGATCGCGGCAAGTGTTTCTGGCTGCGCGCGTACGACATTCCCGACGTCACCCGCAGCAGCAAAGGCAAAGCCATTGCGAACCTCGTCCAGATGGCTGAGGGCGAGAAGATGTCGTCGATGATCCGCGTGCAGGCGTTCCCTGAAAACGAGAACGAGCGTTTCATCGTGATGGGCACGCGCAACGGCACCATCAAGAAGACCGACCTCAAGGCGTTCTCGAACCCAAGGACGGCGGGCATTATCGCCATTCAGGTCGAGGATGACGACGCGCTGATTTCTGTGGCGGAGACGGACGGTCAGAAGGACCTGGTGATCGGCACCCGCAACGGCATGGCGATTCGCTTCGCCGAAGACGATGCGCGCCCGATGGGCCGAACGGCGTACGGAGTCCGTGGCATCCACCTGCGCGAAGGCGACCATGTCGTGGCGATGGAAGTCGTCACGGAAGACCAGACGCTCCTGACGGTGTGCGAAAACGGGTTTGGCAAACGCACCGAGGTGGCGGAGTACCGTCGGCAAACACGCGGCGGTATCGGCCTCAAGAACATCCAGGCGACGGATCGCAACGGGTTGGTCGTGGGTATTGCCTGCGTCAGCGACACGGACCAGTTGTTGTTGGTGACACAGGGCGGCCAGGTCATTCGCATGACCACCGACATGCGCCCGATTGGCCGAGATACCCAGGGCGTGCGCTTGATCGATCTTTCGGAAGGCGACTCGGTTGTGTCGATTGCGACGCTCAGCGAACCTGAGGTCGATCCAACAGAAGAGCCCGACGGCGGTGAGACTCCTGAAACTCCCGAAACACCGGCGACTCCAGAGACCCAGGAATAACTAGGCGGGCTCGAGTTTCGCGAATTTCGCGATGAGTTTCTTGGTGCCAACCGACGCGAAGCGCACGGTGATCTTGTGATCGTCATCACCGTGCTCTTCAATTCCCACCACGGTTCCGACTCGAAACTGCTTGTGCCGGACCTTCTGGCCGAGCTTTACCGACGCGGCTGACTGATCTTCATCCTCATATGCGTAGGTCTTGGCCGGCTGTTCCCGTGCGGCCTGGGGCGCGCTGCGACGGCCGTAGGGGTTTCTGAGTTCGTAGCGCTGGCCCGCCCAGGACGGCGTGTGGCTCACCGCCTCAAGTTTCCGAACGAGTTCCGTCGGAATCTCATCCAGAAACCGCGACGGTTCGGTGGCCTGGTACTCGCCGAAGATCCGGCGTCGTGCGGCGCTGGTGAGGATCAGCCGCTCGCGCGCGCGGGTGAGGCACACGTAGCAGATGCGGCGCTCTTCCTCGATGTCCTCTTCGTCCTGGAGCGATCGCGCGTGTGGAAACAATCCTTCTTCCATACCAGCGACGATCACGATGGGGAACTCGAGACCCTTGGCGGCGTGCATTGACATCATCCACACGCGGGCTTCCTTGGCGCCTTCTTCCTCATCAGCTTCGGACAGCAGCGACAGTCGGTCGACAAATCCGCCCAGGGACGCTTCCGGGTCGCGGCCTTCGTATTCGCGGGCCGCGGACACGAGTTCCATCAGGTTTTCGATGCGCGCCTCGGCGTCTTCGCTGCGCTCTTCGCGGAGATCCTTCAGGTAGCCGCTGTCGTCCAGCGCCCGCGCAATCACGCCGGCCACGCCGATGTGCGAGGCGTCGTTGGCCAGCGAGACGATCACGTCGCGGAAGGTCTTCAGTGCGAGGATGGCCCGAGGCTGCGCGAGCTTCTTCTCGATCAGCACGTGCATTCGCGCCCACATCGATTGGCGCGAGACCACCGGATCCAGCCCGACAGCCAGAAGCGGCGGGACGTCCGAATCCGCATCGGCGAGATCGATCGCCTCGAGCGCTTCCATCACGGTCTTGCCGATGCCTCGAGTGGGCACATTCACCACGCGCCGGAAACTCACGTCGTCGTGCGGGTTGATCACGAGCCGCAGATACGCCAGAACGTCCTTGATTTCCTTGCGTTCGTAGAACCGGACGCCGCCGATGATGCGGTACGGCACACCTTCGCGCATCAGCGCGTCTTCAATCGCTCGCGATTGCGAGTTGGTGCGGTACAGGACCGCCACCATGGTGTTGGCGTCCTTCTGCCGCGCTTCGCGCACCGCGCGGGTGATGAAGTCGGCTTCCTCGATTTCATCCCCGGCGCGCATGTAGAGGATGGACTCCCCGCCCTTCTTGTCGGTCCAGAGCTTCTTCTCTTTGCGTCCGCGGTTCTTGCTGATGACCGCCGAGGCG
Source organism: uncultured Solibacteraceae bacterium (assembly GCA_964355365.1). GTDB lineage: Bacteria > Acidobacteriota > Vicinamibacteria > Vicinamibacterales > SCN-69-37 > SCUN01. The sequence goes on along the minus strand of CAYHEX010000223.1, from coordinate 4,854 downwards.
GCGTCGAGAATCACCTGAGTCGAGCGGTAGTTCTGCTCCAACCGGACAATCACCGCTTCGGGGAAGTCGGCTTCGAAGTCGAGGATGTTGCGCAGATCGGCGCCGCGCCATTTGTAGATGGACTGATCGGGATCGCCCACCACACACAGGTTGCGATGGAGCTCGGCCAGCCGCTTGATCAACATGTACTGCGGACGATTGGTGTCCTGATACTCGTCGATCATGATGTACTTGAATTTGCGAGCGTAGTGCTCACGCACCCGCTCGTTGCCTTCAAACAAGTCGACGGTCTTCAGGAGCAGATCGTCGAAGTCGAGGGCGCCGGCGTCATTGAGCACGCGGCGATACACCTCATAGATCTTGGCAATGTGCTGATCGCGCAGACCCCAACCGGACGACTTCATCTGGTCCGGCGTCTCCATCTTGTTCTTGGCCTGGCTGATCCGCGACAGCGCGGCGCGCGGCTGGATCAGCTTGTCGTCGATGTCGAGTGACTTCAGCGCCTGTTTCACCACGGACAACTGATCCGAGGAGTCGTAGATCACGAAATCACGGGTCAACCCAATCGCCGGACCCTCGCGGCGCAGCAGGCGCGCGCACAGCGAATGGAACGTGGACATCCATACCGGACGACGCGCATCGCCGAGGAGTTGTTCGACGCGGGTGCGCATTTCCTCCGCGGCCTTGTTCGTGAAGGTCACCGCGAGGACTTCGTCTGGCGCCGCGTGTCCCTCGCCGATGAGGTGAGCGATGCGGAACGTGATCACGCGCGTCTTGCCGGATCCGGCGCCGGCCAGAATCAGCAGCGGACCATTGGTGTGCACGACTGCTTCGCGCTGTTCAGGATTTAGCGAATCAAGGAATTGCATCAGGGCGGACACTGAGAATACCAGACGAACTCATAAGCAAGGAGAATGCCGAAATCAAAATTCGTTCAACCTGCTAGGATCAGGTTCTCCAATGCCACATACGTTGTTTGAAAAGGTGTGGAATCAGCATGCCGTCCGCCGTTTGCCGACCGGCCAGACGCAGCTGTATATCGGCTTGCACTTGATCCATGAGGTCACCAGTCCGCAGGCCTTCGACATGCTCCGCGCCCGCGGATGGCTGGTCCGCGCTCCGCACCGCACGTTTGCCACCGTCGATCACATCGTCCCCACCAGTTCCCAATCGCGGCCGTTCTCGGACGCGATGGCAGAGCAGATGACGTCGGTTCTGGAGCGAAACTGCCGCGAGCACAACATTCCGCTGTTCGATCTGGCATCGGGCCGTCAGGGCATCGTGCATGTGATTGGACCGGAACTGGGGTTGACACAACCGGGAATGACCATCGCCTGCGGCGACAGCCACACGTCAACTCATGGCGCGTTTGGCGCGTTGGCATTCGGCATCGGGACCTCTCAAGTGCGCGACGTGCTGGCGTCGCAATGCATGGGCATGACGCCACTTAAGGTCCGCCGCATCGAGGTTCACGGGAATCTGGCGCCTGGGGTTTACGCGAAAGATGTGATTCTGACGATCATCCAGCGCCTCGGCGTCGAAGGGGGCGTTGGCTACGCGTACGAATACTCGGGAGACGCGATCGATCGGATGTCGATGGATGAGCGCATGACCGTGTGCAACATGTCGATTGAAGGCGGCGCACGCATTGGCTACGTCAACCCGGACGACACCACGGCCGATTATCTCGCCGGTCGGCCCTTTGCGCCCGTTGGGGCTGACTTCACCGCGGCAAGGGCGAGGTGGAAGTCACTCGCTTCGGACCAAGGCGCCTCGTACGATGACCATGTTCGGTTTTCAGCCAGAGATATCGCTCCGACTGTGACCTGGGGCACCAATCCAGGCCAGTCAGTAGGCGTCGCTGATCGAATACCGAATTCAGCAAATAAAGAGTCTGTTGAATTTATGGGTCTTGTGCCCAATACGTATATTATTGGCACTAAAATACAAGTCGCATTTATCGGATCATGCACCAATGGAAGGCTGTCCGATTTGAGGGAGGCTGCACGGGTTGTGACCGGCCGCCGGGTTGCGTCAGGTGTTCGTGCGCTTGTGGTTCCTGGATCCCAGGCTGTTCGAGCTGCTGCTGAACGAGAAGGGCTGGACGAAGTTTTCCGGTCTGCCGGGTTCGACTGGCGTGATGCTGGTTGTTCGATGTGCCTTGCGATGAACCCTGATCGCCTGAACGAACGCGAGATGTGCGCCTCATCTTCGAACAGGAACTTCAGAGGCCGGCAGGGCAGCCCCACCGGTCGAACACTGCTCATGAGCCCGGCGATGGTGGCCGCGGCCGCCATCGAAGGCGCCGTAGTGGACGTGCGCGGATTTCTGGGACGCCATTGATGAGTGCCTCCCGAGTGCGTCAGGTTAGCGGCCGCGGGATTGTGCAGCGCGGCGACGACATCGACACCGACCGGATCATCCCTGCCCGGTTTCTGAAGACCGTTACGTTTGATGGGCTCGAGCGCGGCCTCTTCGCTGACGACCGCGTCGCTCTGCATCAGGCCGGCCAGGTTCACCCATTCGACCAGGCCGCCTTCTCCACGGCTCGCGTGCTGATTGTGAACAAGAACTTCGGCTGCGGGTCTTCGCGCGAGCATGCGCCGCAAGCGCTTTACCGGTGGGGCATCCGCGCGGTCATCGGCGAGTCATTCGCGGAAATCTTCTTTACGAACTCTGTGATGCTTGGCTTGCCCTGTGTCACGTTGAGTGAATCGGATCTGAGGGCGCTCGTGACTTGCGTTGACTCCCTGCCCGAGTCTGACCTCGTGGTCGACGTGGAGCATGACCGGGTGTCGACGGGCGCGGCCTCCTGGCCATCAACCCTTCCCCCGCACGCCAAGGACGCGTTGACCAGTGGTCATTGGGATGGCGCCGGCCTCTTGCTTGACCGATACGACGAAGTCGACGCCGCTGCGGCGCGACTTCCCTACTAGCTCGGCGCCGACGATTCCTTGTGGCGGCGCTCCGGCAACGACAGTCGGACCGTCTCGACGAACGCGCGCGCGGCGTGAGACAACTCCCCGCCCTTTCGATACACGAATCGTATCTGCCGCGGTGACCGCAACTCCGGCACCATCACAGCCGCGAGTTGGCCTCTGGCAATCTCAGAGAGGGCGCATCGACGCGGCAAGAGCGCGACACCGAGTCCCATCTCGACCGCGCGCTTGATGCTGTCGAGACTTGGCAGCGACAACCGGATATTCAGTGCGGCATGGCGTTGCTCGTAGAGCCGCAGAACCTTGTCACGTGCCGGCGACGGGTCGTTGTGCGCGATGATGACCTGCCGGCCCATCTCCTCCATCGTGATCTTCTTTCGTCTCGCGAGCGGATCCTCCGGACGCACCAGCAACACGAGCTCATCGGTCCAGAGCGGAATGGTCAGCAGGTCCTTCTCCGGCGGCAGGAACGTCAACACTCCGAAGTCCACTGCGCGCAACTGCACTTCCTGGGCGATCTGGCGCGAGTGCACACGCCGCACATCCACCAGGACGCCAGGATGCCGCGATCGGAATGCCTCGAGCAACGGCAGCAACGCGTGCACGCCGGCTTCGTTGGCACCGATGATCACTCGCCCCTTCCGGACGTCCCGCAGTTCTCCGACACCGGTCGCGGCTTCTTCGAGCAGGCGAATGATCCGCTGCGCGTAGGTCAGGAGCAATTCGCCGGCATCGGTCAAAGTGCCGTCGCGCGATGAGCGGTGGATTAGGCGCTCGCCCGTGCCATCTTCCAAGCGCCGTATCGCCTGGCTCACGGCCGGTTGGGTACGCCGGAGCTTCTTCGCGGCGCGCGAGAAACTGCGTTCGCCCGCCACCGTCGCGAATACCCGAAGGTCCTCCACAGTCATCATGTATAAGATAAACTAAAACAAACCTAAGAACTATAACTTTGACTTTACCCCCACGACCCGGAACACTGCCGTATGGCTGCGTCTCGATTGGTCGTTTTCGACACCACGCTGCGTGACGGCGAGCAAGCGCCTGGTTTCTCGCTCCGAATCGACGAGAAAGTCCGCATGGCGAGGCAACTTGAAACCCTTGGCGTCGACATTATCGAAGCGGGCTTTCCCATCGCATCCGCAGACGATGCCGAGGCGGTGCGCCAGATCGCAGGGGTTGTCGAGCGGCCGATCGTCGCGGCCCTGGCCCGCTGCTCGCCCGCGGATATCGATCGCGCCGGATGGGCGATCGCCCCGGCGCGCCGCGGGCGGATTCACACCTTCATCGCCACATCCGACCTCCACCTGGATCGCAAGCTCCGGATGACTCGCGAGTCCGCGCTCGACGCCGCGGTCGCCGCCACGCGGCGCGCCAGACACTTTACAGACGACGTGCAGTTTTCGGCCGAAGACGCCACACGCAGCGACCGAGAGTATCTGTGCCGCGTGATCGAGTCCGTCATTGCTGCTGGCGCGACGACCATCAACCTGCCGGATACGGTCGGTTACTCGACGCCCGATGAAGTGGCGGAGTTCTTCAGCTCGATCATCGGCCGAGTGTCGAACGCAGATCGGGCCGTCTTCAGCACGCACTGCCACGACGACCTGGGGCTGGCTGTGGCGAATTCACTCGCGGCCCTCGGGGCCGGCGCGCGACAAGTCGAGTGCACGATCAACGGCATCGGCGAGCGGGCCGGCAACGCCTCTCTGGAGGAAGTCATCATGGCGACGCGCGTTCGCGCGGACCGGATGCCATTTACGACCAGCATCGAGACACGGGAACTCTTCGCGTCAAGCCAGCTGTTAACGGCTCTCACCGGCGAGGCTGTCCAATCCAACAAGGCGATCGTGGGTCGGAATGCGTTCGCCCACGAGGCCGGCATCCATCAGGATGGCATGCTGAAGGACCGCCGTAC
>CAYHEX010000222.1:0-7492 GCA_964355365.1 uncultured Solibacteraceae bacterium | reverse complement strand
CGTCGCTTTCGGCCACGACCCGGTGGGCCTTCTCGGCCTCGCCTTCCTTGCGGACGGGCAGGACGTAGGTGCCGTCGGGCTGCAGGAAGTACGTGGCGGTCAGGCCCGTCACGCGGCCCGTCAGGAACCCGTAGAGGTTCTTGGCATAGCCGGAGTAGGTCGTATTGATACCACCGGGGAAATTCGCGGCGCCATTGGTGGCGTCGAGCATGTTGAACGCGGCCGTGTCATTCGAAACCGTGCCGAACCCCAGCGTCGCTGCCGTCGGCGTCGTGGCCCAATTACGCGTGGAGATCCGAGCCCACGAACCACCGAAGCTCAGGCTGTGCGCGCCCTTGATCCACGTCAACGTGTCCTCAAAGGACGACTGCGCCGCCACACCAGAGCTCGGAGCGCTAGAGGCCGTCACGCTCGTGACGCCGTTGGTCCCGACGGTCGGGAATCCAAACACCCAGCCCTTGCCGCCCGCGCTCTGGCAACCGGCGACCTGACAGTTGAACATCGTCTCGTCGACGCCCTTGCCGAAGTAGGTGCCCAGACCCGTCGCGTCCTGACCACCGACGCGCATTTCGTTGACCACCTTGCCGAAGATCGAGTGCAAGGTGCCCTGCCACATGTAGCGGCCCGAGATCTGGTTGCCGACGTTCACGAAACCCGGGAACCGCGCTTCCGCGCTGTTCAGGAAGTCCGGGTTCGAGTTGAAGTCGTTGTACCGATAGGAACCCGACAGCCGATGGTTCGTCGTGACGTTGTAGTCCACGCGGACGGTCGGGAACTTCCGTTTCTGCGTGGCCGACGGCACGAAGTCGAACTGATCGTTGTTCAGGTCGAACGTGCGCAGACCACCCGTGGTGCCGGACGCCAGCCGAATGTCGGCCAGGATCTTGGCGATCACGGGATCGGTCGTCGACGTCTGGCCCTTGGCAGCCGCCAACGTCAACAGATTGACCGTCTGATTCCCCGCGCCGTCCGCTCTCGGATACGTGAAGTTGCCGAACTGCGCCGCCGTGTTCAGGATGAAACGGGTGCGGCTGCGTGACTCAGGCAACCGGAACTCTTCGTAGTTGAAGAAGTAGAACGCCTTGTCCTTGAAAATGGGACCGCCGACGCGGAAGCCGGGTGTCTGCAATCGGGTGTCGTTGATGAAGAAGTCGCCTGCGGCCGTCTTCGGCAGGTCGCGCTTGTTGAACCAGTACGGCGTATTCAGCTTCCACAGCCAGCCCGGGCTCTTCTCACGCTTGATGGCATCGGCATCATTGGTGCCGGCCTGATTGCGCCACGTGTTGTACACCGACGCGGAGAAGCGATTGGAACCCGCGCGCGTCTCCATCTTGATGTTCGCGCCGCCGGAACCGCTCGCCTCGGCCCCGGGATTCGACGTCGAGACCGTGATCTGTTCGACCGAGTCCATCATCGGCCGGATGAACATGAAGAAGCCCTCGGAGCCGCGCTTGTCCTGCACGTTGATGCCGTCGAGCGTGATGTTGATCGACGACGTGGGCAGTCCGTTGATGGTGGAACCGCGGGTGTTGCTGCCCGACGTTTCCACGCCCGACAACGACACGATGTAGTCCAGCGCCGTGTGCGTGATGACGGGGAGCTGCATGATCTGCTTGACGTCGATCGTGCTGGCCACCGTCGCCGTCTGCGTCTGCACGACATCGGCCGCGCCCGTGACAACGACCGCTTCCGTGAGCGCGCCGACTTCCAGCGTCAGCTTGATGGACGTCGGTGTCGCGGAGACAACCCGCACGTCGGGCGCCACCGCCGTCTTGAATCCCTCGAGCGAGACGCGCACCGTGTAGGTCCCTGGCGTGACGCTGGGCACCGTGAAGCGACCGGCCGCATCGGTGACCGATTCGAACGTCACGTTCGTTGCGTTGTTCTTGGCGACCACGGCTGCGCCAGGAATCACGCCACCCTGTGCATCCATGACCACGCCGGACAGCGTGGTGGAACCAGAACCACTTTGTGCAACTGCAGCCGTACTGCCAATCGCGACCATGGCGAGCAGCACCATGGCCCACATCATTAACCCGGCACAACGTTTCATCAGAGCCTCCTCTTGAACCTCTCCGAACCCAACATCCAGAGTTCTGTGAAAAAGATCACAAACTCCTCAAAAATCATAGGTCACGCGTATGCGCCTCACAAGGAGAATTCCTATCTTTATCGCTTGCGCAATGTGCGCACGACACGACCTGCCGGATTTCCGTCAAGACTCACAACCACGCGCACGAGCAAGTCCCCGGGCGGGAGCTGCGAAATCGGGATCCCCCCCAGTATCACGAGCCGACCTTCCGCGCCGTCGCCCAGTACTTTCGTCGTCCCCTCAGCCAACGCCGGCCCCGCGTCCGACGCGGCGATGTCCACGCGAGCCGTCACGCGTCCTCCTTTCGGCACGCCGTAGACCTCAACATATCCAACCGCGACCGGCTCCGCCGCAAACGTCAACCGGCCGGCAAACGATCCCGACTCGGCCACACCGAGAATCAGCGAACCCAACAGAAGCGGATCGGCGCGAGTCAGCGCGACGTTCACATCGGTGTCCACGGTGCCGCGATGACCGGCGGCGTCCACGGCGGCCACTCGCATCCGGTACATTCCGGGACTGGCGAGCACCGCCATCGTGGATGGCGTGCGCGCAAGATTCGCGGCCTCGCCGGTCCCCTGCACCGCCAACTTACCCTTCGCGTCGTACAAACCCACGACCGCCGACTTCACCGCCGCCGACGGATCGACCGGCTCGAACAACACGACGAGCTTGACCTTGTCGGATCCCGGTTCCTGCGAACCAAATGCAGCCGCTCTGAACTGAAAGTCCCGGTAGGCGCGGGCTTCGCGCAACATGTCTTTGGCCGACGATGCCTGCCCGCCGGTGGAAGTGGGATCCGGTTTGGGGATCAGCACCTGTGGACGCACGCGCGCCTCCACACCGCTCCGCTTCACCTGAAGTTCCACACGCTGGATCGACCCGTTGCGCTCGGTCGCCTCCGGCTCGAACGCCACGCGGTACCACGCCGAGTTCTCGCGGACAACCCGCACCATGTCGCTGTCGCCGCCTTTAACCAACTGCACCAACGCATTGCCGCTGTACCCGGCCAACTGCTCGAGCCCGCTCTGCAACGTCGGCGACGGCGCCAGTGACGATGCCACCACATAGATGTTGAGCGACGACCCGAGCGCCGCCGCCTGGAGTTGCTGGTAGTCGCGAGGCTGCACTTCACACACCTCCGACGGCGCGCTCGACGATGAGGAGCGCCCGATCCTCGACATCGTCGCGGTGCCGGGCGGCGTCAGCCCGGTCGAGAAGACCAGCACGGTGACCGGTGGTCCAGAGGGCGGGAAGTTCCCGGCCACGCTGACCAGAGCGCCGAGCACCCGGCGTGTCCGGCACGCCGAGTCGTCGGCCGTTTCAGTACTCCGCCCGCGGCCCACCATCGCCGCCACCGCTTTGCGGATCGACGCGTGATCGTTGGTAATCGAAACATTCAATCCGCGATCCTTCACCGTGACCACGCCGAGGCGATCGCTGGTGCCAAGGCCGTTCACATACTGGTCCACTGCGGTAATGAGGCGCTTCTCATCACCCGGAGCGATCGACTCATCGTCGATGAGCAGCAGGGTGTCGCGCGGTCCGCTGGTGCTCAGCGCGTTGGTGGCGAACGGGGCAGGCATCGCGATCGGAGTTGGCGCTGCCGCCTTGTCACCGATCGGCATCAGTTCAAACGCGCGGATCACCCGCTCGCGTCCGTCGATCTTCAGCGTGATGTCCCCGGCCTTCAGATCGGTGACCGGGCTGCCGGCTTCGGTCACGGCACGAAACTCGACGGTGACGAGTGGCCCCGCCGCCGATGACGGGGTTTGGGGCGCCGAGTCTGCGACGGCCATCGTCACGGTGACCATGACGGTCAGGAACATCAGAACGGCGGCACTAAGGCGGGAGGATGTGGTCGGCACGGCGGGAGGCTTCCTTTCAAGGGTCGAACGTCTTCTGTGTGCGGAACCGGCGGATCACCGGCCTTGTTGCAGCAACCGCGCGACCTCGCGCAGCTGATTCGGATACCGCGCCTGCGGCGCAGTACGTTGGAACTGTTCCAGATACGGACGTGCCGCCTCACGACGGCCATCACGCGCGAGATTCACCGCCACGCTGAACAGCGCGTCGAAGTTCGTCGCATCGAGCTGGACCGCACGCGCCCATGCGTCGCACGCGGCGGTGCGGTCTCCGCGCTGCAATGCGGCGGCGCCGAGGCCCGCGTGCGCCCGCGATGAGTTCGGCGCGATGGCGACCGCGCGATCGAAATACCGCTCGGCGCCGTTGACGTCGCCCTGCCCGAGCGCCAGCACACCCAGATTCTCGAACGGCGCGCTGCGCCCGGGCATGACGTCGATCAGTCGCTCAAACACCGCGCGAGCGTCCGGCACGCGGCCGGCGCGCGCGAACGCGATGCCGAGCGCGTTCAACGTGTCCGCGTCCGCCGTGGGGTTGCGGGCCAGCGGCTCGAGCAGACGGACGCCCTCGGCCACCCGGCCGGTGTCCGTCAGGTACTCGCCGAGTTGGGTGATCGCGCGCGAGTCGGTCACGCCGTGCGCGATCGCGCGACGCAACACGGCGATGGCCGCATCCGCGTTGCCCGCCTGCCATTCGATCAACGCCAGATGGCGATACGCGATGGCCATGTCCGGACGCCGATCGATGACCTGCCGGTAGAGATCCTCGGCCTCGACCAACTGCCCCGCCATGGCGGCATTCACCGCGCGGTGCATCCACTGGTCTAATTCGATCAGGCGTTTCGGGTCATCGTCCTCTGTGTATTTCAGCTTGGCCGTCGCGTTACCCGAGAGATACCCGAGCGCTTGCAGACGCGCGGCCGCCTCTGACGCCTCGGCGACGCGCTGCCCCGGTAGGGTCGGGGCGAGTCCTGACAATGTGGCCGCCAGCGCGCGATCCCGCTCCGGCGCGCGTCCCGCCACGTTCAACCGCTCCGCCGCGTCGGTGGCCAGATCGTATCGCTCGGCAATCGGCAGATCGATGAACTTGTCGCGTCCCACGACGACGCCCGTGAGCGGTGCCCATCCGTGGTTGAGCGTGCCGGACATCGCCTCGAAATATGTGATGCGCGGTGGCGCGCCCGCCTCGCGTTCGTCGCGAGGCAGCAGCGTGCGGCCTGGCAAATCGGCCGGCACGGCCTGGCCGACCGCATCGAGAATGGTCGGCAGAATATCGATGTGGCGCGCGGCGACCGACGACACCTCACCGGACCTCGCTCGCATGGGCGCCGACAACGGCGGCGCGGCGCCCCCCAGTTCCGCGATGATCAGCGGGATCCTCAGCGTGGATTCGTAGGCGAAGATCCCATGCGCTTCTTCGCCGTGCTCGCCGAGCCCTTCCCCATGATCGCCGGTGACGATCACGAGTGTGGGTCTCGCGGAGCGCCGGAGGTCGTCGAGCAGCGGCGCCAACGCGGCGTCGGTGGCGGCCACCTCGCCGTAGTACGGCCGTCCCGCATATTGCGTGTCGAACGGCGGTGGCGGTCGATACGGCGCGTGCGGATCGAACACGTGCACCCACGAAAACCAGGGGGTGCCGACGCCGGCGATCCAGGCTTGCGCAAGTGGGACCACGACGGATGCGGGCCGCTCCGACATGTTGAAATCCGCCGGCGCGTTGGCCTCGCCGAAGCGATCGTCGTACACATCAAACCCGGCGTTCAGTCCGAAGCGTGCCTCGAGCGGAAACGCGGCGACGAATGCGGCTGTGGCGTAGCCGGCCTGCTTGAGCAGGCTCGCCGTCGTGCGCGTATCGCGCGGCAAACGATAGCCGCTGTTATCGCGCAGGCCATGTTGAAACGGATACCGACCCGTCAGGATGCTCGCGTGCGACGGGAGCGTCAGGACGGAATGCGCATGCGCGAAATTGAAGCGAACGCCTTCGGCGGCCAATCGGTCGAGCGCCGGCGTGGCCGTGGGCCCGCCGTCGGCGCCCAGCGCATCGGCGCGCAGCGTATCAATGGTAATAAGGAGCACGTTCTGGCCGGCGATCCGGGTGAGTTCGGCCACAGCCGGCCGCGATCGCACATAGCTCACGGCAATGATGGCGAGGATAACGATCGCAGCGCCGGCGATCAGGATCGGCGTTCGGGACTTGCGTGCTGCCACCACACGACCTCGCGAGGCCATGCTGAAGGATACTCCGTCAGCGATCGCCGCGTCGGCGCCGCAGCCACCATTCGCCGCCCAGCACGCCGACAAACAGCGGCAACCACCATGGCGATCGCATGGGATGCACGCGTTGCGGCTCGGCGCGAGACGACACACGCGCGCGCACGGCAGCGACCACATCCTCTCGCTCGGCGCCGGGCACCACGACGCCGCCATGCGCGGTCGTCCATGCCGCCAGATCCGTCACGCCTGGCGCCGGGGGCAATTCCGCGGCAACGACATCAGCGGCCGCTTCGCCGATCGCGACGCCTCGATCATCCACGGCGTCGACCACGATGCGATACGTTCCCGGCGCTGCTGGCATGCGCACCGGCGCCACGAAGACGCCGCGCTCGGCCGTGGGCCACAATCGCAGCGGCGCCATGTCCGCCCCCGCGGCTGAGGCGCCGACCGCGCCAATGCGCGCCCGCGCGTCGACCAACGGCGCCGGGCGCGACGCGTCACTCAGTTGCGCGCGACGCACGATCACTCGCACGTCCATGTCCGACCCCGGCGCCACCACCCGCGCAGGAGGCATCACCATGACGGCCGGCGGCGCGGCCGCGGCGGCGTCGCTGATCACGCCGGTCCAGAAGCGCGCGAAGCCGTTCTGCTCTCGCGCGCGGTAGCGCCACGCGTCGAGTGCGCCGCTCACGATCACGCGGCCGGCGCCGAGCGGCGTCTGCCACACAACAGCAGGACGAGCCGCGGTGCCTGCGCCCATCGTCGCGAGCGCAGCGCCCCCCGGTAACAGGGTCTCCGGCACCGCCAGTTCAGTCGCGATCAACGTCCCCGCATCGCCCACGACGGCGCGCCGCTCGATGCCGTGCACATCGCGCCACGACGCCGCACCGGCGATTCGCGCGGCCGGACCGGCATCCACACGATCCATGAGCAGGACCACTGCCCCGCCGCGGCCGCGGGCGAACAGCTCGAGCGCACGCACATCGGCGGCGGTCAGCGCATCGGGTGCGCCGACGACGATGGCGGCGAACGACTCGAGCGCGGCGACATCAGACAATGCCGGGGCGTCGCCTGATTCCACATCGATCGCGCGCGACGTGGTTACGCGAGACGACACGTCAAATCGACGATCGGCCTCGAGGGCACGCCGCACAAACGTGGACGCCCAGCTGGGTCGCGGGTCCACGACCAGCACCTTCCACCGCACGGCCGTCGCCTCGGTGGCCACAACTCCCTCGGCGGTCAGCGACGCATCGCTTCGCGCGTCGTCGCGAACACGCACGACGAAGCGAGACACGCCCGTGCCGATGGCCGGCGCCGACAG
>CAYHEX010000221.1:0-7576 GCA_964355365.1 uncultured Solibacteraceae bacterium | reverse complement strand
CGTCGGCGGCCAGTTGCCATGTCACCGTCACGTCCGCGGCCGGCATGCCGCCGCCGTGTGTGGGATCGAGCGCGAGGCGCGTCCAGAGGACGACGCTGTCGGCCCACGGGTCGCCGGACGCCACGCCAAGCGTGAAGGGATTCTCCGAGAACTTCAGGATGTCGGCGCGCGGTTGCCGCGGGTCGCGCGCGTCGAACCCCTGGAGATGAGTGGCCCAGAGCGTGGACAGCGCGACGCCATTCGTCACGAAACGCCGGCGAGAAATTGACATGCGGCGAAGCATACCGCGAGTGTCCGCATTCGGCCCGTACGGAAGCCGCGTGGGTCCGCCTGCTATGCTGCGGCCATCGGAGGCGTGATGGCTCACGACGAGAAGGAACTGGCGGAGTTCATTCGTAACGGCGCGCACGAGCGCACCGAGCAGGCCTTTGGCGACTACTTCACCGGACAGAACGCGTCATGCGCGCTCGGCGCCGCGTACGAGGCGATGTACCGCCTGCCGCGCAAGCCCGGCCACCCGACGCGCGATCTCGATTGGTTCTTCGATTGTCTCGACACGATCAAGACGTGTCCTGTGAACGGCTGCACGAAACACATCGACCTTGCGGCGATGATCGTGCACCTCAATGACGACCATCGCTGGTCTCGCGAAGCGATTGCTCAATGGCTTGAAGGGACTCCCCCGGTGCCAGCGAGCCCAGCAGATACGGTCCAATAGCGACGCGCACCAGTCGCAGCGTGGGGAAGCCGACGGCTGCCGTCATCCGGCGCACCTGACGATTGCGTCCTTCGCGAATCCGCAACTCGATCCACGATGTCGGAATGCTCTTGCGATATCGAATCGGCGGCGTGCGCGGCCACAGCATGGGCTCGGGAATCCGCACAGCTTCAGCGGCCTTCGTCGGGCCGTCCTTCAACGTGACACCGGCGCCCAACCGCGCGAGCGCCTCGTCGGTCGCCTCGCCATCCAACTGTGCCCAGTACCGCTTTGTCACGCCCGTGAGGTCGTGCTGCACCTGGCCGTCGTCGGTCAGCAGCACGAGGCCTTCGCTGTCGAAATCCAGCCGGCCGGCAGCGTAGACATGCGGCTCGTCGATGAACTCCGCAAGCGTGGGTCGTCCCGCCTCATCGGAGAACTGGCTGAGGACGCCGTACGGCTTGTTGAAGAGCAGAATCACCGCAGGTAGTCGCGCTGCAGAACGGCGCCCATGGCCGTGAGCGTCAGCGCAAAACAGACCCAGGCGACGCGCTTCAGGAAGGGCAGTTGCCGCGTCTCGGCCAGGCGAAGGCAGGTCAGTCCGATGGCCAGCGCACTCAGGCCGATGGCCTCCGGCCACGCATGGTTCCGGGCGCGAACCACGGCCAGCACCGCGGCGAGGGCGATGACAAAGTAACGCGAAATCATGGAGGGATCTTAGTCTAATCCGGAAGCCACTTGACTCGACGTGGTAGCGGGCGCCCCGCGCCCGCAGCGCAGCCGCGCTTGCCACGTCGAGTCAAGTGGCTTTCCGTATAGCATGGCGCTCATGATCAGAAGCTCAGTGATCGCCGCGTGGCTGGCGGCAGGGGCGGCCGCATCTGTGGTCGCTCAACAGGACCGGCCCGCGCCGGTGGTGCTTGGCGCCGCGCGGCCCATGAGTGCGGTCGAGGCGGCGTCCCGATTGACCGGCGCGTGGGCGCTCAACGAAGAACTGTCGCCGGTGCCGCAGACTGGATCGGCGCCGGCCATCGGCCAGCCGGGTGGGCGATTCGCCGGCCGCCCGGGCTCGGTCGTCCAACAGGCGCGGACGCAGGAGGGCCTGCGCTTGCGCGCGTTCTATCGCGAACTCACGCTGCGGCCGCAGGCCCTGACGCTGACGGTCACGTTCGCGTCGGCGACCATCGTCGATCAGGACGGCGCGGAGCGGCGCGTGGCGCTCAACAGCAAGAAGGACAAGCTCGACCTGGGAACAGCCCTCGTCGACAGCAAGGCCTACTGGGACGGGGCGGCGCTGACGATCGAGCTCGACGGGGGACCGCAATTGAAGCTGTTCGAGGTCTTCCAGCTCGCGCCCACCGGTCGGCAGATGCTGGTCACGTTGAAGACGGGCGAAGGCGATTCGCCGCGGCCCGGCCAACTGCGCGGTCACGTGCAAAGGGTGTACGATCGCGTGGGTTGAAACACATGGACGCGATTCTGGACTTCTACCACGGCGAGCCGTTGGCGAATGGTCGCCGCCTGGCGGATATCTGGGACTGGAGCTTCGATCAACTCGAAGACGCGCACGACTACATCCAGTGGATGTTTCCGACGGACACCCCGAGCCCAGCGAATCCCGATGCGCCCCTTCTGAGCGAAGAGGCCGCACGCGCGTTCGCGTGGGACGATGTGCTGCGCGACCGTGTGCAGCGTTCGCTGGCCGTCATGTTGCGGTTCTACGGCCTCGAGCGGTTGGTGCTGCCGGACGACAAGCTCGTCGTGATTCGCGCCGTGACATTTTCCGATCGCCGGGGCGTCTGGCTCTGGCCGAATAACCACAACCATCTTCGTCTCACCCGCATCATTCGCAGCCTTCGCCTGCTCGGATTGAAGAAGGACGCGCAGGCGCTCGCGAAGTGTCTCGACGACATCGCGCGCGTCGAGGGACGCGACAGCATCTCCGAAGAAACCGCCGAGCACTGGCGCCGCGCCGCCCGGCGGTAGTTAAAATCAACGTATTGACATACGTTGCTTCGTTGTATATCTTGGTCCTCGTTCCGCTGAACACGCGGCACTTATCACGAGTGGCTGAGGGGCCAGGCCCGACGACGCCACAGCAACCAGGCGCATAACGCCCAGGTGCTAATTCCTGCCCGAACGACGGGGAGATAAGCACTGCCGTGGCCACGACACTCGTTCTACCTCTATCTGCATCTGTAACCACCACCACGGCGCCATCGCTGCGCGTGGGCCTGCTGGGACTCGGCCGCATCGGCCAGGCCGTGGCGGATCTCTCGCCTTCCCTGGGGATGAGGTGTGTCAGCGCCCTCGTGCGCGATGTCCACACGCATGCGGACGCCGCGGTGGCGATCGAGACCGACGGCATCCGCGTGATCGACGGTGGCATCGATGTGCTGGTCGAAGTGCTCGGCGGCGTCGAGCCGGCGCGCACGCTCGTGACGTATGCCCTTGAGCGCGGCATCGCTGTGGTGACCGCGAACAAGTCGCTGATGGCGGCGTGCGGCGTGGAGTTGCGCGCGCTGGCAGCCGAGCGCGGTGTGCCGTTGCTCTACGACGCCGCGGTGCTCGCCGGTGTGCCCTTCGTCGGTGCGCTCGCGCGGCGCCCGGTGCTCGCGTCGGCGACCGGCATCACGGGCATCCTGAATGGCACGTCGCACTTCATCACGACCGCAATCGAACGCGGCGCCTCATTCGGCGAGGCGCTGGCCGACGCGAAGGCGCGCGGTTACGCCGAGCCCGACAGCCGCGCGGACACGAGTGGGCGCGACGCGGCTGAGAAGCTGACGATCCTCCTGCACTTATGTGGCGTCGACGATGTACGCGTGGACGGCCTCTGCCGGACCGGCATCGAGACGCTGACGCCCGACGACTTCGTCGCCGCTCGCGCGTGTGGCGGTTCCATCAAGCCGGTCGACTGCGCCTCGCTCGAGCCCGGCGCCACTGGCAGCTGGGTTGGTCCCGCGTTCGTCGGCGGCGATCACGCGTTCGCGCGCTTCACCAGTGTGACCAACGCGCTGGAACTGCGAAACGCCACCGGTGATCCGATTCTCTTCGCCGGCCCCGGCGCTGGGCCGGCGATCACGGCGGCGACGCTCTGTGATGACGTGGTGGAGGCCTCGCGTGGAGCGCGGTCGCAAGTGCGCGGCGTCGGCGCGCGCGACGACGTCAGCGGAGTGCGCTGGGACGCGCCGCCGGCGTCACGTTGGTTTCTGCGAATCGCGGGCGGCGCGCTCGAAGAGGCGCACCTGGCCGAACTCCTGGCTGCGCGCAGTCTCGCGGCCATGCGCATCGAGCGCGGGGCCGGCGGCCTCGCCGTGCTGACCGTGCCCGCATCCTGGGCCGCTGTTCAGGCTGTGGCTCGAACGCTCGAATCGCTCGGCGCGACGGTGACCACATTGCCCGTGGTCGACGTGCCGGCGGTGACGCGATGAACGACGTCACCGTGTTGAAGATCGGCGGCTCCGTGTTGACCGGCGCCGCAGGCTACGCCACCGCCGCCGCGTTCGTCGCCGCTTGCCTGGCCGAGTCCACCGACCGGTTCGTCGTCGTCGTGTCGGCCGAGTACGGCCACACCGATGAGCTGTATCAGGAGGCCAGGTCGATCGGTGCGGGTGTGGCGCCGTCGCCGAATGCAGCGCCGGACCCCGTGTTGCTCGACCTGCTCTGGTCCACCGGCGAGACCCGATCGGTCGCGCTGCTGTCGCTGCGATTGCGCGCGCTCGGCGCGAGCGTGACCGGCATCTGCGTGCACGAGATCGGACTGAAGGTGTTGCCCGGCGAAGACCGCATCGCGTTCAATCCGCTCAGCATCCGCGCCGCACTCTCCGCCCATCGCGTCGTGGTCGTTCCGGGTTTTCTCGCCGTCGAGAGCCAGCGCGTGGTCACGCTGGGACGCGGCGGATCCGACTGGTCCGCGGTCCTGCTCGCGGCGTCGCTCGGCGCCGCACGCTGTGAGCTCGTGAAAGACGTCGACGGCTATTTCACCGCCGATCCAAATACGCACGTCGACGCCGAGTTGATTCCCGCGATCACCTACAAAACCGCGCTGCAGATGGCTGACGCCGGCTGTCCGCTGGTGCAGCGCCATGCGATCGCGGAGGCCGCGCGGGCGCGGCTGCCGCTGGTCATTCGCAGCCTCTCCAGTCAAGGCACCGTCGTTTCCGAACGCTTATCAGCCGTAGTTTGTTAGTCGTAGCCGCGGACCTTTAGTTTGTCAGCCGTAGTTTGTTAGCCGTAGCCGCGGACCTTTAGGTCCGCGGACGACACCAGGAGTCACGCACATGGATTTCTCGACCAAGACCATTCACTTCAACCAGCCCTCGGATCCGCTCACCGGGTCCGTCGTGTCGCCGATTTACCAGACCACGACGTACGAGCAGGAGGGACCGGGCGAGCACAAGGGCTACGACTACTCGCGCACGAACAATCCGACGCGCAAGCGGCTCGAGGGCGTGCTCGCGGAACTCGAGGGTGCGAGCCATTGCGCCGTATTCGGATCGGGCCTCGCCGCCGAGCACGCGATTCTGCAGGCGTATCTCAAGCCGGGCACCGAGATCGTGGTGCCGAATGACGTCTATGGCGGCACGTTTCGGATGCTCCACAAGGTGTTCGCGCCGCTCGGTTGCAAGGTGAGCAACGTCGACTGTGGTGATCTTGAAGCCGTGAGCCGCGTGATTACTCACCAAACAAAGCTCGTGTGGCTCGAGTCGCCGACCAACCCGCGGCTGCTCGTCTATGACATCAAGGCCATTGCGAAGATCGCGCACGCGAAGGGGGCGCTCGTAGTCGTCGACAACACGTTTGCGACGCCGTACTTCCAACAGCCGTTCGATCTGGGCGCGGACCTCGTGCTGCATAGCGTGACGAAGTACCTCGCCGGGCACTCGGATCTGATTCAGGGCGCGGTGATTGCGCGTGACAAGGCCGTATTCGAGCCGGTCGGATTCCTGCAGAATGCGTTGGGCGGTGTGCCGAGCGCGTTCGACTGCTGGCTCACGCTGCGCGGACTCAAGACGCTGGAACTCCGGATGGAGCGGCACGCGATCAACGCGCAGAAAATCGCCGAAGCGCTCGAGCAGCACCCGCGCGTCAGGCGCGTCTACTTCCCGGGCCTGGCGTCGCATCCTGGCCATGCCATTGCCAAAGCGCAGATGACTGGTTTCGGCGGCATGGTGTCGTTTGAGCTGGATGGCACGCTCGAGGAGGCGTCGTCGTATGTCTCATCGCTCAAGTACTTCGCGCTTGGCGAAAGCCTCGGCGGCGTCCGTGCGCTCGTGTGCCTGCCGTGCAAGATGACGCACGCATCAATCCCAGCGGAAACGCGTCACGCGCTCGGGTTGGCTGACACGCTGATTCGCCTGTCGCCAGGCATCGAGTCATCGCGCGACTTGATCAAGGATCTGCTCGACGGGCTGGATGCGATTGGGAAGACCGCCGCCTCGCCCGAACGCGAACTCGTCGGGGCGGAGTAGTGTCAAAAAGGACATCGGGAGTCGTTTCTAGAAAACGACTCCCGATGTCCTTTTTGGGCGACCCTGCCGACGAAAGGCACTCCAAAGCCCCAGAGATTCGGCCGTTCGAACCTGCCATTCAAAGTCACCGAGGGGGGCATTCCGCTTTACAGAAAGCCGTAGCCGATCGACATCGACTTGTGCCGGTACCTCGTTCACGAGGGCAGTCCAATTGGACGGTCGCAGAATTGGCCACTCCGTGAGGTCAAAAAAGTTGAAATTCTTGCCACGGTCAGCCAGGCTGCTCCACCGCCATTGCTCGGCGCGTTCGACCAAGCGAGCTCGCAGAGCATTCGACTCAACGTACCGGCACACTGACAGGAAGTACCGATCCGTCTGCACGGGGAAGGCCTTGTAGCGGCCCTGATAGACAGATCCGGTTCCACTGGTACCGCGGTGCTCATGCCATCTCTTGGCATGGGTGACAGTGGCAAGTCTCATGAAATCAGCAAGATGCCCGTCCTCGGTTGGTCGAACGACCAGGTGAAAATGATTGGGCATAAGGCAGTAGGCGAACACTTCAATGGGCACGCGCCGCTGAGCCGAAGCAAAGCACCGCAGCCATGCGTCATAGTCCCCGTCGTGATCGAAAAGCCGCAATCTGCGCACTCCGCGATTCAACACGTGGAACACCAGACCAGCAGTTCCCCTCATTGTTCGATTTGGCATCCCAGATGCCTATTCAAATTCGCTGCCAAAAAAGGACATCGGGAGTCGTTTCTAGAAAACGACTCCCGATGTCCTTTTGCGCACCCAGCATTCGCCCCAATCCAGCGCCGGCTCGAGGTTCGCCGTCGCGGACGCGCCGGGGGGGGAGCCCAACTCGAATGCGTCGCCGCGAATCGCCAGCAGCGTGCATTCGGGCGGTTCGACGTGGTGGATGTCTTGGAACACCTGCATCACTGCCTCTGGCGACATGGCGTGCGTGCTGAAACTGGCGTCGCGGGCGGCGTGCAGGACCGTCACCTCGAACGGCGCCGCGCAGGTCAGACTGGCATCAACGAACAGGACGCGTGCGCGACCGGCCAGATCGAGCGCGTGTTCCACTTGGAGCTGATAGTCCTCCTGAAACTCCACGGCGTCCTCGCCCACTCGGGCGCGGAGTCGCTGGATGAACATCGGCCCCAGCGCGTCATCGCCCCGGCTCGCGTTGCCCCAGCCGAACACGAGCAGCGGCGCTGTCACCGCGGAAGTCCCACCGGCGCCGCGAGGTTGCGCACCATCTCGCCGGTGTGCGAGCGAAGGACGTGGTCGACGAGCGCGCCGTCCGGGCCGAGCAGCGCGACGTCCAGCGGCATCTGGCCCATGGCATGCGTGGCGCACGACAGGCAGGGATCGTAGGCGCGGATGGCCACTTCCACGTGGT
>CAYHEX010000220.1:0-7580 GCA_964355365.1 uncultured Solibacteraceae bacterium | reverse complement strand
TGCACCTCCGGCGGCGGCACACGCTCGTTGTAAAACTGCTGGAGGGCGGCGGAGACGACTTCCGACGAAATGAAATCGGGAATCAATTCGTCTGGCACCGGATTCGTGCCAGACGAATTGATTCCCGATTTCATTTCGTCCTTCAATTCCACCCTGTCCACGACCCGGCCATGCCGCATCTGGAACACCAGCACGACCGTGCCCGACGCTCCGGTCTTGACGCCGAAGGCGTCGCGGTCGCCGAGGCCCGGAGTGGCCATTTTCTGTTGACGGTCGCGCAGTGTCTCGACGGTCTTGATGGCATCGCGCAGCTGCGCGGCCTGCTCGTAGCGCTCTTCGCTGGCCGCGTTGAACATGTCCACACGCAGCCGCTCTGCCAGCTCCTCCTGCTTGCCGTCCATCAGCAGCCGCGCCTGCTGCACCGCCCCGTCGTACTGCGCGATCGAACACACCGACGCGACACACGGCGCGATGCAACGCTTGATGTCGTACTCGAGGCACGGGCGGTCGCGCTGGCCGTCGATCACCTCATTGCAGGACCGGATCCCGAACAGCCGCTGCGACAACGTCATCGTCCGGCGCGCGAGCGATGCGGGCATGAACGGGCCGGCGTACGCGTTGCCGTCACGCTCCACGCGGCGCGCGACGAGCAGCCGCGGCGCGCGCTCGGTGAGCGTGAGCTGCAGGTACGGGTACGTCTTGTCGTCGCGCAGCAGGACGTTGTACCGGGGGTTGCGCTGCTTGATCAGCTCGTTCTCGAGGGCCAGTGCTTCCACGACCGAGTCGGTGACGATGACCTCAACGGCCACCGCATCGCGCAGCAGGCAGTCGATGCGCGGGCTCATGCCGAGCGCGCCCAGATAGCTCCGGACGCGATCCCGCAGCACCTGGGCCTTGCCGACATAGATGGTCTCTCGCTCCCGGTTCGAGAACAGGTAGACACCGGGCTGCTCCGGCAAACGGCCAATCTGGTCTTTCAGGTCGTGAATGGCCATGTGCTACTATCCGCTGGACTTCACAGCCAGCGCAAACCGCTGTATTCCATGACGTTTACGGGCGCCGTCGGGCGCGTTTTCAACTTCCCTCTCCAGGCCATCATCCGCACATGCATTGCGCTGCGGATACATCCGAACGTCCTCACGTTCATCGGTGTCCTCATCAGCGTGGCCGCCGGCTACGAGTTGGCGCAAGGACGGTTTGTGTCGTCCGGCCTCGTCATGCTCGGCGCCAGCATCTTCGATTTCATCGACGGCAAGGTCGCGCACCAGGGCGGCATGTCGAGCAAGTTCGGCGGTTTCTGGGACTCGGTCATCGACCGCCTCTCCGACCTGTCGCTGTCCGTGGGCCTCATCTGCCTCTACGCCTCCAAGGGTCGCGTGGACTACGTGCTGATCACGTCCATCGCAATGGTGTTCGCCACCATGACCAGCTACGCCCGCGCCCGCGCCGAGTGCCTCCTCGACAAGTGCAAGGTCGGCTTCATGGAACGGCCTGAGCGCATCGTGCTCTTCATGCTCGGCGCGTTCACCAATCGGATTGCGGCGGTGATGTGGGTGATCGGCGTCTTGTCGATCGTGACCGTCGCCAACCGCATCTACTTCACGTATCTGACGCTCGAGGGGAAGCCGCAACCGAATCGCGTCGGTCCGACACGCATCCTGTGGCGCGCGCTCTACTGGACCGACGACCGCGCCACGGTGGGTTATGACCTCTGGGTCATCGCCATCCTGGCGTTCATCTGGGTGACGCCGCCGTCAGCCCTCGGTGATCCGATGGCCAACGGACTGGGGTTCTTCCAGTGGATCGCTGCACAGCTCGCACGCTGACGAGTTAGATCGTCAATTCTGCGTCATTACCCCGCAAGTGTGGGGTCGAAGCACTTGCGGCAGCGCGCTTCATAGGCGCCACCGGCGCCCACCAGCACACGCTCTTTTGACTGCACGAGGCGCTGGGTGTGATTCGCCGGGCCGCCGCACACCATGCAGATGGCGAGCGTCTTGGTGATGTATTCCGCGATGGCGAGCAACTGCGGCATCGGCTCGAACGGCTTGCCGAGATAGTCCTGGTCGAGTCCGGCCACGATCACGCGCTTGCCCTGATCGGCGAGCGTATTGACGACCGCCGGCAGTTCCGCGTCGAAGAACTGGCCTTCGTCGATGCCGACCACTTCCGTCTCGGGCAGCACGTCGGCCAGCAGCGCGCGCGACGACTGCACGTTCGCGGACCCGATGCGCATCGCGCTGTGCGACACGATCTCATCTTCGCTGTACCGGTTGTCAATCTTCGGCTTGAAGATCTGCACCTTCTGCCTGGCGATCTCCGCGCGGCGCAGACGGCGAATCAGCTCTTCGCTCTTGCCGGAAAACATGCTGCCGGTAATGACTTCAATCCAGCCGCCGGGTCCTGATCTCGGTTGGTCCATACATTCACCGCCCTGTCACGGGCTCTACACTCGGGAAAGATATTCGCCGTCTTCCGTGTTGATGCGGATGACGTCACCTTCGTTGACGAACGCCGGCACGATGACGACGAGCCCGGTCTCGCAGGTGGCGGGCTTGACCTGTGCGGCTGCGGTGGCGCCCTTGATGCCGGGCACGGTTTCGACGACCTTGAGGTCCACCGTCTGTGGCGGGTGAATACCCATCGGCTTCTCTTCGTAGAACTCCACCATGATCAGCGACTCGGGCAGCAGGTAGAGCGCCGAATCGCCGAGCACCTCCGCCGTGAGCTGGATCTGCTCGTAGGTCCCGGTGTTCATGAAGTGGAACATGTCGCCGTCCTTGTACAGGAACTGCATCTCATGTTCGTCGAGGATCGCCCGCTCGACCGAATCTTCCGCCCGGAACTTGTGGTCGACGATGCGGCCCGAGCGGATGTCGCGCATCTTGGCCTGCATGTGGGCGCGTTTGTTGCCCTGCGTCAGGTGGTGGAGGTCGAATACACGAAGGAGGTCGTCGCCCATTTTGATGAGCATGCCCTTCTTCAAACGGTTGGCCTGAACTGAACTCATAGGTATCGGTTTCCTGTGCTTCGGGAACTCTGGATTATAGCCCGGTACTGTTAGCATCGAAGTCATGCCTTGGGACCCCACCCGCGACCTGCTGACCATGCAGGAACAGCTGGACAGCCTGTTCGGGCGCGCCACGACGGGCTGGGTTCCGGCGGCGGATCTGCACGAGGCAGACGACCGCTACGTGCTGACCCTGGAGGTGCCCGGGTTGACCCGCGCCGATGTGGCGATCGAGTTTCGTAACGACGAGTTGTCGGTACGCGGCGAGCGCCCCGGGGCCAACTGTCCGCAGCGATACCAACAACTCGAACGCGGCCACGGGCCATTTTCGCGCGTCTTCTCCTTTGGGCAGGCGATCGATCCAGACGGCATCACCGCGGATCTGACCGACGGCCTGCTGACCATCACGATTCCCAAGATCCCAGGCGCCGCCGGGCGCCGCATCGATGTGAGATAGCTGATGAACAAACCTCTTCTGGCGGTCGGTTCCATGCTCGCGGTCGCTGGCTTCGGAGCCGGCCTGGTCTTGAGCGGCAAGTTCAACGCCACCGAGTCCACCTTCGCCTCACCGGACCAGACGGCGCCCGCGGCGTCTCGTCCTGCCACCGGCGTGGTGGCCGCGCAGGGGCTGCCCGACCTGTCGTCCATCGCGGAACGCGCGGTCCAGGCGTCGGCGAACATCTCGTCCACACAACAGGTTCGCGAGCGCTACAACGACCCGTTCCGGTGGATGTACGGCGACACGTCGCCGCAATACACGACGCGACAGCAACAGAGCCTCGGCTCGGGTGTCGTGGTCACGTCCGACGGGTACATCCTCACCAACAACCACGTGGTGCAGGACCCAAGCGCGAGCATCAAAGTGGCGCTGCCTGGCCGCGAAGAAGTACCGGCCAAAGTCATCGGCGTCGACGAACTCACCGACCTCGCCGTCGTGAAGATCGACGCACAGGGACTGACGACGCTCCCGTGGGCCGACTCGGACAAGGTCCGCATCGCGGAGTGGGTCCTCGCGATCGGGAATCCGTTTCAGTTCAATCAGACGGTGACGCTCGGCATCATCTCGGCGATCGGCCGGCAGAGCGCGCAACTCGGCACCTACGGCCAGATGATTCAGACCGACGCGGCCATCAACCCGGGCAACTCGGGCGGCGCGCTCGTCAACAGCCGCGGCGAACTGGTCGGCATCAACACGATGATCTACTCGCGCACGGGCGGCTCCGAGGGACTCGGCTTTGCGATCCCCGCGAATCTCGCTCGGCGCATCATGAAGGAGCTGATCGCCACCGGCTCGGTGAACTGGGGCACGCTCCTCGACGTGGAGTACGGCGACATCCCGGTGAACACGCGCGTGGCCCGCGGCTACGGCATCACCGCGGAATCCGTCGTGATGATCTCCGGTCTGTCACGTTCGGCGCCGGCGGCGCGCGCGGGCCTGCAGGTGGACGACGTCGTGCTGGGTTTCAACGGCACGCCGGTCGCCGATGCGGGACAGTTTCAGCGCCTGCTCGCCGACGCCAAACCCGGCAGCACGGCCGAGCTCGAGATCTTCCGCAACTTGAAGCGGATCAAGATCAACGTGCCGGTCAACAGCACACAGGAGCAGAAGAGAAGATAGCGCGTCCGGACACGGCGCGGCTGTCGGCGGCGATGCAGCGCCAGTGGCTTTCCGTGCCCACGCGAATTCCGATGCGTGGTGTCCATACGATCGGGCGCGGTGCCGTGCCGTGGTCCTCGATCGTCAACCCGCCCGCTGTCAGAGCGGCGCGATTGTGTTTCAGCGCGATGCCGAGCGCGACCGTCAAATTTCCTGGGCCGCGACAGAGGTCCCTCTCTTCAATCGATGCCCGTCCGCGACGCGCGCGCATGAGTTCGACGCCGTCGAGCGGCTCGAGTGCGCGGATCAGCACCGCCGCAGGGAAGCCCTCGCTCTCGGTCACCGCGTTGACCAGATGGTGCAGACCGTAGTTCAGATAGACGTACGCGCGGCCCGGCGGGCCATAGAGCGGCGCGTTGCGTGTGGTTGGACCGGGCGCCGCGTGACACGCCGGATCGCTCTCGCCGATGTACGCCTCGGTTTCGACGATCACACCCGAGACGCGCCTGCCGCGCGCCGTGTGGACGAGCACTTTGCCGATGAGATCGCGCGCGACATCAAGCGTCGGGCGCCGGTAGAACGACTGCGGAAGTACGACGCCGGCGCCATGACGGCTAACGGCGGGCTTGGACTCTGGACTCTGCACTGGACGCTGGACGCTGGACGGGACTCTGGACTCTGGACCCTGGACTCTGGACCCTGGACTCTACCGTCTCAGCCGCGCCAACGCATTCCCCGCCGCGCGCGCGACGCGGGCGTCTCCATCTTTGGCGAGCGACTCGAGGATGCTGACGTCCGCTGCCCCGCCGATGTATCCGAGCAGATGCGCCAACTCAGCCCGCGTGCCGGCATTCATCGTCTTGCCAATCGCGGATGAGACGGCGGGGGCGGCGAGCGGTCCGGTTTCGAGGAGATAGTCGCGCGCCTGCGGTCCGATCACCGGCTGGCCCACAGAGACGGCGATGCCCGCAAGTTGCGGTTCGCCAAGCCGGTCCAGCGCGAAGAGCCCGGCCAGCCGCACATCACTCGAAGGATCAGACGCGGCGAGCGTTCGGACGCGCTCGAGCGACGCGCGGTCACGCAGGCGACCGACACCTTCGACCGCGGCGCGCCGCGCCGCCGGATCAGCATCCGTCAATCGGCCGCGGAACAGATCGCGCGACGACAGATGCGCGATGCGCGCCAGCGCCAGCGTCGCCTCGGTGGCCATTGTCCCCTTGCCGTAGTAGGCCACGCGATCGGTGAGCGCCTGCACGGCGCGATCATTGCGGAGCAGGCCGAGCGCTTCGCTCGCGTATTGCTGCACGAGCTGGCTCGGGTCGTTCAGCGCGCGGACCACCGCACCCCCGCGGTGACGGCGCGCAGCCGGCCCAGCACTCGGGCGGTGGCGGTGCGCATGACAGGATCGCTGTGCTGCAGTCCTGCAAGCAACCGCCGCGTGTCGTCGGGGCTCAGGGGCGCCTCGCCGATAACGCCGATGGCGTGCAGGGCATCGAACCGCACACGCGCGTTCCGATCCGCCGTGGCGGCAATGAGCTGATCCAACAGCACGGCCGGGGCCGGCGGGGCGGCACGGACGATCACGCCGGCGTCAAACGCCTCCTGTGCGCGGCTGCGCCCGCCGCGTTCGCCGATCGGCTCCACGAGGAAGAACGTCAACTCCGCGTCAATCGCCGCGAACTGCACCGCGTCGTCTGGATCGGTGACGAGCGGCGCGACGAATTCCGCAGCCGCTCCGTAGCCGGCTTCGTTCAGCCGGCGCAGCGCGTCGATCTTGCGGCCGCGATTGTTTTCGCGTAGTTGCGCGATGACGGCCTGCCAGTCCTGCGCGAACGGTGCGGCGCTGAACGCCACGGCCAATAACACACCGATGCCGGCGACGGACGTGAGGGTCCGGCGTGCCAATGCGTGTCCCCGAATGTTCATGAATTGTCAGAGTAGTGATGCTCGCGCCCTTGTGCAAGCACGCGCCTGAGGTACGCCCCGGTGTAGGACCCCTCCACTTCGGCGACCTGCTCGGGTGTGCCCACCGCCAGCAGGTGCCCGCCGGCCTCGCCACCCTCGGGGCCGAGGTCGATGATCCAGTCCGCCGTCTTGAGCACGTCGAGGTTGTGTTCGATGACGAGCAAGCTGTGGCCGTTGGCCAGCAGCTTTCTGAAGGCCGCGAGAAGCTTGACGATGTCGTCGAAGTGCAACCCCGTGGTCGGCTCATCGAGGATGTAGAGCATGCGGTCGCCGCCCTGCACCGCAAGGTGCGCCGCGATCTTGATGCGCTGCGCCTCGCCGCCCGACAGCGTCGTGGCCGCCTGCCCCAGCCGCAGATAGCCGAGGCCGATTTCATTGAGGACCTGCAATCGCCGAGTCACCTTCGGCGCGCCCGAGAAGAACGTCAGCGCCTCGCGCACCGTCAGCGACAGCACCTGATCGATGTTCTTGCCCTTGAGCTTCACTTCCAGCACCTGCGGCCGGAAGCGTTTGCCCTCGCACTGATCGCACGGAACGAACACGTCGGCGAGAAACTGCATCTCGACGCGCACGCCGCCCTCGCCCTCGCACGTCTCGCAGCGTCCGCCGGGCACGTTGAACGAGAAATGACTCGCCGTCAGTCCGCGCGATTTCGCGTCCTTCGTGGACGCAAACAGCTCGCGGATGGGATCGAACGCCTTCAGATACGTCACGGGGTTGGATCGCGGCGTCCGGCCGATCGGCTGCTGATCGACGAGCACCACATCAGACACGAACTCGACGCCCTCGAGCCGGCGATGCGTGCCGACGCGGCGATCCCACTCGCCTTTCGCGCGCTTCACCGCCGCATAAATGACGTCGTGCACGAGCGTCGATTTGCCCGAGCCGCTGACGCCGGTGACGCAGGTCAGCACGCCAAGCGGGATGTCCACGTCCACGTCTTTGAGGTTGTGCTCCGACGCGCCAAACACCTTGAGGTGCGCCGAGCCAATGCGCCGCCGCGTGGTC
>CAYHEX010000219.1:0-7619 GCA_964355365.1 uncultured Solibacteraceae bacterium | reverse complement strand
CATTGGCGGCGCAACCCGGGCTTACGCGGGCGGCGCGACCACGGTCAGCGCGAACGGGCTCGATATCGGGGCGACCGACCGCAGCACCGCGACGCCGACGACGACCGTATTCAGCGTCGGCGCCGTAACCGGCGCCGGTGTAAAATCGGTCACCCGCATTACCCGGACGACTGAAGCGTACATCGCAGCCGGTGACAGCGTCGATGCGGGAACGGGGACGGTTGGCGTTCATGCAGACTCGACGTCGGTTGCCACCGGCACGACCTCCGGTGTCACGGGCGGCGGCATCGCCATATCAGCGCTGATCGTGGATGCGGCCATCACCAACATCACGCGCGCGTACATCGGCGATGGCGCCAGCGTTGATGCGGGTCAGCTCGACGTTACCGCGAACGCAGACAATACCGTTACCGCGCCGACCACTGCGATCGGCATAGGCATCGCTGCCGGCGCCGGTATCGGCCTGAAAGCCAGCGATACCAGCACCACCGACGCCTACATCGGGCCGCAGGCGGGCACAACTTCCGCGGGAACGCCGACCGAAATCACGATTACCGGCGGCGGCGTAAACGTCAACGCGACCGCCGCCTCAGCGGTAAAGGCCGAGGCCACGGCTGCGAGTGTCAGCCTCTTGGTCAGCGGTGTCGGCACCGACACACGGGCAACTGCCTCACCGACTGTGCGCGCATATCTGGGCGAAGGCGTCACGCTCACTGCTACCGGAGACGTGAGCGTCGATGCGGTGGCGCAGGCGCATGCCATTGCCAACGGTCTCGGGTTTTCGGCCAGCGGCGGCATCGCGGCCAGCGGCGCTTATGTCGCCAGCACCGTCAACCCGACGGTAGCTGCATTTGCCGCGAGCGATGGCACGATCACCGCGCGCGACGTGCATTTCGGTGCGCGCGTCAACGTCGACTCCGCGGGCGATCCGATCCGGCCCACCTATCAGAGCAATCTTGTCGGACCGGCCTACGCGACCGTGCTCCTCGGCAGCGCCGGTCTTACCGCCGGCGCGGCGGGCGGTACTGTCAACGTGACAAATTCGCCGACGGTGAGCGCTGACGTCGGCGCCGGGACCGTGGTGAACGCCAGCGGCGATGTCACGGTGCGCTCGGATGTCTACCAGCGCGCTGAAGCGAACGCGCTGTCGGTGGGTGTTGGTGGCGCAGTCGGTTTCGGCGTCATCCTGCCGACCGTGACCAGCGGCGGCTCGGTCGCGACGCATTTCGACGGCGACCTGCAGTCGGCGCAAAACGTCAGCATCGTGTCGGATGTCGATGCGAGCGCCACGGTCAAAGGCCGTGCGGGCGGCGGCGGTTTGGGCGGCGCAGCTGGCATCACGATCATCGACGCGACGGTGTCCCCCGATGTCCAGACTTACGTGGAGTCAGGCGGTCAGCTACGGGCAACGGACGACGTGACCATCGACTCTATCGTTACCACCGATGCCCGGGCCACCGGCGTCGCCATGGCGTTTTCGCTCGGCGCATCCGTGACGGACGTCAACATACACGCGACCGACGATTCGGACATCACTACGGAGATCCGCTCCGGCGCGACGGTCAGCAGCAGCGCGGGCGATGTGGCGTTGCGCTCGGCGCATAACTACGACATAGACACGAATGCCTTCATCGGCGGCAAGGGCGCATACGTATCGTCGGGCACGTTCTCGCTTTCGATAGGCGGGAGCATAGGCGACACCGATCTCACCGCCGATTCGTTCACCACGGTGAATACCCAGGTTGCATCCACGGCCGCCGTCACGGCGCACGGCGATGTCATCGTTGATTCCCACTCGAGCAACTTCGCGAACGCGACGACGAACGATTCGGGCGGCGCGCTCCTCAGGTTAAGTTCGAGCGATCCCACGGCAAAGGTCCACGGCACTACCGCGGCCGGGTTGCTGGGAACTGTCAACTCGGGGAATGGCGGCGTATTCGTAATCGCGCAGGGTTCCGACATCGCGACGGCGAGTGCACGCACGTCCGGCGGCGGTCTCGTCGAAGTCGGCAATTCCAGAGTCGTCGTGCAGGCAACGCCAATCGTAGGGGCAACAGCCGGCGGCACGATCAGCGCCAGCGGGGACGTGAGCATCGAGGCGGTTTCGAACAGCGACGCCGATGCAGCTTCAGCGAACGCCTCCGGCGGCGGTGTGACGATCAAGGACCTCGATGCGACGGCAGAGGTCAACCCGCTCGTAACGACGACGCTCGCGGCCGATACCGTTATCGAGGCGGGCGGCACGCTGACGATCAGTGCGGTTCATGGGCCGGTGCCGACAGCGCAAGCGGATGGCTTCAACGGTACTTCGGATGTCGACGTTGCCTCCAACACGATCACCCTGGATAGCCATCATCTGGTGACCGGCGACACCGTCGTCTACAGCGCCGGCGACAACACCGCCATTGGCGGTCTGGACGACGGCCGGCACTACGGCGTGATTGCCGTAGACGACTCGAACCTGAAGCTCGGCGCGACCATATTCGCCACGGTGAATTTCGACGCGGCGTTGGGTGTTGACGTGCAGGACGATACGATCCGCTTTGCCGTTGCGCACAATCTCGTCGATGACGACACGGTTTTCTATTACAACAACGGCGGCACCGGCATCACCGGCCTCGCGAGAGAGGACAACCGCTACCTGGTCCGCAAGATCGATGATTACACGATCAAGCTCGTCGACCCCGACGCCGGGCTCGAGAGCGCGAAGAATTTCTTTGGGACGGCCGTAGCCGCCAACGTCGTCACCATCACCGGCCATGAATTCACGGACGGCCAGGCGGTCACCTACCATGCGCCGGTGCTGCGGTTTTCCAGCACGGCAGTCGACGTGGTGGGCGGTTTGAGCGCCGACCTGACCAATCGCGACGACAACAATATCTATCTTGGCGACAGCCACGGCTTCGCGGCCGGCGACGAAATCGTCTATACCGCGAGCGACCCCTTGCAGGCCATAGCCGGCCTCACCAGCGGCACGCACTATTTCGTGATCATCCCGGCGGGGTCAACGACTGAAATCCAGCTCGCCGCGACCGCGGGGGGCGCCGCGCTGGCGTTGACGCCGGACAAGTCTACTGCCGCGGGGCTCGCCACTGTTCACAGCGTGAGCAAACTTGAGAATCAGCCGATCACCGGGCTCACGGACGGCACGACCTACTACGTCGTCAATAGCACGGCGGATACGTTCAAGCTCGCGGCGACCTCGGTCGGCGGCGCGCTGACCATCGATGGCACCGGCCTGAGCTCGACGGCGACGCACACGATCGGCGTCGAAGGCATCGACCTCACCGCTGCCGGCACCCTCCAGCAGACGCTTTCAATGGTCGATTTGCAGCAAAATACGATCCACTTCTCCGGCGCGCACAATTTCGTCGATGGGGACGCGGTTTTCTATGACGCCGGCGGCGGTACGGACATCGGTGGCCTTGCCTCAAGCACTCGCTATCTGGTCCGCACGATCGATGATGCCACGATCAAGCTCGCGCTCGATCTCGCCGGCGGGCTCCAGGTACCGCAGGATTTCACGGGGACTTCTGTAAACAGCACCGACGACACGATTACCATAACTGCCCATGGATTCCTGAATGACCAGGCCGTCACCTACCATACGCCGCAGCAGACGTCGTTTGCCAACACGGTAGTCGACGTGGTGGGAGGTGCGGATGGCGACCTGACGGATGCCGACAACAACAACATCTATCTTGGCGACGGCCACGGCTTCGCTGTCAACGACGAAGTCGTCTATACGGTGAGCGGTGGGACGTCCATAGGCGGCCTCACCAACAACGCGCACTATTTCGTCCTGGCGGGAGCTACCACGGCGGAAATCAAGCTCGCCTCGACCTCGGGGGGCGCCGCGCTGGCGTTGTCAACCGACCATTCTGAAACGGCGTCTGACGCGGTGCTCAACGCCGTCCACGGCCTCTACAAGGCTAGCGCACCGCTGACCCCGATCACCGGGCTCACGGACGGCGCGACCTACTACGTCGTCAACAAAACGGACGATACGTTCCAGCTCGCCGCGACCTGGGCGGGCACGCCGCTAGCCATCGACGGCGCCGGCCTGGTCGCGACGGCGATGCACACGATCGGCGTCGAAGGCATAGACCTCACCGCTTTGGGCACTAGCCTGCAGACGTTGGTAATCGACATCACGGCCACCTCGAGCGGCACCCATCACCTCGTCGGCGCCGGCGCCGCGTCGCTCACCGCGGCGGCGCTCAGCGACGGCGTCGTGACCTCATCCGCGTCAGGCGCCAGCAGCGGAGTCATCAAGCTCGGCGCCGCCAATACGCACGCGACTTCCACTCCGACGGTGCACACGACGATCGGCGCCTTTGCACAGCTCAGCGGGTCTGACATCGAGGTCGGCGCAACGTCGCTCGGCCTTGCGACGGCGAGTTCGGCGAACACTGGCGGCGGCTTGGTATCCCTGGGCAACTCGAACGCGACCGCAAAGATCACGACCATCGCTACGCTCGACGTTGGAGATAACGCAGTCCTGAACGCCACGGGCGACGTGCAACTCAGCACCACCACCAGCCAGCAGGGGCAGGCCACGACCCGCTCGAAAGGCGGCGGTCTCTACGCTGGGGCGGATACTGACTCCGAGGTCGACCTGGACTACAGCTCGCTGGTTACGATCGGAACGGGTGCGCGCATCACCGCGGGGGGCAATCTCACGGCGGACTCGCGCAGCGATGTTAATTTCTCGGCCTCGGCCAACTCCAATGGCAAGGGCTTCGTCTCCGACACCTCCGCCCACGCAAACGTGTACGTCGGCAGCGACGCAACACCAGCAACGACCCGTACCACGGTCGGCGGCGGCGCAAGCCTGGTCGGGGACTTCGTTCGCCTCAGCGCCGATGTCACGCAGATGTCCGGCCGGGCGGTCGGGAATGCGGAAGCCGCTGGCGTGTCGTCCAACGCCAACGTAACCGGCGCCATCAACGTCGACGACGTCGCGGATGTCGTGCTGACTACGGGCGCGACGGTAACGGGCAACCAGGTAGTACTGAGTTCACGCCACGATGGCGTCGATGTCGGGACCTCGGCCAGTGCCAAGACCAGAGGCCTCCATGGGAACTCGACGGCAACCTCGAAGGCCGACCTGCAGACGGGCTCCGAGATCCACGCTCAGGATGGCGCGACCATCAGGGCGGGCAGCCTGCAGGTGGAAGCGATCCAGGAACTTGCCGGCTACTCGCGCAGCGCCTCCGCCAAGGTGCCCTCCATCAAAATCTTCGGCCACCGCATCAAGTTCGGCAAGGAAAGAACCAAAATTCAAGGCGATCTCAATGCGGGACGGGAGATAGAGTTCAACGCGGACGTGGTGCTCGGCGCGCGGCCGGCGCCAGTACTCGTGATCGATGAAAGCGGCAACATCGTCAAGGCCGTGGGCGTGACCGTCAACGGCGGCCAGGACTCCGGCCCGATCACCACCCCGACCATAGTGGTGGATCCGATTGTGAACGACGGCCCGCCCGCTACGGCCAGCTTCGTAACCAACACCGTTTCCAGCACCAGCACCGGACCCGTTCGCGGGGCAACCAATATACCGATCGGCAAGCTGACCGGCACGCTGGGAACGATATCGGTGTCTGAAACGTTGGACGGGGCGACTATCACCAACCGTTCGGGCAAGGACCTGAGAATCGACGGCATCAGCCTTGGCAATCCGAACGCCTCGGCATTGGTGACGATAGATTCACAGTACATCGCGCCGAACCCGCTCGCGTTCCAGTTCGACATCGAGCACGTGGTCGTTCCGGGCGCGGTGGTGATCCGCAACGAAAACGTTGCCTCAGGCAACGTCATCATCAACGGCCTGATCGACAATCCGATCGGCACGACCAGCATACTCGCCGCGGGCGGTGACATCCTCGACATGCCCGGCGGCGCTGCGGTGGGTGTCATCCGCACGCGGGAATTCGTTGCGGAAGCACGCGACGCTGACGCCCTGTCGTCGCTGGCGCCCGGAACGATCGGCATCGA
This sequence comes from uncultured Solibacteraceae bacterium, assembly GCA_964355365.1. Taxonomy (GTDB): domain Bacteria; phylum Acidobacteriota; class Vicinamibacteria; order Vicinamibacterales; family SCN-69-37; genus SCUN01. Next base: position 1,625 of record CAYHEX010000219.1, on the reverse strand, counting down.
ACGCGACCGGCTGAATGTGGAACTGGTGCGCAGCAGCGCCGGCCCGACCGATGTGACCGCTGACGCGGATGCCGGTGTATTCCTGAACGTGACCGGCCGGCTGCGCGACGCCTCTGCCGCAAACGCCACCTTCGACCTGGGCCACCTCCAGGTCGGGGCCGGCGGGGACGTCAACGTGTTGCTGCAGGCGGCGGTGCAGGAAACGACGCCGACCGCCGGGCTCGCCGGTGCGGTCAACGTGCAACTCGGCATAACGGCATTGACGTCGCCCTACGCGCAAACCGGCATGACGGCCGCCCCACTACCGTACTACAACCATTACAAGCCGGAGCCCGTTCCACTCATCCTGCCATCGCCCGATTACCGCATTTTCAATGCGGGCGGAGGTTCGGAAGTTGCCGCCACCTATGATTTCGGCAGCGTTGTTGCTGGCCGCGACTTCGTCGCCAATGGGGCGGAGCTGGCTCCGGCTGCAACCCGGGTGAACGTGGTGGCGTTGACCAATCTGGCGGACGCCGGCACCGGTCATGTCGACGTGGCGGTCAACGGGGATGTCACCGTGACCGAAACCGCGGGCGACCTGCGCATCGGCACCATTGCCTCGACCTCCGGCGATATCGTTCTCACCGCCGCCGGCGCGAACGCTGACATACGCGTAGGCACGGTCACTGCAAGCGAAGTCACCGCCAGCGCGGGCGACGTGACGATGATCGCCACGCGCTCGATCTTCGATACCAACGGCGCCGATGGCACGATCGCTTACGTGACCGGCAACAATGTAACGTTTACGGCAAGCAATGGCGGTATCGGCGCCCCGACCAATGTGCTGGAGATCGATTCGTCACACTCGGTGCCCGGCACGCTCAATGCGTTGGCCTACGGCAACATTTACATCAATGAAACACAGGGCGATCTGAATCTGGGCGGAGTTGTTTCGCAGCACGGCAACGTCATGCTGCTGACCCTGAACGGTTCGATCCTCGATGCCGCCGCCGATGCCGCGGCTGATATCCAGGGCGCCAATATCGATCTCGTCGTAACAGGCGGCGGTATCGGCGCGACCGGCAACGACGTCGAAATCTACGGCGCGGGAACCGGGCAGGTGACGAACGCGATGCAGATCGATCCGGTTGTGCCCGGAGTCGGCCGGCTGTTGGTAGATACCACCGGCAGCGTATACCTGACCGAAGTCAGCGCGGCGTTGAACGTGCTGAAGGCCACCTCGAGCGCCGGCGAAATCCGCATCACGGTCAACGATACGGCGCTGGAGCATGAAGACCTCAACCTGCTGGGGAGCGGGCTGACGCAACTCGGCGCCGTGGTCGCAAACGGCCTGATTTCGGCGCCGCTGAGTGTTTCGCTGTTCGCGGGTGATGACGTCAATCTATTAACGGGCACGCTGGTTTCGAGCGCGCTGTCGGTACTGATCCGGGGCGACGCACAGAGCGTCGATCCGGATTCGATCGGCACGACCATTGATATCCGCGGTGACGTGCGCGCGCCCAACGTCGAGATCGCGGGCGGCGAGGACCTCGATTACCTGCAGATCGACAATGCCAGCGGCATCAACGCCGGCGGCAACACGCTGGTCCGCGGACATGAAGGCGACGACCGCATATTCATCC
>CAYHEX010000218.1:0-7662 GCA_964355365.1 uncultured Solibacteraceae bacterium | reverse complement strand
GACACGGACGGGTTGCTCGCCAAGCGCATGAGCGAGGTCGTTGACGGCGAATACCAGCGCTACGTTGTGGAAGACGGCGCGTATTTGCGAGAGCACTTCTGGGGCACGGATCCGCGGTTGCTGGCGATGGTGCAGCATCTGTCGGATGACGAACTCCGCAAGCTGCGCGTCGGCGGGCACGATCCGGTGAAGGTGTTCAACGCGTATCGCGCGGCCACGCAGCACAAAGACCAGCCGACGGTGATCCTTGCGCGCACGATCAAGGGCTACGGTCTCGGCGAGTCGTCGGAAGGCAAGAACATCACGCATCAGCAGAAGAAGCTGAAGGGCAGCGAGCTAAAGGAATTCCGCGATCGCTTCGGCGTGCCGGTGCCGGACGAGACGGTGGAGGACGCGCCGGTGTATCGCCCGGCGGAAGACAGCCCGGAACTGCAGTACATGAAGGCGCGTCGCGCGGCGCTCGGCGGGTTCGTGCCGCGGCGTGTGCAGAACGCGACGCCGATCGCGCCCACGGTGACCGAGTCGGTGGCCACCGCATTCGAGGAGTTCAAAGCGGGCACCGAGGACAAGAAGGCGTCCACGACGATGGTGTTCGTGAAGATGCTGGGCAAGCTGCTGCGCACGAAAGAGATTGGCGACCTGATTGTGCCGATCGTTCCTGACGAGGCCCGCACGTTCGGCATGGAAGGTCTCTTCCGCGAAGTCGGCATCTATTCGAGCATCGGTCAGGTGTACGAGCCGGTCGATCGCGCGACGCTGCTGTATTACAAAGAGGCAAAGGACGGCCAGATTCTCGAAGAGGGCATCACCGAAGCGGGCTCGATCGCGTCGTGGATTGCGGCCGGCGCGGCCTACGCGAATCAGCGCGTGAGCACGATTCCGTTCTTCATCTACTACTCGATGTTCGGCTTCCAGCGCATCGGCGACTTCATCTGGGCCGCGGCCGACGCGCGCTGCAAGGGCTTTCTCCTGGGCGGCACGGCCGGGCGCACGACGCTCGCCGGCGAAGGGTTGCAGCATCAGGACGGCAACAGCCACGTGCTGTCGCTGACGGTGCCGAACTGCCTGTCGTACGATCCGGCGTACGCGTACGAACTCGCCACGATCATCAAGGACGGCATCAAGCGGATGTACATCGACGGCGAGTCGATCTTCTACTACATCACTGTGATGAACGAGCAGTACGCCATGCCGGCGATGCCGGCGGGCGCCGATGTGGAAGCGGGCATTCTCAAGGGCCTGTATCTCTTCAAGGCATCGCCCGATCGTTCCAAGGATGCCAAGAAGTCGAAGCTGCGCGCGCAACTGCTTGGCAGCGGCACGATCCTGAACGAAGTGGTGAAGGCGCAGGAGATGCTGGCCAAGTACGGCGTCGCGGCTGACGTGTGGAGCGCGACGAGCTACAACGAGCTGTATCGCGATGCGAACACGGCGACGCGGTGGAACATGCTGCACCCGGGGGAAAAGGCCAAGGTGCCATATGTGACGCAGTGCCTCGCGAAGACCGAGGGGCCGGTGATTGCGGCGAGCGACTACCTCAAGAGCCAGCCGGGCATGCTCGCGCAGTGGATCGGCAAGTCGATTGTCACGCTCGGCACCGACGGCTTCGGCCGCAGTGAAGATCGCGGCGCGCTGCGCAATTTCTTCGAGGTGGACGCGCGGTACGTCACCGTGGCCACGTTGTCGGCGCTGATGCGCGATGGACAGATCGAGCCGAAGGTCGTCACGCAGGCGATCAAGGACCTCGGCATCAATCCCGAGAAGCCCAATCCTGCACATTCGTAACAAGGCAGAAGGCACAAGGCAAAAGGCAGAAACAAATTGGCAAGGTAGAAACAAAGCGGGAAGGTAGAAACAAGCTGAGGGAAACAGGACACAAGGCAGGCGGCAGAAGGCAGCTGTTTCTAACTTCTCGCTTTGCTTCCGATGGTGTTTCCGCCTTGTTTCTGCCTTCTGCCTTCTGCCTTTTGCCTTTACAAGGATCCTCAATGATGAATTTCGAAATCCCCAATCTCGGTGATGGTGTCGACAAGGCGGACGTGGCGCGCGTCATGGTGCACGTCGGCGAAATGGTCGCCATCGATCAGTCGGTGCTCGAACTCGAGACCGACAAGGCGACGGTGGAAGTGCCCTCAACGGTGGCCGGCAAGATTGTCTCGGTCAGCGTGAAGGCCGGCGACAAGGTGAAGGCGGGACAGGTCGTGTTTACGGTGGAAGCCGTCGCCGCGTCGAAGCCGACCGGCGAAGCTGTCACCGCCCCGACCGGCGCAGCCGTCACACCCCCGACCGGCGCAGCCAGCACAAAACCGACCAGCGAAGCCCCCACAAAACCGACCGGCGAAGCCGTCACCCCCCCGACCGTCGCAGCCAGCACACCCCCGACCGGCTCAGCCGAACTCGAACTGGCCCTCCCAGTCCCGGCCGCGCCGTCCGTCCGCAAGTACGCGCGCGAACTCGGCGTCGATATCGCTCGCGTCGACGGGACCGGCCCTGGCGGACGGATCACGAATGACGACGTCAAAGGGCACGTACGGGGAGCGCTCGTCGGTTCGGCGGGTTCGTCAGGTTCGCAGGGTTCGGATGGTTCTGTTCGTGGGGTTGGTGGGGTTCGTGAGGTTCGTGGGGTTCCGCTGCCTGACTTCTCGAAGTGGGGCAGTGTCGAGACCAAGCCGATGTCGAACATCCGTCGCAAGACGGCGGAGCACCTGAGCGCGGCGTGGGCCTCGATCCCGCACGTGACGCAGTTCGACAAGGCCGACATCACGTCGATCGAGCAGTTCCGCAAGTCGTCCGGCAAGAAAGTGGAAGCCGCCGGCGGCAAACTCACCGTCACGGCGATTCTGATCAAGGTCGTCGCGATGGCGATCGACCGCTTCCCGCAGTTTGCCTCGTCGGTCGACATGGCCAATGAGTCGCTGATCTTCAAGGGGTATCGAAACATCGGCGTCGCCGTCGACACACCAAACGGCCTCCTCGTGCCGGTGATCCGTGGCGTCGACAAGAAGACGATCACCGAGATTGCGGTGGAGCTCGGCGTCGTGTCCGCGAAGGCGCGCGACAAGAAGCTATCGCTCGACGACATGTCGGGTGGCGTGTTCAGCATCAGCAACCTCGGCGGGATCGGCGGCACGTCATTCACGCCGATCGTGAACGCGCCGGAAGTGGCCATCCTGGGCGTGTCACGCGGCAGTCTCGAGCCCGTGTGGCACGGGACGGCGGAGCGGGGTCTTGGTGGATTCGTGCCGCGCGAGATGCTGCCGTTGTCGCTGTCGTACGACCATCGCGTGATCGACGGCGCGGATGGCGCGCGGTTTCTGCGCTTCATCTGCGACACGTTGGAGCAGCCGCTGTCGCTGTACTTGTGATCATCGGCAATATGGCAATCGCGAATCGGTAATCTCAGATCGGGTGATCGGGGAATCGCGAATCGGGATCGCGTAATCGGGGAATCGGGAATCTCTGATCGGGAATCGGGAATCGGGAATCGGGAATCGGCAGACAACAATGGCGACATCGACTCAGTTGGTGGTAATCGGAGCGGGCCCGGGCGGCTACGCGGCAGCGTTCTTCGCGGCGGATCTGGGCATGCAGGTCACGCTCGTCGATCCGGAAGCGAATCCCGGCGGCGTCTGCCTCTATCGCGGGTGCATTCCGTCGAAGGCGTTGCTGCACGTGGCCAAAGTGATGTCTGAAGCGAAGCACGCGCCCGCGTGGGGCGTCACGTTCGGTGAGCCGACCGTCGATCTCGACAAACTCCGCGCCTACAAAGACGGCGTCGTCGCCAAGATGACCGGTGGCCTCGGGCAGTTGCAGAAGTCGCGCAAGATCAACTACATCCAGGGCAGGGCGACGTTTGTCGACAACCGCACGCTGTCGATCGACCTCGTCAAAGGGGGCCAGGAGACGCTGAGCTTCCAGCACGCGATCATTGCGACCGGGTCGCGCCCGACGACCGTGCCAAGCCTGTCGATCACGAGCGATCGCCTCATGGACTCGACGACCGCGCTCGAGTTGAAGGACATTCCCAAGACGCTGCTCGTGGTCGGCGGCGGCTACATCGGGCTCGAACTTGGTTCGGTCTACGCGGCGCTGGGCACCCAGGTGTCGGTGGTCGAAATGACGACGGGCCTCCTGCCGGGCGCGGACCGCGACCTCGTCACGTTCCTGCATCGCCGGCTCGAGACCACGCTCCACAAGATCATGCTGAACGCCAAGGTCACCGGCGTGAAGGAAGTGGCGGGGGGCCTCGAAGTCGCCATCGAAGGCTCGGATCTGAAGGACGAGGAGAAGACGCAGGTGTTCGAACGCGTGCTCGTGTCCATCGGCCGGCGCCCGAACTCCGCTGTGCCCGGCCTGGACACGACCCGGGTCAAAATCACCGACAAGGGGTTCATCCACGTTGATCCGACGCGGCGCACGGATGAGCCCAACATCTACGCCATCGGCGACGTGGTCGGCGAGCCGATGCTGGCCCACAAGGCGTCAGCGGAAGCGCGCGTGGCGGTCGAGTCGATTGCGGGACACGACGTGGTATTCGAGCCGCAGGCGATCCCGGCTGTCGTCTTCACCGACCCGGAGGTCGCCTGGTGCGGCCTGACCGAGACGGAAGCGAAGAAGCAGAACCGGAAGGTCGAGGTCGCGAAATTCCCCTGGGCCGCGCTCGGCCGCGCAGTGGCCATCGACCGGCCTGACGGGATCACCAAGCTGGTGATCGATCCGCTCACGGAGCGGATACTCGGTGTAGGCATCGTGGGGTCAGGCGCCGGCGAGCTGATCGCTGAGGGCGTGGTCGCCGTGGAGATGGCCGCCCTGGCGAGCGACCTGAAGATGAGCATCCATCCGCATCCGACCCTGTCGGAAACGATGATGGAAGCCGCCGAGGTGTTCTTTGGCCAGAGCGTGCACGTCTACCGCCCCAAGAAGAAGTAGGCCGGCCTGCTCGCCAAGGCCGGCGAACCCGAATGTGGTCCCTCGCTTGCATTACTGGGTAGAGACGCCTGTTGGCGTGTTTCAAACCAGTAATCCTCTGGAGGTTCCACAGATGAAGCGCATTATCGTTGCCCTGCTCAGCGTAATTCTCCTCACCGCGGCGTCGATTTCTGCCCAGCAGAAGCCCGCTCCGGCGGCCAAGCCCGCCGATACGGTCAAAGAAACCACGTATTTTGGCTGCCTCGTTCCGGGCTCCAAGGCGGACGCCTTCAGCCTGATCTATGTGGGTATCAAGGGCCAGAAGCACGACGACAACGTGTCGTACAAGGTTGAGGCGCCGGCCAAACTGGACCTCGTGCATTTCCAGACCATGGAAGTCGAGATCGTCGGCACTGTGGTTGGCACGGGCAAGGACGCGGTGCTGAAGGCGACGAAGATCAGCCGCAAGTCCGACTACTGCGGCTAGGCCGTAGAGACTCGTGCTGAGGGGCCGCGCCGTCACGGCGCGGCCCGAACTCCAGTAAAGTGAGGCAGCACCGCACTGGAGAAGTTCCCCTGACTGCCATTTCTGATCGAGAACTCAATCGGGCCACGCTGGCGCGGCAAATGTTGCTGCGCCGCGAGAAGGCCGGCGTCGTCAAGGCGGTTGAGCAGCTGCTGGCGCTGCAGGCGCAGGTGCCGCGCCCGCCGCATGTGGCGCTGTGGTCACGGCTGCAGAAGTTCGACCGCGATCAGCTATTGAAGGCCCTGCACGCTCGGACCCTTGTGCGCGGCACGATGATGCGCGGCACGCTGCACATCATGAGCGCGAAGGACTTCCTCGCGTATCGCTCGGCGCTCCAGCCGGCCTTGACCGCCGGCATGATGTCGGTGGTCGGCAAAGGGCCCCTCCCCTCCGTTGAGACACTGATCACCGCCGGCCGCAGCGCGTTCGGCCGCAAGGCGCGTCCGTTTGAGGATGTCCGCGCCGCGCTCAAGTCCCGATTCCCAGACGCCCATGAACGTTTGATGGGTTACGCCGTCCGGATGCAACTGCCGCTGGTGCAGGTGCCGCTCGACGGCGAGGCGTGGGGCTTTCCGGCGGATTCTGATTTTGCTCTGGCAGAGCATTGGCTCAAGACGAAGGTCGGCCCTGGAGCCGGAGCCGGCTCGCTCGTGCTTCGCTACCTGGCGGCCTTCGGACCGGCGACCACCGCGGACATGCAGGGGTGGCTGGGCATTCGCGGCGTCGCCGAGGTGATCGCGCCGATCCGCGAAAAGCTGCTGACGTTGACGGACCCGCGCGGCAAGGACGTGTTCGACTTGCCGAGCGCCCCGCGACCGGGCGCGGACGTCGACGCGCCGATCCGCTTCCTGCCCGAGTACGACAGCTTGATTCTTGCGCACGCGGACCGCTCGCGCCTTATTGACGAGGCGCATCGCAAGGCGCTCGTGACGAAGAACCTCATTGTTCCTGCGACGTTCCTGATTGATGGCCGTGTGGCCGGCACGTGGAAGATCGAGCGGAAGAGGGCGACGGCGACCTTGAGGCTCACGCCGTTTGCCGTGATCCCGAAAGCGGCGAAGTCGGCGATCGACGAAGAAGGCGAGGCGCTCCTTCGCTTCGTGGAGCCTGACGCGACGTCGTTCGTGGTGGGGTAGGCTCGGCCTTGACGTATAACGTGACACGTTATACGTTATGGCTGTGATCCAGAGCTTCGCTTGTGCAGAGACTCGAGCGCTGTTCGAGACCGGGGCCTCGAGGCGGTTCAACGCGATCGCGACTGTTGCGACGCGGAAACTGACGATGCGGCATGCGGCGAACACGTTGGAGTTCCTGAAATCGCCGCCCGGCAACCGACTGGAGCCATTGAAGGGCGATCGGCGCGGGCAGCACAGTGTGCGCATCAACGATCAGTGGCGGATCTGCTTTCGCTGGACCGCCCGTGGGCCGGCGGACGTTGAGATCGTGGACTATCACTAGGAGAACGGCCATGGCGATCAAGAACGGAATGCGTCCGGTGCATCCGGGCGAAGTGCTCCGCGAGGAGTTCATGAAGCCGACGGGGCTGTCGTCGAACGCGTTGGCGCGTGCCCTGCATATTCCCGTGCCCCGTATCAACGAAGTCGTCCGGGAGCGCCGCGGAATCTCGGCCGATACGGCCATGCGCCTGGCCCGGTTCTTCGGCGGCGACGCGCACTCGTGGCTGAACCTGCAGGCGATCTACGATCTGCGCACCGCCGAGACCGCGAACGCCGCGAAGATCGAACGCGAGGTCATGCCGCGGACGGCGTAGGGTTCTTCGTGTCCTTCACGGTTGATGGTGTTGAGACAATACGTCGCGCAAGATGTCAATCGCCTGCGCCATCTCTCCTTCGGTGGTCACGAGCGGCGGCAGAAACCGCAGCACGTTCTTGCCGGCGCCGCACTTGAGCAGCAGCAGGCCCTGATCGCGCGCGGTGTCGACGACGCGTGCGGTCAGATCGGCGTCCGGCTCCTGTGTCTCACGGTCCTTCACCAACTCAATCGCCAGCATGCAGCCGAGTCCGCGCACGTCGCCGATGGCGGGGTGGGTCTTCTGCAGGTCGAGCAGGGCCGTTCGGAGTTGGGTGCCCAATGTGGCCGCGCGCTCCACGAGGTTCTCCTCGCGCATGACCTCGAATACCGCCAGGGCCGCCGCGCACGCGAGCGGATTGCCGGCGTAGGTGCCGCCCATCCCGCCAGGCGCCGGGCCGCCCATGACCTCGGCGTTG
>CAYHEX010000217.1:0-7766 GCA_964355365.1 uncultured Solibacteraceae bacterium | reverse complement strand
AGGTCCTGCAGCCGCTGCTCCAGCTCGATCTTGATCGAGTCGACCGCCGCCGTCGTGCGCGCGCGCGGCATGACGAAGTGTGACTTCGGGAACACGGCCAGCTTGTCGTGCCGCTTCAGCACTTTGCCGGTCAGCGGATCGAACGTCAGCAGCTCATCGACCTCGTCGCCGAACAGACTGATCCGCACGGCCATCTCTTCGTACGACGGATGCACCTCGACGATGTCCCCGCGCACGCGAAATGTGCCGCGCTTGAAGTCGTGATCGTTGCGTTCGTACTGAATCTCGACGAGCTTGCGCAGGATCTGCTCGCGTTCGATACGCTGCCCTTTCGTCAGGTCGAGCACCAGGCCGTAGTACGACTCGGGCGAGCCGAGGCCGTAGATGCACGACACGCTGGCCACGATGATGACGTCGCGCCGCTCGAACAGGGACCGCGTGGCCGACAGACGCAGCCGGTCGATCTCTTCGTTGATGATCGCTTCCTTCTCGATGTAGGTCCCGGTTGCCGGCATGAACGCTTCCGGCTGGTAGTAGTCGTAGTAGCTGACGAAGTACTCGACGGCGTTCTGCGGGAAGAAGCGGCGGAACTCCTGAAACAGCTGCGCCGCGAGCGTCTTGTTGTGCACCATCACGAGCGCGGGACGCTGCAGGCGTTGAATCACCTGCGCCATCGTGAAGGTCTTGCCGGAGCCGGTCACGCCCAGCAGCACCTGCGCGCGATCGCCGCGCAGGAGCCCCTCGGTCAGCTGCTCTATCGCGCGCGGCTGATCGCCGCGCAGTTCGAAGTCGGATTGGAGGTCAAACACGCTGGATCAATCGTAGCGCACGGCCCTGGGGCCGCAGGTGTTCCCTATCTGACAGACGCGGCCGCAACATATCCGGGCCGGGTCCGGACTTTGGCCTTGGCGGCCTCCGGGCGCGTCACCTTGACGTCGATCTTGCGCCAGCTGCCGTCGTCCTTCTGGTTGGTCGACAGGTAGCCGAGCATGTAGCGCGAGCCCAACTCGTCGAGGACCTTGGCGTAGATCTCGTTCAGCTCGCTGGCGTCCTGTGGAAAGAAGCCCTCGCCTCCCGTATCGCGCGCAATGGCGGTGAGCTGCATCTGGGGCAGGTTCATCCGGGCGTCGCGACTCAGGTAGCCGATCGAGTAGATCAGGACGTCGTCCTGCTTGACCAGCTTCTGGAGCTGGCCGAAGTTGAGCGCGCTCGTGTTGTCGCCGCCATCGGTGTACAGGAGCAGCACGCGCTGGCCTGCCTGATCGGCGGTCGAGCGCAGATACATCCCGATCGCGTCGTAGAGCGCCGTGGCCCCGCCGGCCTTCTTCGCCCGGATGCGCTCGAAGAGGCGCGGGTAGTCGTCCGGCCTGAAACGCGCCACGCGCACCTGCTCGTCGAAGTCGACGAGCGTGACGTCTTCGGCCTCGTCGAGCGCGTTCACGAAGCGGATCGCCGCCGACTCAGCGCGAGACAGCTCCGACCCCATGCTCTCGCTCACATCGAGCAGCAACCCGACGTGCAGCGGCAATTTCTCGGCCGTGTCGCCCTCGGCGAAGAACTGCACCGACTGCACCACGCCGTTCTCGGTGAGCCGGAAGTCGTCGCGCGTGAGTCCGCGCACCAACGCACCGTCTTTGGCCGTGACCACGACCGGCACATGGACGAGGCTGACCTTACTTTTGAATGCCTGCTGCGCGGCATGCGCCGTGCCCAGCGCGGTCACCGCCAGAAGAATGGCGACCAGAGGCGGCGAAATTCCTTGGCGCGGGGACATCGAAGGCTCGTGGCGCATCATATACTCAGGTGTTGGCGCCTTCGTCGACGGACACGACGTTCGTGGTCGAGCGCTCTGCTGTGGGAGCCTACTTACCTTGCGCGCACTAGCCGTCTGCCAGGACGAGCTGGTCATTCGGACGCTGCACCCGATTCTGTCGGGGACCTTCGAGGTTGAATTCCTCGTGGAAAGCCGCCCGCTCGCCAGACGTCTCGTTGATGACGGCATCCCCGCCACCCTGGCCGATCCCAAGAAGCTCGATACCTACGTGCGCGCCGATCTCACGGCCAGCACCCTCGTCATCGTGGAAGACGACGGCAAGAAGAGCCTCAAGAAGATCGTCACGGCCATTCGGGATGCCGGCGGCTCGCTGCTCTACGTGCTGCATGTGGGCGCCAAGCCGGCCGCGGGCCGCCGCACGCACGACGACCTGCGCGCGCTGGTGCCCGAGATCACCCACCTCGACTTTTCCGGCTTGCTCGCCGGGGCGCTGACCACGGAGCTGGGCCGGTCGCTGACGCGGATGCGGGTGCAGCAGTACCAGCGCTACATGGCGGACGCCGACCGCGTGCTGATCCTGCTGCACAACGATCCAGATCCCGACGCGCTCGCCGCCGGCTTGGCCACACGCAATCTCTTGCGGCGCACCAAGACCACGGCGATCATCGGCGCGCTCCAGGGCGTGACTCGTCCCGAGAATCTGCGGATGGTCGACATGCTCGACATCCACTTCGAGATCATCACGCCCGAGCACTTTGCCGACTTCGACCGCATCGTCACGGTGGACGTGCAACCGCACTACTTCGGCGGCCTGCTGCCGCGCGTCGACCTCGTCATCGATCACCATCCAGAGCAGCCCGGCTACACGGCGGTCTTCAAGGACATCCGCGCGGACTACGGCTCCACGTGCACGATCCTGACGGAGCATCTGCGCGCCGTGGACATCGACATCTCCGAGCGCACGGCCACCGCGATGCTCTACGCGATCAAGAGCGACACGCTCTTCTTCGCGCGCCATACGAATCGCGTAGACCTCGAGGCGTTTACCTACCTCTATCCGCTGGCAGACGCCGCGCTGATCCGCAAGATGGAAGGCGCGGAAATCACGATTGAGCGCCTCGAACACGTCACGCGCGCGTTGCAGACGAGCCGACACAAGAATCAGGTCTTTTCGGCGTTCCTGGGCGACACCGCACGCGAGGACTTCATCCCCTACACTGCGGACTTCTTCCTCCAGCTCGAAGACGTGAAGTGGACAATGATCTCGGGCGTGGTGAACGGGCAGTTCATCCTCAGCGTGCGCAACCTTGGCTATTCACGCAACGCGGGCGAGTTCGTGAAGAAGCACTTCAGCAGCATCGGCAGCGCCGGCGGCCACCGCGCGATGGCGAAAGCGGTCGTCCCGATCGCCAAGTTCCGTGAGAAATTCGGCGACCTCAGCGGCGTCGGCATCGCCGCGCGGATTGGCGAGCTGGGGGAACAGTTCCTGGTCGAGAAGCAGTTGTAGTCCAGCGTCCAAGGTCCAGAGTCAGTCCGAAGTCCAGAGTCCGTCCAGAGTCCAGAGTCCAAAGTCCGTCCAACTGTCGCCGACGCCTGGACGGACTGCGGACTCACGAACTCCGGACGGACCCTGGACTCAGGACTCTGGACCCTGGACTACTCCAACGCCTGTCCGAGGTCTTCGATGAGATCGTCGACGTGCTCGATGCCGACCGAGAGACGGACCATGCCGCGCGTCACACCGGCGTCTTTCAGTTCTGCATCCGAGAAACCCCACTGGGACGTCAGGACCGGCAGGCTCGCGAGACTGTCAACACCGCCGAGGCTGGCGGCCCGCTTGAAGACCTGAATCCGGTCGAAGAAACGCGACGCGCCCTCGTAGCCGGCCTTCACCTCAAACGTCACCATCCCGCCGAAGCCCTTCATCTGCTTTCTGGCGATGGCGTGATCGGGATGCGAGGCTAGCCCCGGGTAGAACACTCGACTGACGGCCAGATGCCCCTCGAGAAACTCCGCCACCGCCATCGCGTTGGCGTTGTGGCGCTCCATCCGCAGCGGCAGCGTCTTGATACCGCGCGCCACCATCGACGCGGCCGCGGGTTCCAGCATGCAGCCGAGCAACTTGCGCGCCGGGTTCAGCGTCTTGATCATCGCCGCGCTGCCGATGAGTACGCCGGCGGTGATGTCGCTGTGGCCATTGAGGTACTTCGTCGCGCTGTGCATCACCAGATCCACACCCAGCTCGAGCGGTGACTGGTTGACGGGACTCGCGAACGTGCTGTCGATCGCCGTGGTCACCCCGCGTGCCCGGCACGCCGCAGCCACCGCGGCGATGTCGACACAGCGCAGTGTGGGATTGATCGGCGTCTCGAACCAGACCATTTTCGTCTGGTCACTGAGCATCGCCGCCGGGGCCTGAAACTGCTCGATCGGCACATAGCGGACATGCACGCCGAACTTCTCCAGGAAATCGCGGATCAAATGCATGGTGCCGCCATAGATGGCCGCACTGCACACCAGCTCGTCACCGGCTCGCAGGAGGCCGAACAGCGCCGTGCTCACCGCGGCCATGCCCGACGACACGAGCAGCGCGGCGTCCGCGTGCTCGACCGCCGCGATCTTGGCCTCGGCCGCGCGAATGGTCGGGTTGCCGTAGCGCGAGTAGATGTCTTTTGTCGACGTCCCCGCCTGGTACGCCTCGAGCTCCGCCGTGTTGGCGAAGAGGAACGTGCTGGTCTGGTAGATCGGCGTCACCAGCGGTGTGGCTGACAAATCCGCGCCTTCGGCGCGATGGATGGCTTCAGTGTCCCGGTGCGTCATATCGTCTCGACACGCTCTCCGCTGGCCACCACCGGCTCGATGAACAGGCGGTAGGCATCGTCGTAACCCTGCTGCTGCAAATCGGCGAGCGACCGCACGCGATCGGACGTCTCGTCGTAAGTGCCCATGAATTGAAACGGCCCGATCGGGTTGTGCGCGGGACGGATCACGAACACACCCGAGAACCGCGCCCCCGACAGCGCCAGCGAGTCGTCGAGGACCGCGGTCTCCACCGACCGCTGCCACTCCCCTGCGCGGCCGCGCAAGTCGCCTGGCTGCGGCCCCAACGCGTGCGGCAGCCCCGCCGGCGGGGCCGCACTGACGAAGATGATCTGCTCGACACCGAGACCGATCGCTTCTTCCACGAGCCGATGCACGAGCTCGGGCCGATCGCACAGGCGGTGGGTCTCGCCTTGCCAGTAGTGGTCCGGCGGAAAGGTCACCGGCTGCCCGGCGGTGGCACCGGGGAGCTGCACCGCGCCGGCCACCAGATCCGCGACGTGATCCCGCATCGACGTGATCAGGTCGATGGCCTCGGCCTCGCGCGCGCCGCCCACCGCTCGCTTGGCGGCGAACATCGCCAGACGCGTCTCGGGCAGCACCGCCATGATCAAGTCCCGGCGCGCATCCAGATCATGGACGCCAAACACCACTTCGCAGAATCCCGGCTGGCCGAAGTTCTCCGTCAGCAGTTCGACGTAGTGACGGCCAATTTCGGCCGGGATCGGCGCCGGTTCGGTCGAGGCGCCACGCACCTGGGTCCACACCGCCTGCGTCAGCGTACGCACCGGCTCGGACGGATCGATGGGCGCGCCAAACAGCTGCCACCACATCGCTCCGCTGACTCGTCGGCGCGAGCGGCGCATACGACGCGCTCGCCACCACGCGCCCACCAGCACGCTGCCGGTGATCAGCAGACACAGCACCATCAGCCGCGGGATCACCGTCGGCAGAATCGGCGGATGAAACAGGATGTCGAGGATCACGGCGTATGCCTGCAGCAGACCGGCGCCGACGCCCGTGAAATTGGCGAGCGACGCGAGCAGGCTCAGTCCGTACACAAACGCCGCGATGATCAGAACGATGAGCGGGAGCAGGAGCGCGGCGAGGGCAATGAGGATGCCGGCGCCTGCCGCACGCAGACCCGCGCGCCATCGGTAGGCGCCTGCCAGCGACGGCGACGCCCAGGGGCCGGCCGCCTCACCGAGCCGGGCGGCGCCATCGACGGACGCCATGACAGCGTTGGCCACGCCGGGGCCGTGAGCCGCGATGACATCGATCTTCACACCCGCTTCGGCCAGCGCGCGAAGCACCCCGGCTTGATAGGCGCCGGCCGTCCCGGCTCCGGTCAGCACGAGTGCGGTGCGCAACCGGGGCGAATAGGACGCGTCGGCCACGGCTATTCCTCTTCGTGAATCGTGACGAGCTTGATGATCTCGAACTCCCGCGAACCGGCCGGGGTGGCCACGACCACCTCGTCGCCCGCTTCGCGGCCCGAGAACGCGCGACCGAGGGGCGACGCCACGGAGAAGAGCCCGAGGTCAGGATTCGAGTCTTCCGGCATCACGAGTTCGACGACGAACGTCCTGCCGTTCTCGATGACGGTCAACTTGGATCCGAACCCGGCTTTGTCCTTCGGGATCCGATCGAGGCTCATCAGCTGAATCTCGGAGACCCGCTGGCGCAGCATGCTGACGCGCGCCTGCACGAGGGTCTGGCGCTCCTTGGCCGCGTGATACTCGGCGTTTTCGCGCAGATCACCCAGTTCCCGTGCCCGCTGAATCTCCTTCGGCAGGTCGTGATTCAATTCGCGTTCGAACGCGACGATCTCATCTTCGAAACGCTTAATTAGACGTGCCTTCATGACTGTGACAAGAGGTTAACATGAAGCCATGCTCCGCCTGACGCGTCGGCAGGACGCCATCGTCGATCGATTCCGACGCGCTGCTCGGCGCGCGCCGTCGGAGCCGTGCGTGCTGCTCGACGGCGAACACCTCATTCGCGACGCGGTGGCCGCGGGCGTCCAACTCGACGTCGCCATCGCGACGCACGAGCGCTGGCAGCACCTTGGCGATCTGCTGCAGGCGCTGAGGGCCCAGCACCTCCCGGTTGCGCTCTATGAGGCCGGTCCCACCGTGCTCGACGCCGCCAGCCCCGTGAAGACCCCGAGCGGCATCGCGGCACTGGCGCGGTGGCAGCCGGCAGCGCTCGAGGACACATTCAGCGGGCCCAGGCCGCTGACCGTGGCCGCCGTCGATGTGCAGGATCCCGGAAACTTCGGCGCCATTGTGCGGAGCGCGGATGCGCTCGGCGCCTCGGGCGTCATCTCGGTCGGCGCGAGCGCGGACCCGGCCGGCTGGAAAGCCCTCCGCGGCGCGATGGGTAGTTCGTTCAGGCTGCCTGTTGCTCGGGCGATGTTGGAGTCGACCCTGTCGGCCGCCCGCAGCGTGGGCGCGAAGATCTACGCCGCGACGGCCGATGGCTCCCCGGTCGAGCAGTGCGATTTGACGGGCCCGACGTTGTTGCTGCTCGGCAGCGAGGGACAGGGCCTGCCAGACTCAGCGCTCGAGGAGTCGAACGGCCGGATTGCCATTCCGATGCGCCCGGGCGTGGAGTCGCTGAACGTTGCCGTGACGGCCGCGCTGCTGCTCTACGAAGCCCGACGCCAACGCGCATGAGCTCGCTGTTCGACGATCCGGCGTCGCCCGTCGCAGGCCACGCCCTGCAGGCCGCGCCGCTGGCTGAGCGCATGCGGCCGCGCACCCTCGACGAATACGTCGGCCAGCGCCACATCATCGGCCCCGGGCGTCCGCTGCGGCAGGCGCTCGAACATCACGCGGTGCATTCGTTGATCCTGTGGGGCCCGCCCGGCGTGGGCAAGACGACGCTGGCGCGCCTCATGGCGGCGTTTGTCGGCGGCGAGTTCATTTCGTTCAGCGCGGTGATGTCGGGCATCAAGGAGATCAAGGACGTGGTCGCGACCGCTCAGGCGATGCGGCGCGAACTTGGACGGCAGACGGTGCTGTTCGTCGATGAGATTCATCGCTTCAACAAGAACCAGCAGGACGCCTTCCTGCCGCACGTCGAGGCCGGCACCATCATTCTGGTCGGCGCCACCACGGAGAACCCGTCGTTCGAGGTGAACTCGGCGCTCCTGTCCCGCTCCAAGGTC
>CAYHEX010000216.1:0-7798 GCA_964355365.1 uncultured Solibacteraceae bacterium | reverse complement strand
GAAGCTCCTGATGACGCCGGGCGACATCGCGATGCTCCTCAGCGAAACGACCGGCCTCCGCGTGCAGGTCACGTCGCCGGGCCTTGGCGCCGCGAGCCTCCGCATCCAGGGTCTGCGCGGCCGCTACACGCAGTTGCTGTCTGACGGCCTGCCGCTCTACGGCGGCCAGTCCGGTTCGATCGGCCTGTTGCAGATTCCGCCGATGGATCTCGGCCAGGTCGAACTGATCAAAGGCGTGGCGTCGTCGCTCTTCGGCTCGTCCGCGTTGGGTGGTGTCGTGAATCTCGTGTCGCGCCGGCCCGGAGACACTCGGGAGCACGATGCGCTGTTCAATCAAACGACGCTCGGCGGCACGGACGGGATTGCGTTTCTGTCTGGTCCGATCTCCGATCGCTGGGGCTACACGCTGCTGGCCAACGCCGATCGTCAGTCGCAGCGCGATACGGACAGTGACGGATGGGCGGACGTGGCCGGGTTCCGTCGGATCTCCGTTCGGCCGCGCGTCTTCTGGGACAACAAAGCGGGGCGGTCCCTGTTTCTCACGAGCGGCGCGATGTTTGAGACGCGGACCGGTGGCACCTTGCCCGGCCGAATGGCGCCGAACGGGTCGCCGTTTGTGGAAGCCATCGACTCCTCGCGCGGCGATGTCGGCGCGGTCGGTCGCTGGCTCCTCGGCAGCGCCGTGCTTGGCGTGCGGGGCTCGTTCATGGCGCAATCGCACGCGCACCAGTTCGGCGTCGTCATGGAAGATGACACGCACAAAACGGGATTCGGCGAAGTGTCGCTCACCGGTATTCGCGGGCGGCACACCTGGGTCGCGGGTGCGTCGATGCAGGGCGACGCGTATCGCGCCGTTCAGCAGCGTCGTTTCAACTACACCTACTGGGTGCCGTCAGTGTTTGCGCAGGACGACGTGCGGATGGGGCCGCGCGTGTCGTTGACGGCGAGCGCTCGACTCGATCGGCATTCGGAGTACGGCGCCATGTTGAGTCCGCGCGTGGGCGTGCTGCTGCGTCCTGCGGAGGGGTGGACGATGAGGATGTCGGCGGGCCGCGGGTATTTCGCGCCGACGCCGCTGACCGAAGAGACCGAGGCGGTGGGGCTGACCCGGTTGACGGCCTTTGACGCCGGGACACCGGAGCGTGCCGGGAGTTATTCAGCGGATGTCAGTCGCGTGGCGGGACGTGTGGAGATGAACGTCAGCGTCTTCGGCTCGCGTGTGACCGCCACGCGCGTGGTCAGCGATCTCGGTCGGTTGAAGGACAGCTACGCGCTCGTGGCGTTACCCGCGCCGACCAACACCGTGGGCGCCGAGGGTCTGATCAGAACACGGCTCGGCGAACTGAACATCGTCGCGTCGTACACGTTCGTGCGCGCCACCGAGCCAGATGCGGTCACATCGATCCGTCAGGATGTGGCCATGACGCCGCGGCATTCCACGGGTCTCACGGCCATGTGGGAACGCGAGGATGTGGGCCGCGTGGGCATCGAGTGGTACGTCACGGGCCCGCAGCGTCTCGACGACAACCCGTATCGCGCCACGAGCCCAGTCGTGCACTACTTCGGCGCCATGGCGGAACGTGCCATCGGCAAGGCACGGTTGTTCATCAACACCGAAAACCTCGCGAACCGGCGGCAGACGAAGTACGACTCGCTGCTGCGATCGACGCGCCGTTTCGACGGTCGCTGGACGGTGGACGCCTGGGCGCCGCTCGACGGCTTCGTCGCGAACGCGGGCGTGAGGATTCGGTTCTAGCGCACGACAAAGGCTTCTCACGCGGCGGACGCGGGGAGACCGGTGCGCGTGGAATGGATTGGCAAACCTCTGGTTCTTCTCCGCTTCCGCCGCGTGGCTCGCGCCAATTCCCGGTTCTGATCGGGCTGAGTTCGGGTAAGTGGCTCTGGTAAACGCCGTTGCGTCGGAGCCAGATGGCGTCAATAATCGCGGCGAGTGGGGGAGTGGTTCCGGACACGGGCGGTCGAGCATCGTCGAACGACAGCGATTGACGCCTTCCACCTATATGACGTTGGCTGGAATGACCAGAGCATCAGGCAAAGATCGGATGCATAAGAGCAACAGGCTGAGCGCCGACCTGGCGAACTGTATGTCGGCGGCGAACGATCAAGGGCAAGAGCACGAGCACTAAGAATGAGCACCACGAACAACGCCAACAGGGCGCTCCACCCGACTCGCGCGCATGAGATCGCGCGCGCTCGCGGGTGAGCGCAATCGTTAGGCCGTTCAATTCCCGGAACGATCGAGACGACGATAAGATGGCGAGGTGTCGTACAGCTTCGAATGGGATCCGAAGAAGGCAACTTCGAACCTCAAAGACCACGGCGTCTCCTTCGATGAGGCCACCACCGTCTTCGGTGACATCTTGGCCATGAACATGCCGGATCCTGATCATTCCAAGGGCGAAGAGCGGTTTCTCGTACTCGGGATGTCAGGCGCTTCGAGGCTCGTGGTGGTCTCGTACGCCGAGCGGCCGCCACGAACACGGATCATCAGCGCCCGATTGGCGACGGGCCATGAAAGACGGAAATATGAAAACCACTAAGACAAGAAAGTCTGCCGCCGATGCCGACACGATGCGTCCGGAATACGATTTTTCCAACGCCGTCCGTGGCGTAACGGCGTCGCGATATGCGCAGGGCACGAACGTGGTGCTTCTCGAGCCGGACGTTGCCCAAGTTTTTCCAGACAGCCGGGCGGTCAACGAGGCGCTTCGTACGCTCGCACGGCTTACTCGTGTCGCGCCTCGTCCAAAGACGCGGCACCGACGGACGGCATAACAAGGCGCTGCACCAGACGGCCGCGCGAATCGTAAGCAGCCGCTGGTGAACGCTATCGTTAGACATGCAGGATGACTCGATGACGGACACGGTAGCCACCACAGCACGAAGGCCGCCATCGTTCCATCGGTGGCTTCGACGCGGGTTCCTTCTGTGGGCTGTTGTCTCAATGTCGTGGCTCGCCAACTCTGTTCGCACTCGCGGCGTCGACGACGACACCCTTCGCAGCAGTCAGTCGATCACTGTTCGCGACGACGCTACGACGTTGGCGTTTTTGCCCGCGGCGTCTGACGGCAGCGCGGCGCTGATCTTCATCTGCGGTTCGGGGATCGCTGCCGCCGCGTATGCCCCTCTGCTGCGCCCCGTAGCTGAAGCGGGCTACCCTGTCTTCGTGGTCAAGCTGCCTTACCGTTTCGCACCGCTTGAATCCAATAAACAGGGCGCCGTGGACTTGGCGCGGGGCGTGATGGCGGCCCATCCGCAGGTTGCGCATTGGGTGATATCGGGACATTCACTCGGGGCCGCGTTGGCAGCCCGTCTGGCACGCTCTGATGCGACGGCCCTGTCAGCGATGGTGCTGGTTGGCACGACTCATCCGAAGGCGGACGATTTGTCGTTCCTTGAGATGCCGGTCACGAAAGTCTATGCGTCGGACGACGGCATCGCGCCTCCGGAGCGAGTGCTCGCGAACCGAGGTCTGCTTCCGAGACACACGAGGTGGGTGGAGATCATCGGCGGCAATCACTCGCAGTTCGGTCGTTACGGGCACCAGCTGTTCGATGGCACGGCGACCATTCGCCGTGAAGAGCAAGAGACGATCACACGATCTGCGATTCTCGACGCGATCGCTGGAGTCGCAAAGCGATGATGTCTAACATCAGCATGCCGCGGACGGCGCTTCGCGCCGCAGCGCGTGCGCGGCCTGGGCGCCGCTCGACGGGTTCGTCGCCAACGCGGGTGTCAGGATTCGGCTTTAGGCCGGCGGTCAGACCCTTCAACATGGTTGTCGCCGTCCTTCGCCGTCCCTCTTCATGCCTGTAGAATGACCGCATGACACCCCAGCAAATGGCGGCGCTAGCCCGGGTGCTGGAGGCCGATCCGCGGATCGCGTACGGCGTTGCGTTTGGGTCGACCGCCCGCGGTCAGGCGCGTGCCGACAGCGATGTGGACGTGGCGATTGGGCTTGCCACAGGCGTCGAGTTCGATGCGCTCACGGTCGGCCGTCTTGTGAGCGATCTGGAACGCGCGTCTGGCCGGCCGGTCGATCTTGTCCTGTTGCACGAAGCGCCACCGGCGCTCGCGTACCGCACGTTCCGCGATGGCGTCGTGGTGTTCGTCCGTGACCGGTCGGCGATGGTCGACCGCCGCGTTCGGGCGGTGCTGGATTATCTCGACTATCGCCCGTTCGAGTCGGCCTTCGTGCGGGGAGTGCTGCACGCCCGTGGTTGACGCGGCCGTTCTCGCGAGGAAGATCGCGGCGATTCGTGACGCCGTGGCCCGCATCGGTGATGTCTTGCCCGAAACACCGGCGGCGTTCCTGGCCGATCGCACCGCGCGCGAGGTCGTCACGCTGAACCTGTTTCTGGCGCTGCAAGAGACCATCGGGTTGGCCACCCACTGGCTCGCCGACGAAGGCGTCGCCGTGCCGGAGACGTACGGCGATGTCTTCTCGACTTTGGCAGAGCGCGGCATCATCGATGCCGCGCTGGGTGATCGGTTGCGCGCCGCCGCTGGGCTCCGCAATCTGGTCGCGCACCAGTACGGCGTGCTCGACTTCACACGCGTGCATTCGGTGGCACGCGCCGAACTCGGCGACCTGCTGACGTTCTGCGACCAATTGGCCGCGCGAGTTCGCGACTAACCCCGATGACCACCGCTCAGCTCATGGCCCCCCATGTTGGAGCTTTGAACTCGCGGCTCTAGGCATACAATCCGGCGCATGACGATGTTCCGGCGCCTGCTGTCCCTGTGTGTGCTGTCTCTCTGCTCGATCTCACTGCCTGCGCAGTCTTCGCAGGCGCCGATCACCGCCGGTGACCTGGCCGCGCTTCGCCCCCGCAGCATCGGGCCGGCGAACATGAGCGGCCGCTTCGTCGACCTGGCCGTCGTCGAGAAAGATCCATACACCTTCTACGCCGCGAGCGCGACCGGTGGAATCTTCCGGACCACCGATAACGGCGTGACGTTCGCGCCCGTGTTCGAGAAAGAAGCGGTGCACTCGATCGGCGCGATCGCGGTGAACCAGCAGAATCCGAACATCCTCTGGGTCGGCACGGGCGAACGCGCGAATCGGCAGAGTTCGTCGTGGGGTGACGGCATCTACAAGTCCGTGGACGCCGGCAAGACGTGGTCGAACGTCGGCCTGCGCGACTCGCATCACATCGGCCGCATCGTGTTGCATCCAACGAATCCTGACGTGGCGTTCGTTGCGGCGATGGGCCACCTGTGGGGACCGAACGCGGAGCGCGGACTGTATCGCACGACCGACGGCGGCCGGTCGTGGGTGCCCGTGCTGCAGATCAACAACGACACGGGCGTGACCGACGTGGCGATGGATCCGTCGGATCCATCTGTGATGTATGCGGCCGCGTATCAGCGGCGTCGAGCGGCGTTCGGATTCGACGGCGGCGGCCCCGGCAGCGCGCTCTACAAGAGCACCGACGGCGGCGCGACGTGGCGCAAGCTCACGGGGCACGGCCTGCCCGACGGCGAATACGGCCGCATCGGCATCTCGATCTATCGCAAGGATCCGAAAGTCGTCTACATCTCGATCGAGCAGGGACAGAAGTACAACGCGTCGACGGCCTACATCATTCGCAAGGGCGGCGTGTATCGGTCCGACGACAAAGGCGAGAACTGGACGTTCAAGAGCGACTGGAATCCGCGGCCGATGTACGCGAGTCAGATCCTCGTGGATCCGAACGACGACCAGCGCATCTACATGGTGAACTCGTACAGCTTCTCGGATGACGGCGGCAAGACGTTCCGGCCGTCGCGGCAGACGCTGCACGGCGACGATCGTCTCGTGTGGGTGGACGTGAAGGACTCGCGCCACGTCATCAAGCTCGACGACGGCGGCATCGGGATCTCGTACGACCGCGGCGTCAAGTGGCTGTATGTCACGTCCCTGCCGGTGAGCCAGTTCTACCGCGTGGCCGTCGACAACGCGACGCCGTACAACGTGCTCGGCGGTCTGCAGGACAACGGCTGCTGGACCGGGCCGAGCGCGACGTATTTCTCGAGCGGCATCCTCAACGAAGACTGGAAGCGGCTCTGCGGCGGCGACGGCTTCTTTGTCGCGGCCGATCCGACCAACCCGCGCTTTGTCTACTCGGCGTCGCAGTTTCTCGGACTGGTGCGCAACGACACGAAGACGTGGCAGAGCGGGGACCTTCGGCCAGGCGATCCGACCGGTGCGATCGGCGGCCGCCGCAACTTCGACGTCTACGCGAAGAAACTGCCCGCGCCAGATCTGGGCAACTCGATGCATCCCGCCAACTGGGACGCGCCGTTCCAACTCTCGCCACATGATCCAAAGACGATCTGGGCGGGCGGCCAGCATCTGTTCCGCAGCCGCGATCAGGGCGGCACGTGGCAGGACCTCGGTGACATGACGACCGGCATCGACCGCCGCACGCTGCCGTTGATGGGCCGGATGCCGACCGACGACACGCTGTCGCTCGACGACGGCGTGCCCTACTGGCCGACGATCTCCGCACTGGCGGAATCACCGCGGCTGAAAGGCCTCGTCTACGTCGGCACCGACGACGGCCGGTTGCGCGTGTCGAAAGACGACGGGAAGACATGGACGGATCTGGCGGACAAGGTGCCGGGCGCGCCGAAGGGCGCGTGGTTCGCGGGCCTCGAGCCGTCGCACCACGCGATCGGCACCGTCTACATGACGATCGACAACCATCGCAGCGACGACTTCAAGAACTACGTGTATCGCTCAACCGACTACGGCCAGACGTGGAGATCGATCGCGGGCACGCTGCCGGCAGGGCGCGTGGCGCGGACGATTCGCGAAGACGCGAAGAACGCGAACCTGCTCTATCTCGCCACGGAGTTCGGCGCGTTCGTGTCGATCGACGCCGGCGCGCACTGGGTGTCGTTCGGCGCGAATCTGCCGACGCTCGCGATCAACGACCTGATCGTGCATCCGCGCGACAACGATGTGATTCTGGCGACGCACGGCCGCGGCGTGTGGATCCTCGACAGCGTAAGCGCGCTCCAGGAACTGACGCCGGCGGTGGCCGCCTCGAAGGCCGCGCTGTTCTCGGTGAAGCCGGCGAACATGATTCGCTACACGAATCTCAAGGCGCACATGGGCGACATGGTGTTTCGCGGCGAGAATCCCGCGGCCGGCGGGGTCATCGACTACTGGCTGGGCGCCGCGCCCACAGACATCTCCGTGACGATTCAGAACGCAGCCGGCAAAGTCATCAACACCGTGACGCCGACCAAACAGCACGGCGTCAACCGCATCGTCTGGAATCTGCGTTACGCCGACATCTCGTCTGGCGGCACTCCGGCGGCGGTCGACGATGACGGCGCGCCGATCGGCGGGCGAGTGGCGGGCCCGTTCGTGGCGACCGGCACGTACACGGTGCGCCTGCGCGTTGACGGCCAGACCTTCGACAAGCCGATCGTCGTCCGCGAAGATCCGCGGATCGACATCCTGCCTCTCGACCGCAAGGCGTGGAGTGACGCGCAGACGGCGGCCGGGGAGCTGTACAAGCGGGCGCTGGCGGTGAATGGCGCGCTGGCGAAGGCGCCGGCGAGCCCGACGCTCGCCGAGAACAAGCGCCTCGCGCGTGAGCTCGTCAGCCACCTCAGCCAGCTCTACAACGACCTCGACAGGTGGGTGGGCAAGCCGACGGCGGATCAGCTGTCGCGGCTGGCGAAGTACAAGAGCGTGGTGGAAAGTCTGGAGAAGTGAGCGTTCGGGGACCTGTGTCCCCTGCGCTCGCGCCTGGCGCGCGCTACTTCCCGCTGCACGCGC
>CAYHEX010000215.1:0-7813 GCA_964355365.1 uncultured Solibacteraceae bacterium | reverse complement strand
AGCTTGCCGTACTGATCGCCGTCACTGCGGGCCACCATCCACGCCGAGAGGTTGTCCTTCAGCCGCGGTGTGAACGGCAGCATCTGAATGAACTCCGGATGCTTCTCGCCCGGAAGTTTCATGATCGTGTAGTACGGCTGAATGGCATGGGCGGACCGTTCACCGGCGTCGAGCAGCGGCACCTGCCACTGGTCTTCCTTGTTGTAGAAGACGCCGGGATTGGTCATGTGGTACGTGGCAAATACCGCCGATTGAATCGCGAAGATGTCTTCCGGATACCGCACGTGCTGCCGCAACCCCGTCGGCATCTCGTTGAGCGGTTTGAGCAGACCCGGAAAGATATTCGCGATCGTCAGCGCCAGCGGGTCCGATGGCTCCGCCAAATAGAACGTCGTCGTCCCGTTATACGCGTCGATCACGGCTTTGACCGAGTTGCGCATGTAGTTGATGCGCTCTCCCGCCCGGTCCAAGATGCGCGAGGCGTAGGGATAGTTCGCCGTCGTCGTGTAGGCGTCGATCATCCAGAACAGGCGCCCGCCGTCCACGACCATGTACGGGTCGCGGTCGAATTCGAGAAACGGCGCCACCTGTTTCACGCGTTCGATGATCTGGCGATGAAACAGGATGCGGCTGTCCTTCCGCAGTTGATTGGTGACGAGAATCTCGCTGCTGCCGAATCGCGCTGCGAGCAGCAACCGGCGCAACCGTCCGCCCACAGGCACGCCCCCGGTGCCCGAGTACGTCGTCATCACGTTGTCTTCGCCGCTCTTGCCGCCGCTCTTCGGGTAGTGGAACTCCTGCGTGTTCGTCTTGACGAGCACGTAGTTGCTCGACTGCTCGCCGTAGTAGATGCTCGGCTCGTTGACCGGAAGGTCCTTGGTCGATTTCGGCGGCAGGTCGCGGATGAACAGCACCGGCAGGCCTTCGGTGGTGACCTGATTCACCGGTCCGAGCGTGAGCCCGTAGCCGTGCGTGAAGCTGAGGCGGTTGTTGACCCACGACTGATTCGGCAGGCTGTCCGTGTTGAGCTCGCGCGCTGACAACATCACCTGGCGCTGTTTGCCGTCGATCCAGTAGCGGTCGTTGTCGACCGACACGAAGTCGTAGTACGTGCGGATTTCCTGAATCTGCGCGAACGTCTGCAGCAGCGGCTGGTGGTCCCACAACCGGACGTTCGCAATCGTCTCCGCATTGGCGATGATGTCTTTGGGCTCGAGTTCCGCGTCGCCCGTCAATTCCTTCTCGTCCACCTTGTCCAGGGCGTACGCGCGTCGCGTGGCCTCGATGTTGTGAACGATGTACGGCTGTTCCTTGTCCTGCTCGTTGGGCGTGACGACGAACTGCTGCATGAAGGAGCCGTAGAGCGAGCCGCCGATCGTCGTGACGAAGTAGATCGCGATGGCCACCGGCACCGGCCAACGCTGCGAACTGAGACCATGCCAGATGGCGAGCAGGCTGCCGGCAGAGAGAATGACCAGCTTCAGCCGCAGGATCGGCATCATCGCGTGTACGTCGGTGTACGACGCGCCAAAAATCACCGCGGCGGTATCTCCGGAGGCCGGCGTGATCAGCGTGCGCGGCAGGTCCAGCCAGGCGCCCCACGCCATCAGCGCGAGGCCAATCGCCACGAGCCAGGACAGGTGCGTGCGCGCCTGTCGGCCGAGGCGCAGGCGCGGCCAGAACGCGATGCCGTAGCGCGGCTCCGCGGCGACGTTGCCGCCCATCAGATAAATGAAGCTGGCGCCGGCCAGGCAGATCACCGTGAGGAGCAGAGACTGTTGCCGGATCGCGTCGAACACCGGCAGACGAAACACATAGAACGACACGTCGCGACCGAGCAGCGGATCTGTCACGCCAAACGGCACTGCGCGGAAGAACGAGATCCACGCCATCCAGTCTGACGCCGACGAGAGCGCGAGCATGGCCGACAAGACCGTGGAGCCGATCAGCGCAAGGCGGGCCACGCCGGCGCGCTCGATCTGGATCGGCTGACCGTCCACGGTCTGCCCGAACACCAGTCGCGGCGCCTTCAACTCGCGCTGCGCGAGACGGAGGTTGCCGTAGAGGAACGCAAACGCCACCGCAAAGACTGCGGCAAACACCGCGGCCTGCGCGTTCAGGGAACGCAGGAAGACCTGCGCGTAGCCCAGCTCCTGAAACCAGAGCCAATCGGTGTAATAGATCGAGAAGGACGGGACCGCAAAGAGCAGGATCACCGCCAGAAAGAACAGGCCCGTTAGGCTGCGCGAGCGCATGGCATGAGTCTACACGGCGCCGGGGCCCGTCCGACACGAGTCCGGGTTCGCGGACCTAAAGGTCCGCGACTACGACAGGCAGAGCCTGACCCTCGTAGCCGTGGACCTTGAGGTCCACGGTCCTGGTCGACGGTCGGACATCGCGGACCTAAAGGTCCGCGACTACGACAGGCTGAGCCAGACACTCGTAGCCGTGGACCTTGAGGTCCACGGTCCTGGTCGACGGTCGGACATCGCGGACCTGAAGGTCCGCGACTACGACGGGCAGAGCTACGACGGGCAGAGCAGAGCCAGACTCTCGTAGCCGTGGACCTTCAGGTCCACGGTCAGGCATCGCGGTGGAATGCCGCCATCAGGTCCGCCCGGTCGTAGACGAAGGACCCGCTGTGCGGGTAATCGAGCGGCTCGGCGGCCAAGGCGGCTCTCACAGGATTCGCGAGGATGTAGCGGATCACGTCCCAGGTGTTCTCTTCTCGGCGCAAGACCCGGTCCCAGCCCGAGGCCTGCCACAGCGGCCGACGCCATTCGCGCCGATGGGCGAACTCGGTCAGTTGTTTTGCCAGCTTGATGAAGCGCCGGGCATCACTTGTGGCCACTCGTCCTTCGACGAGCAGAAGCACGTGGTCGGGCATTGCGCAGTAGGCGAGAACATTGAACCCCTCGATGTCTGCCGCACGGGCGACTTGGGTCAGCATTACCCCGACCACAGCGGCTTCGATGAACCAACGCTCGCGCGCGGCCGTGCAGAACGTCAGGGAATAGCGGTGACATCCTGAGTAGTTGAATGACATCAAACGCGTTGAACGGTTTCGCATGCCACGGCGCGTGCATGGGCTATGCCACGGAGTCTGCCGGCGCACCGTCCGGGTTCGCGGACCTAAAGGTCCGCGACTACGATGGGCCGAGGCTGTGGTTGCCACTCGTAGCCGTGGACCTTCAGGTCCACGGTCCTCGTCTACGGTCCTGGTCGACGGTCCGGGTTCGCGGACCTAAAGGTCCTTCGCGGACCTGAAGGTCCGCGACTACGAGTGAAACTACGAATGAAACGGCTTCCGCCGCGCGGCGAGCGCGAGGGCGCGTTCGTAGACAGCCGTCAACTCCGCCGCGGTTCGCGACCAGAGCCGGCCCCGCGCCTCCGCGACCGCTTCCTGGGCCAACTGAATGCGCAACGCCGGGTCGTCGATCAGGCGCGTCACGGCCGCCGCAGTCGCCGCGACATCCTCAATCGGCACCACCAGTCCATTGACGCCGTCACGGACCACATCCCTGCCGGCGCCGGTCGGCGTGGTGACCACGGCAAGTCCCGCGCGCATCGCCTCGAGCACCACGAGGCCGAAGCCCTCATAGCGCGTCGGGAACACCAGCACGGCGAATCGGCCCAATTCGCGCGCCAGAACCTCCGCCGGCAGCGGCTGCCGGACCGTGATCCGATCGTGCACGGAGGGGTCGAAGCCGTCCAATACCCATGAATCCGGCACGCCGGGCGCGAAGAACGTGATGCCAACCGACGGCCTGGCCCTGAGCACCTGCGACATCGCCGCCGCGACGATGTCGCTGCCCTTGCGGCGGAAGAACGTGCCGACAAACGCCACGTCCCGCCGCGCATTCAGCAGCACCGGTGAGTCGCCGTAGTCATCGATGCCAGGGGCCACGACTGCCACACCGTCCCGTGTCTTCCATCCGCGCCGCACGATCTCATCCCCGTCGTCGTTCGACCCAAAGACGGCGATGTCCGAAGAGACGATGGACGCGCGCTCCCATCGACACACGATGTGCTGCTGGTAGACGCCGCTCAGAAGCGCGCGGAGCGCGGTCTTCGCAATGTGGCCGTCAGCGGCGAGCGCCCGATCCCAGAGGCCGTTCGATCGCGAGACCAGCGCCTGCGTCGGACGCCGGCGCCGCGCGAACCGTTCGTAGACCCACGCGTCGCCACCGGCGATGTCCACGACGTCGGCGTCGCGCGCGCGATCCATCAACGCGCGCGCCATCCGCCAGGGCGCGGTGAGTTGCTCGATGCGGCTGCTGCCAAAATGCCGAAGATCTTCCGCGAAGACCAACGACACGTCAACGCCGCGCGCGCCCAGGGCCGCCGACAGGCGCAACGGCACCCTCGACGAGCCGAGCTTCTCGTCCTTCGGGAAATTACAGGCGAGGACGACCTTCATCAGGCCGTTCGAGTGGAGTGGCTACAGTTCACGCAAGGCGGATGATATCGGCAGACGGGCGGCGCGGATAGCCGGAACCACACCACCAATAAATCCCATCACGAGCGCGTAGGTCAGGCCCTGCACGAGCAGGCTGGGCGTGACCCGGAACGCAAACGCGATCTGGCTGAACGTCTGGAAGTTCATCGTCGAGGTCTGATAGCCGTTGAACGCCACAAAGCCGAGGAGCCCGCCCGCCAGGCCGCCGATGGCCGCCAACGCCATGGACTCGCCCAGCACCGAGATCAGCACGGAGATCGTGTTGAAGCCCAGCGCGCGCAGCGTCGCGATCTCGCGCGTCCGCGCGGCCACGGCGGTGTTCATCGTGAGGATCGCGCCGAAGATCGCGCCAAGGCCCATGAGGAAGGCGATGGTGTAGCCAATGCCTTTGATCAGCGCAGACATCGTCTCTGACTGCGCGGCGTAATACTCGGTCTCGCGCCTCACCTGCACGTTCAGCTGCGGATTGGTGGTGAGCGCATTCTTGAACGCGTCGAATGACGCCGGCGAATCGAGCCGCACGAGCACCGACTGGTACGAATTGCCGCGGCGGTACACGTCCTGAATCAGCTTGGAGTCGGCCCAGAGTTCGCTCTCGGCCACGCTGCCCTTGTCCTCAAAAACACCGACGATCTTCAACGTCAGTTGACCGGACTTGATCTCGGAGTTGAGGTCCATTCCCGAAAACTGCCCAAGCGCGGAGCGGCCGACGATGGCCTCGTTGGTGCCGAACTGCAGCATGCGGCCATCGGTGATCTTGACCTCGTTGCGCACCTGCAGCGCCATCGGTTCGATGCCGCGAAGCGGAATGTTGGCCGCCGTGCCTGTTGTGCGCTTGTTGCGGTCGATGATCACAAACAGCTCGGCGCTGGCCACCGGCCGGTTGCTGTCGAGCAGGACGCCCGGCGCCTGCCGAATGAGGTCGGCCTCCGGCCCGCCGATGCCGCTGGACATCTCCGAATCGGCGCCCGCGCGCATGACGATCACGCGCGCCGGCGAACCGGCATCCTGCATCGCGGACTTGAAGCCCTCGCCGATCGACAGCACGGCGATGAAGACGATGACGACGCCGGCGATACCGGCCATGGAAACCGTCGACGAGCTCAGCCGCTGTGGAATCGTACGGATGCTGAGGAGCGTGACCGCGATGGTCTGAGTGATCCACTGGATCATGATCGTTGTGCCTCAGTTCTTTCTGAGCGCGTCGGTGATGCGCAGATGCATGGCCGAGGTGGCCGGGAAGATGCCGGCCAGCAGGCCCAGGCCGACACAGAGCGCGAAGCCCACGATCAGGTCGCGCGTGCCGAAGACAAAGACCGGCAAAAACGCGTTGTTGAACCCGCCGCTCTGGACGAGCAGATACACAACGCCGAGCCCGGCTGCGCCGCCAATGACCGCGATCAGCATGGACTCGGCCAGCAGCAGCGACAGCACCAGCCCGTTTGAGAAACCGAGCGTCTTCAGGACGCCGATCTCGCTCGTGCGCTCGCGCACCGACTGTCCCATCTGATTGGCGACGTTGAGCAGCAGCAACACGAGGACGACACTGACGATGCTGACCATCATGAAACCGATGTTGCCGATCTGATTGGCGAAGCCCTGCATGAAGGCCTTTTCCGGCGACGTCTTGGTCTCAGCCGACGAGTTGGCGAACTGTGCGTCGACGGTTGAGCCAATTTCAGCGGAGCGGTTCGGATCGGCAACGCGCATCGTGTACCAGCCCACCTGTCCGTACGCGCCCCGGCGATTCTCGTCGAGATAGTCGTAGCGGAAATAGAAGGTGGTCTTGTCGATGGCCTTGTCGCCGTCGTAGATGCCCGAGATATTGAAGAACCACGTGTCGCCCTGCTTCGGCTGCCAGATCGTGCCTTTGATCGGCACGCGGTCGCCAACCTTCCAGCCAAAGCGATTCGCGCTGTCGCGGCCCACGATCACCCCGAGACGGTCAGCCAGCCACGCCTTCTTCTCGGTGTCGGTGAGTTTGAACTCGGGGTACATGTCCATGAACGGCGCCGGATCGACGGCCATGACGGCGAACTGGTTCGCCAGATCCTGATACGTGCCGCCGAACCAGGTGCTGTGCGTCACCGCGGTGACGCCGGGTGTCGTGCGGATCCGCTGCTCGTACGAGATCGGGAGCAACTGAATGAGGCTGACCTTGTGCGTCATGATCAGCCGCTCGGCGCTGGCCACTTCAACGCCGCCGACGAACGCCGCGCGAACGGTCATCAGAAACCCGTAGAGCACGAACGCGATGAAGATCATCAGGAGCGTGAACCCCGTGCGCGTCTTGCGGCGCATCAGGTTCCGCCAGATCAGGGAGAAGTACTTCATGCCGTAACCTCCGACATGAGGGTGCCCTTCTCGAGGTGGATCGTGCGCGTGGCGCGCTCGGCGGCGCGCGGATCGTGCGTGACCATCACGATCGTCTTGCCGTGCTCGCGGTTGAGCGTGTGCAACAGGTCCAGAATTTCATCGCCCGACTTGCGATCCAGGTCGCCCGTGGGCTCGTCGCAGAGCAGCAGCGTCGGATCGGTGACGATCGCGCGGGCGATGCCCACGCGCTGTTCCTGGCCGCCCGACAACTGCCGAGGATAGTGGCGCACGCGGTCCGCCAGGCCGACGAGTTTGAGCGCGATCGCGGCGCGCTTGGCGCGCTCGGATCGCCCCAGGTTCGTAAGCAGCAGCGGCAACTCGACGTTCTTCTGGGCCGTCAGCACTGGCAGCAGGTTGTAGAGCTGGAAGACGAAGCCGATGTTCTGCGACCGCCACTTCGACAGCGCGCCGCCGCCGAGCTTGTCGATTTGAACGCCGGCCACTTCCACCGATCCGCTCGTCGGCGTGTCGAGCCCGCCCATCAAGTTGAGCAGCGTCGTCTTGCCGGATCCCGACGGGCCCATCAGCGCGAGGAAGTCGCCCTGGGGCACGGTGAGGTTGACGCCGTTCAGCACATCCACGCGCTCGGATCCGCGCTTGAAGAATTTGTGGACGTTGGTGATGTTCACGAGGGCATTCGAACTCATGGACGGACTCCTGCGGGGTGTTGACGAGTTACGATTTGACGGAAATCAAGGCGCCGGATGCGAGCGCCGCCGGCGGTGAGACCACCACACGATCGCCCGCAGACAATCCGGCCAGAATCTCGACGCGGTCGCCGTCGGTGCCGCCCACACGCACGGCCACGCGCTCGACCCGCTCGCCGCGAACGACGAACGCATAGGTCTGGTCCTTCTCGGTGACGATCGCCGCCTTCGGCACGAGCGTGACCGGACGAAGCGCAACGGTCGGCTGGGCCTTGTCCTTGTCGTCGCGCAGGAACGTGACCTTCACACCCATGTCGGGCAGGAGGCGCGG
>CAYHEX010000214.1:0-7831 GCA_964355365.1 uncultured Solibacteraceae bacterium | reverse complement strand
AGGCTCGAGATCATGGGCGCACCTGCGCGCACCTGTGCGCACCTGCCCGCACCCGCCCGCACCTGTGCGCACCTGTCCGCACCTGCCCGCACCCGCCCGCACCTGCTCGCACCTGCCCGCACCCGCCCGCACCTGTGCGCACTGTTTGCTGTAATCTCGTCAACCGAGGTGTTCGCCGCATGACCGCACGACGACTGGCCGTAGTAGTTCTCACGCTGTTCGCGCTCGCCATCCCGACGCTGCAGGCACAGGATCCGGTGGTTCCTGCGGATCTCAAGCCCCTCTTGGCGAAACCGGTGAGCGAGATGCGGCTCGTCGTCACGCGTTACACCGCGGACCGCGCCGCGCTGAATCAGAATTTCGCAGGCCCGGGTGGCTTCAACATGGGCGGCGGACGCCGAGGTGGTGGCGCCGGCGCAGCCGGCACGGCGAGCGCGCCAACTCAAGGTCCGGTGCCGGTGTCACCGGCGCGGCTCGCACGCCTCAAGCGCTTCGATCTCGACTGGCAGACGGCGCTCGCCAAACTGCCGACCGCGAAGCTCACGCCGGCGGCGGCCACCGACCTCAAGACGTTGCAGGCATCGATCGAGACGAACCTCACGCAACTCGAAGCTGAACACCTCACCCTCACACAGATCGCGCCGGCGGTGCCGTTCTCGCCGAAGCTGGTCGCACTTGTCGAGGCGCGCATTCGCGTCGACGATGTGAATCCTGAGGCGTCGGCGCGCACGGCACACGAAGTCAGGACCTGGATCAACACCACGATCGCGGGGCCACCAGAGAAGATGAACGCGGCGAGTGCCAATCGGGCCGCCGAGGCCACCGACGCCATTCGTCTGGCCATCGCGGAATGGAACAGCTTCTACGACGGCTACGACCCGCTGTTCTCGTGGTGGATGCGCACGCCGGCCAAGCAGATCAATCAGGCGCTCACCGACTACGCGAAGTTCCTCCGCGAACAGGTGGCGGACGCCAGCGTCGCGGTTCGACCGCTGTCGGTCGCTCCGATTCCGGCAGCGTCGGCGCCGAAGTTCGCCTCCGTGCCCGACCTGAATGAAATCCTTGCGCTGCCGCAGGACGAGATGCGCGATATCGTCGTCCGCTTCAACGGGGCTGGTGGCGGTCGCGGTGGCCGCGGCACGCCTTCGCCGCCTTCGGCGGCTTCGGCGACGCCAGCGGGTTCGGCGACGCCAGCGGGTTCGGCGCCTGCGCCGCGCAACAACGCGGCCTGGCTCACGGCGCTGAAGTCGCTCGACTTCGACACGCTCTCACGCAACGCGCAGGTCGACTATCTCTACATCAAGTGGCGCGCCGAGACGGACATCGCGCGCGCCGGTCAGGCCATTCCGCCCGGTCCGGCGTTTCGTCCGGATGCGTCGAAGATCACCGGCAAACCGCGGGGCCGCGAGGGGCTGATCTCGGATCTCGGCGACAACATGATTCCCTACACGCCCGAGCAGCTCATCGCGCTCGCGAACAAGGAATTCGCGTGGTGCGAGAACGAGATGAAGAAGGCGGCGCGCGAGATGGGCTTCGGCGACGACTGGAAGAAGGCCATCGAGAAGACCAAACAAGGCGCCGTGCCGCCGGGCGGACAGCCGCGCATGATCATGGACCTGCTCAACGAAGCCGTGGGCTACCTGCGCACCAACGACCTCCTCACGGTGCCGGCCGTCGGCGCCGAGTCATTGCACATGACGATGTTGTCGCCGGAGGCGCAGCTGACCTCGCCGTTCTTCCTCGGCGGGGATCACATTCTGGTGTCGTACCCGACCGATACGATGGACTACGACACGCGGATGCAGAGCATGCGCGGCAACAACCCCGGGTTCTCGCACGCCACGGCGTTTCACGAGATGATCCCGGGCCACAACCTCGTCGGCTACCTCAATCAGCGGTATCGCGAGTATCGTCCGAGCCTCACGAGCGGCGGGCCGTTCTACGGTGAGGGCTGGCCGCTCTACTGGGAATTGACGATGTACGAGCTCGGGTTCCACAAGACGCCGGAGCAGAAGGTCGGCGCGCTTTTCTGGCGCATGCACCGCTGCGCGCGCATCATCTTCTCGCTCAACTTCCACATGGGCCTCTGGACGCCGAAGCAGGCGGTGGACTTTCTCGTGGATCGCGTCGGCCACGAACCCGACAACGCGGCGGCCGAAGTGCGCCGGTCGTTCGAGTCTCCGCAGTATCAGAATCAGCCGCTCTATCAGGCGGCGTATCTGCTCGGCGGCCTGCAGCTGCGCGGCCTGCGCAAGGAACTCGTCGACGGCAAGCAGATGACGAACAAGGCGTTCCACGACGAGATCATGCGCCAGGGCAACATGCCGATGGCGTTGATCCGCTTGGGCCTCACCAAGCAGAAGCTGACGCGCGACATGGACATCAACTGGCGCTTCTATGGAGACCTGCCGGAGAGATAGACGGAGACAGAAACCTGAGAAGGGCAAAGGGCAGAGGGCAAAGGGCAGAGGCGAGGGAAAAGGAAAAAGGGAACAGGAAGCAAAAGGCACGAGAGGCCGACCTCGACCTTCCTTCTCCCTCTTACCTTTCCCCTCGCCTTTGCCCTCTGCCCTCTGCCCTCTGCCCTTGACGCGCCCTTACCACCAAGTCCCACGGCTGTCCGATACGAAACGCGCGGTCGGCGTTCGCCAGCAGCGACATGAGCGCGTTGGGGATGTAGGGCGTGCGGTTCGCGCCGAAGCGAACCAGCGGCGCGCGCCAGTAGTGCATCACTGAGCGCAGCAGCGCGTGGCAGCACGTGCGGTGCTCCTCCACCACAAATCCCGCGCCGGCCAGCAGCGCGCGAAACGACTCCACGGTGTAGTCCTGACGCGCATGGTTGGGATCGAACGGCGCCGGCCGCAGCGGCACGGAGGCGATCAGCACGCCCCCCGGCTTGAGCACGCGCGCCAACTCGGCCGCGGCCACCTCATGATCGGCGATGTGTTCGATGACCTCCGTGCAGAGCGCCGCATCGAATGACCCGTCGGCGTACGGCAACGCCGTGAGCGATCCGACCTGAACGTGGTGGCGGGGATCGCGATGCCACACCAGGAATTCCGGCGGCACAACAACGTCGATGTTGTCGATGCGCGTCACGGCCGGCATCGACTCGAGCCAGCGGCAGTAGCCGCCCTCACCGCACCCGGCGTTCAGCACACGCCCGCCAAACACCTGGCCGGCGGCCAGCGACGTCAGCGCCGGGGTTTGAACAATCAACCGTCCCGCATCGGGAAACGCCGGGCGAAGAAAGGCAGGCAGCATACGAGCCCCCTGATCTTACGGCAGGACCAGGTCCGTCAGCGTCTCCGCCGCGGCACGCCGGCCGCTCTCGATGGCGCCATTGACGTAGCCCTGCCATCGAATGCTCGTGTGCTCGCCCGCGAAACTGATGCGGCCATACGGAAGCGCCAGCCGATCGCGATCCTCCGGATCGAATGCCGGATCAAAGACCGCGTAGCCGCCACCCACCCACGGGTCGTCGTTCCATCGGACCAGATGCGATGCGAGCAAACGCGACGGCCGTCCCAGCCATCGGATGCGATCCACGACGCCGTTCGCGCCCTCGGCGTTCAGGAGCGAGACCATCTCGTCGGCGGCGCGCCCGCCCGACAGAAAGCTGAGGATGCCCGCCCGACTAGCCTGCTGCTCGTTGCCGTCCCACACCGCACCCGTCGACAGATCCGACCCGAACGCGCGGGGACGACCGGCGCGCACCCAGAAGCGAGAGGCAAACTGCAGCAGCACGCGCGTGGCGCCGCCGTACTTCAACGAGCCGATCGCGTCCCACTGCGCGGCGGGCAGCGCCGGCTCGAACACCACCTCGCGCACCGCCGTGGCGGGAAGCGTCACGATCAGCGCGTCACCTGCGATCTCCTGCCGCCCGGCGCCGTCTTCCACGGTCACGACCACCCCGTGATCGGTGTGCCGCACACGTCGCAGCACCGTGCGCAGTTGCACCGGTGACGGCAGCGCCGCCGCTGCCGCCGTGGCCAGAAGATCGTTGCCGCCTTTCACGCGATACGTCGTGCCGTCACCGCCGAACCCGTCGGTGGACAGGAAATCGACGAGCGCGATCATGGACAGATCCTCCGGATCGGCCAGAAAGAAACCGCGCAGTCCGCGCATGCGCGCGATGGCCGCCTGGCTGGCGCCGATGCGCGTGAGGTACTCGGCCACCGATTCGCGTGCGAGCGCGCGGGCGATGGGACTACCCCACCGTCCTTCGATCAACCGATACGCTTCGACGGCGGGCCAGAACGGCGCAAACAGCGCGGCGAGATTGCGCGAGCTGTTCTGCATCGCCAGGCGGCCGTTCGCGCCGGTGCCGTACAACCCGAAGCCTCGCTTGAGAATCGGCACGAGCGGCAGCCGCAGTTCTCGCGCCAACGCGATCACGGCCGTCTGATCGCTCTCGAGCAAATCGGCGCCGCCTTCGGCATGCTGCCGCTGCTGAAACCCGTCGCGGATGGTCCACACGCGGCCACCGACGCGATCGCGCGCATCGAACACCGTGGTGCGCACACCGCGCGCCGAGAGCGCGCGCGCGGCGGCCAGGCCGGCCATGCCCGCGCCGGCGATCACCACGTGAGGAACGGAGGTTCGTGCGCGTGGTCGCGTCATGCGGCACCGTCACGCGCGCGCATGCGCGCGTCATCGTTGACATACAGAATGCGCACGCGCCATTGTCGCTGATTCGCCCGCGCTGCGCCGTTTTGTGGGATATTCAGACGGCACTCTTCACTCTTGAAGTGCCTTGGAGCGCGCCTTCGGCGCATCACGCAGATGACCCGACACCTTCGCCTCGCAGCGCTCATCACCGTCGCCGGCCTCTTGGCGGCCGCCTGCAACAACGCTGAAGTCGAAACCGTCGAGATGACGGGGCCGATGTTCGTGAACGCCGAGCCCGTCACGCTCGAGTCGATCCGCGCGTCGGTCACCGTCACCGGCACCGTCACGCCGTCACCGGGCGCCGACTGGACCATCACCGCGCCCGAGAGCGGCCGGATCGTGGAGATGCCGAAAGCCGAAGGCGAGGTCGTCAAGGCAGGCGATCTGCTCGTGCGCTTTGAAGTGCCGTCGCTGATCGCGGAGCTGGCCGCGCGTGTGGCCGAAACCTCGGCGGCCACGGCGCGCGTGCAGGCCGCGCGCAGCAACGCCACGCGCCTCTCGGGCCTGTTGGACCGCGGCATCGCGTCGCAGCGTGAAACGGACGAGGCGCGGCGCGAGCAGCAGGAAGCGGAATCCGCGCTCGGTCAGGCGACCAGCGGCAAGCAGGCCGCCGAGATCCTCGCCGCGCGCGTGGTGATCACCGCGCGCTTCGCCGGCGTCGTCGCGCGTCGCTGGCACAATCTCGGCGACCTGGTGGATGCGAGTTCCGGCGACCCGGTGTTGCGCCTCATCGATCCGGCGCGGCTCGAGATTGTGGCCGCCGTGCCGGTCGCGCAATTGCCGCTGGTCGGTCCCGGCAAGATCGCCCGCATCTTCAATCCGTCCGACGCGTCGCTGATCGAAGGCACCGTGCTCACAATTCCGCCGGCCGTCGATAGCGGGGCCGCCACAGGCGACGTGCGCATCACCCTGCCGAAGAACCCGGCGCCCGCGGCGGCACCGACCGGCGCCACAGCGGCCGGCGCCGTGGTCTTCACGGTCGGCATGGCCGTGCAGGTCGAGATCATGAGCGACGAGCGGAAGAACGCGATGGTCGTGCCGACCTCCGCGGTGTTGCATGAAGGCATGGACGCTTACGTCATGGTCGCCGGCACGGACGGCAAGGCCCACCGCAAGTCGGTGATGGTCGGACTCGTGGCCCACGAACGCACGCAGATTATCTCGGGACTCACCGCCGGCGAGCACGTCATCCTCGCCGGACCCGAACCGATTCCGGACGGCGCCAGCATCACCATCCGCAAATGACCGGCCCCCTCGCAGAGCGCGGTGCGCATGGCGGCGCACACGCGGCTACGGCCGAGTCGAACTACTTCTTCTTGCTTTCGACCAGTTTGCCGCCCGCGGTGAACGTGGCGTCCGCCCGCTTGCCCGTCATCGTCAGGCGGTAGGTCGCCGTCTTGCCGGTGCCGGCCTGCTCGTACTTGGTGACCTTGGTGCGCGGGAAGACCCGCCGTTGCGCGTCGCGAACCTTCAGCGGCACGTCCTTCATGGTCACGACCGTCCACGACACAACCGCGGCTGGCGCTTTCTGCGCGAAGACCGGGAGAGCCGGAACGGCGAATGCAAGAGCGACCGCCACAGCGGCGGCACGAACCATCGAGCGCATAAAGAACTCCTTGTCGGCTGGGGAGGCGATCCGACTGAATAACAGTGTAGCGGAAAGAGTCGCTCCTGTCGTCCTAAGTCCTACTGCGCCTCAAATTTCGTGTGCAGGCGCTCCGCCACCACCTTGAGCCGGCCCAGGAGATTGGCCCAATCGTCGGTCCAGGGGGCCACACCTGCGGGAATCGCCGGGTGTTCCCAGGGTTTCGTGTTCAACCCGAGCCCCGCGGCCGTCGAGTCGTCGCGGACGAGCATCATCCATGTGGACGAACTCTCGTCGATTTCTTCCTGCGTTCGCGACTGAATCGCCCAGCGCCACCCCATCGCCTCGGCCGCCGCCGCGACCATCGGCCCGAGGTCAAAGAAGCGGTTCGACACATGGACCGCAATCACGCCGTGCGCCGTCACTTTGCCGCTGTATTCGCGCAGCGCGTCGAGCGTCAGCAGATGCACAGGGATGGAGTCGGAGGCGAACGCGTCGAGGACGATGAGATCCCACTGTTGATCGGGCAGTGTGGCGGCCAGCATCCGGCCGTCGCCCAGGAGGACGTCGATCTCGGCGCCGCGTTGACGCGCGCGGCGCAAATACGAGAAGTAGCCGGAGCGACTCGCGATCTCCTCAACCAGCGGGTTGATCTCGAGGAACGTGTATTGATCGCCGCGTTGGGCGTACGCGGCAAGTGTGCCGACGCCCAGGCCCATTGCCATCACGTGGCGCGGCATCAGGCGGGTGATGATCTGGCCGATCGGGCTCGACGGGTGGTAGTAACTCGTGGCCTGCCCGGATCCGCCGGTGACCTCGAAGCCGTGCAGCGTGGTCCCGTTCTTCAGTCGCGTGCTGGAGGTGATGGCCTCGCGGAGCACGCGTAGCGTGCCGTAGAAGTTCCGCGCTTCGAACAGCCGCACGGAACCGTAGGACGGCTCGGTCGTGGTGCACACGGCCACGAGCGCCACGGCCGCCATCAGCTTCATCGGCCAGCCGCGCGCCACGAGCCACAGACCGAGCAGCAGCGCCAGGGGGTATTCCGGCACGGTCGAGTTGACGAGCATCAACGTCCAGTCGTGCATCGGCGCGGTCAGTCGCGTCCAACCCCACGGCAGCAGCAGCACCGACACGATCCCCGCCGCCACACCGCCCATGCCGATGATCGTGTAGAACACCGGCAGGCCATCGTCATGCGGACGCGTGGCGGCAAGACGCGCGGACAACGCCGCGACGAGCCCGGCCAGGGCCAGCAGCGGCAACGGCAGATCGAACACATTGCTCGCAGGCGTGGCCATGCGCAGCAGGTACCAGAGCGCTGCGCCCGCGGCCCCCATGGCGAACACAGACAGCCAGCGTCCCGCGCGCTCCGCCCACGCGGAGAATCCCAGCGCGAATCCGAGCAGGAAGATGGCGAGCGGCACCGCGAACAACAACGGGAACGACGCGACATCGGTCGCCAGATACGTGTTCACGGAAAACAGGCACAGCGAGGCGGCGAAGGAAAGGACGAACCAGAGAACGGGTGCGGGCAGGTGCGGGCAGGTGCGAGCAGGTGCGGGCAGGTGCGGGCTG
>CAYHEX010000213.1:0-7868 GCA_964355365.1 uncultured Solibacteraceae bacterium | reverse complement strand
ACCGGGTGGACGGACGTTGATCTCACCGACAAGGGACGCGCGGAAGCGCTCGAGGCCGGCCGCGTCCACAAGCAGGACGGCTTCACGTTCGACATCGCCTACACCTCCGTCCTGACGCGCGCCATCCGTACCTGCTGGATGGCGCTCGACGAACTGAACCTCCTGTGGATCCCCGTCGAGCGGCACTGGCGACTGAACGAACGGCACTACGGCGCCTTGCAGGGCCTCAACAAGGCCGAGACGGCCGAAAAACACGGCGAGGCCCAGGTCAAGATCTGGCGCCGCAGCTACGAACTGCCGCCGCCCCCGTTGACGGTCGACGATCCACGGCATCCGTCACACGACGCGCGGTACGCCGCGCTGGCACCGGGCGATCTGCCCTGCGCCGAAGCGCTCAAAGATACGGTCGAGCGATTTCTGCCCTACTGGCACGGCACGATCGCGCCGGCGATTCAGTCCGGCCGCCGCGTCCTCATCACCGCCCACGGCAACAGCCTGCGCGCGCTGGTGAAGTACCTCGACCACATCTCCGACCAGGACATCGTCGAACTCAACATCCCCACCGGCATCCCGCTGGTCTACGATCTCGACGACGATCTGCGTCCGCGCGGACACCGCTACCTCGGGGACGCAGACGCGGCAAAGCAGGCGGCCGACGCCGTGGCCAAACAGGCCTCCGGCCGCGCCTGACCAGAATCGATCGGATCTGAATCAGTTACTCGGCGTGTTTTTCTGCGGGTTCGTCCGCGGCAATGCGGAGCGACTTCAGGAAACGGCGGTCGGTGGTGGTCATCTCCGCCACCGGTCGCAGCAATGATCGCGACGGCGCCATCGCTTTCGCGGCAGCCGGCGCGCCGGGTGTCGCCACGAAACCGACCGACGCATCGAGCGACAACGTGAGCTCGTAGCCTTCGGACCTGGCTTTTTCGCGGCACGCTTCGATGCGGGGATCCGCGGCCACAGCCGCGGCGATGGCTTCGGACAACTCCCGGGCCAGTTGTTGCATGACCG
Organism: uncultured Solibacteraceae bacterium; assembly: GCA_964355365.1. Taxonomy (GTDB): domain Bacteria; phylum Acidobacteriota; class Vicinamibacteria; order Vicinamibacterales; family SCN-69-37; genus SCUN01. The sequence goes on along the minus strand of CAYHEX010000213.1, from coordinate 6,857 downwards.
AATCGACGCGTGATTCCATGCGACCCTCCGCCAGACACCGGTCCCGCATTTCCGGGGAGTCCGTGCAACAACGCAGCGCTGGATGCGCCGCGTGGCGGTCATTGTACGCAGCGCGTGTACGGAGTGTCAACGCGCGGCGCCGCGCGAAAACGCCGACGACCAAGATCCGCGCTTGCTAGAATGCGCGAATGGAAGCTCCGGGAGAATTTCCGTACACACGCGGCATTCAGCCAACGATGTACCGCGGGCGTTTGTGGACGATGCGCCAGTACGCCGGCTTCGGCACGGCAGCGGAATCCAACGCCCGGTATCGCTATTTGCTGGCGCAGGGCGTCAGCGGGCTCAGTGTGGCGTTCGACCTGCCGACGCAAATCGGCTACGACTCGGACCATGCCATGGCGGCCGGCGAAGTGGGACGCGTCGGAGTGGCGATCGACTCGATCGAAGACATGGCGGTGCTCTTCGACCAGATCCCGCTCGATCGCGTGTCGACATCGATGACCATCAACTCAACCGCGATCATCCTGCTGGCGCTGTACGTCGGCGTGGCGCGCCGCCAGGGCGCGTCGCTCGATCGCCTGTCGGGCACGATTCAGAACGACGTGCTCAAGGAGTACATTGCGCGCGGCACATTTATCTACCCGCCGCGAGCCTCCCTGCGCATCATCACGGACATCTTCGCGTGGTGTGAACGCGAACTCCCGAACTGGAACACGATCTCGATCAGCGGCTACCACATCCGGGAAGCCGGATCGACCGCCGTGCAGGAAGTCGCCTTCACGCTGGCCAACGCCATCGCGTACGTCGAGGCGGCGCGCGCCGTCGGACTCGACGTGAACGCGTTCGGTCAACGCCTCTCGTTCTTCTTCGCGGCACACAACGACCTGATTGAAGAAGTCGCCAAGTTCCGCGCAGCTCGCCGCCTCTGGGCCCGCATCATGCGCGACCGATTCGGCGCCACACATCCCAAAGCCATGCAACTGCGCTTCCACACGCAAACCGGCGGCAGCACACTCACCGCGCAACAACCCGACAACAACATCGTGCGCGTGGCGATTCAGGCGCTGGCGGCCGTGCTCGGCGGCACGCAGTCGCTCCATTGCAACGGCCGTGACGAAGCCCTGGCGCTCCCGACCGAGGACGCGGCGCGCATTGCCCTTCGCACGCAGCAGATCATCGCGGCAGAGTCCGGCGTGGCCAACACCGTCGATCCGTTTGGTGGGTCCTGGGAAGTGGAACGGCGCACCGACCAGATCGAACAGGATGCCGAAGCGTTGATTACCGCCATCGACGACGCGGGCGGCACGCTCGCCAGCATCGAGACCGGTCGCATTCAGCGCCAGATTCAGGACGCGGCGTATCAGGCCCAACTGGCCATCGATCGCGGGGATCAAATCGTGGTCGGCATGAATCGTTTCCACACCGACGAACCCCAGAAGATCGAACTCCTGCGCATCGACCCGGCCGGCGAAGCCGCGCAAGCGGCGCGCGTTCAGGCCGTCCGCGCGTCGCGCGACGCCGTGGCATGGACCCGCGCGATGGCCGACGTGACGTCGGCCGCCACCACCGGAGCCAACCTGGTGCCGCCGGTGCTCGCGGCCGTCGAGGCGCGGGCCACGCTGGGCGAGGTCGCCGACGCACTCCGGAACGTCTTTGGCGAATATCGTGACATCGCCGTCTAGCGATCCGCTCCTCGACGTGTCGGGCCTGACGACGGTCTTCGCGTTGAGCGGCGGGGCTGAGGCAGCGGCCGTCAACGATGTGTCGTTTGCGGTGCGCCGCGGCGAGACCGTGGGCCTTGTCGGCGAGTCAGGCAGCGGCAAGTCGGTCACCGCGCTCTCCATCATTCGCCTCGTGCAACCACCGGGGCGCATGGTGAGCGGCCGCATCCTGTTCGAGGGCCGCGACCTGGCCACACTCGACGAACGCACCATGCGCCAGGTGCGCGGGCGCCGGATCGGCTTTGTCTTTCAGGAACCGATGATCGCCCTCAACCCGGTCTACACGATCGGCTTTCAAATCAGAGAAACGCTCGAGGTACATGGCCTGGCGCGCGGCGCTGCGGCCCGCCGGCGCGCCGTCGAACTGCTGGACGCCGTGCGCGTGCCCGATCCGGCGCGCCGCGCCGACGACTACCCGCATCAACTCAGCGGCGGACTCCGACAGCGCGCCATGATCGCGCTCGCCCTGTGCGCCGAGCCGTCACTGGTGATTGCCGACGAGCCCACCACCGCCCTGGACGTCACCGTCCAGGCCGAGATCCTCGACCTCCTGCGTGACATGCGGCGGCAGTTCTCGCTGTCGCTCCTCCTGATCACGCACGACCTCGGAGTGGTCGCGGAGATGACCGACCGTGTGGCCGTCATGTACGGCGGCCGGATCGTGGAGCAGGCGGCCACCGCCGACCTCTTCGCCGCGCCGGGTCATCCCTACACGCAGGGTCTGCTCGCCTGCCTGCCGGAACGAGCGGCCGGTGGACGGCTCCACGCGATTCCCGGCTCCGTGCCGCCGCTCGGCCAATGGCCGTCTGGCTGCGCGTTCTCGCCGCGCTGCGCGCACCGTGAGGCGCGCTGCGAGGTCGTCGTGCCCCCATTGCACGCCGCAGGCGATACGCACGGCGTTCGCTGCATCCTCGCTGAAGGGGTCGCACGATGACGCCGCTCGTCGGCGTTCAGGGTCTTGTGAAGGAATTCGGACGCGGCGGCCTGTGGCATCGCGGCGCCACGATGCGCGCCGTGGACGACGTGAGCTTCTCGATCGAGCGCGGGGAGACCTTCGGACTTGTCGGCGAGTCCGGCTCAGGCAAGACGACGACCGGCCGGTGTGTGTTGCGTTTGATCGAGCCCACAAGCGGCCGCATCGTCTTCGACGGGCGCGACGTGCTGGCGCTCGGCGCCGCGGAGCTTCGAGCCGCGAGGCGGCATTTTCAGATCGTCTTTCAGGATCCGTATTCCTCGCTGAACCCGCGTATGCGTGTCGGTGCCATCGTCGAGGAACCGTTGATTATTCACCGGGACGGCACACCCGCGGACCGAGCCGCCCGTGTCGCGGAGCTGTTTGAACTCGTCGGGTTGAGCCGCGATCAGTTGTCGAGATATCCCCACGAGTTCAGCGGCGGCCAGCGTCAGCGGATCGGCCTGGCCCGCGCGCTCGCGCTCAATCCCTCATTTGTTGTGCTCGACGAGCCGGTGTCGGCGCTCGATGTCTCGGTGCAGGCGCAGGTGGTGAATCTCCTGCTCGATTTGCAGCAGAAGCTCGGCCTGACCTACCTGTTTATTGCACACGACCTCCGACTCGTTCGGCAGGTCTGCAACCGCATCGGCGTGATGTACCGGGGGCGCCTGGTGGAAGTCGGCACCGCCGCCGACGTCTTCGACCGCGCCGCCCATCCCTACACCCGCGCGTTGCTCTCGGCGATTCCCCGCCTGATGCCCGGCGCCAGGCTGGACCGTGTGCCGTTCGACGCCGCGGCGTTCGTGCCTCTGCCCCTGTCGGAAGCGTCCCCCGGACACTTCGCCGCTATCTAGAGAAAGAGGGCAAGGATCAGATTCCTGACCTTTGCCCTCTGCCCTTTGCCCTGTGCCCTTATCAGGGCCCTCACGAACTAGTCGCGATCGCTGCGTTCGGCCCGGTCATGGTCGCACCGGTCTCCAGCGTAATGGCCATTCCGGCGGCGATCGTGATCGCAGCCGTCGCCCGTGCTGTGCCGCGTAATGCGATCGTGCTCACAGCCGTCACCGGTGCGGTGCCCGTTGCGGTCACGGTCGTGGTCGCAGTAGTCGCCCGAATGGTGCTGATCGACATCGTCGTCGTCATCGTCGGATTCGCCGTGATGCCCGTCCCCGCCGGTCGTCGCGATGCACGGATTGTTGTCGTCGTCATCGTCGTGGTTCGCGTGATCGTCGTGTTCGCACTCGTCACCGTCGTAGTGCCCGTTGCGACGGCGGTCATGGTCGCAGCCGTCGCCGGCGTTGTGACCATGGTCGTCGCGGTCGTGCTCGCACTTGTCGCCGTCGGTGTGGCCGTTGCGCCGCGCGTCATGATCGCAATTGTCGCCGTCATTGTGATGACGCGTGTCGCGATCATGCGTGCAGTTGTCGCCGTCCTTGTGACCCGACCGCCGACGGTCATGGTCGCAGCGGTCGCCGTCATAGTGCGCCTTCACGCTCGTGTCGTGCGAGCAACCGTCGCCCGCGCGATGACCATTGCGGCCGCGTTCGTGATCGCACCCGTCGTTGGCGTAGTGGCGATGCGTGTCGCGATCGTGGGCGCAACCGTCGCCGCTGTGGTGGCCGTTGCGCGAGCGGTCGTGATCGCAGCTGTCGCCCGCGTAATGACGCGCCGATTCACGATCGTGGCTGCACGCGTCGCCGTCGCGGTGCGTCCCGCGGTGCCGGTCGTGGTCGCACCCATCACCATCGTAGTGCCCGTTGATCGCGATGCTGACCGTCGCCACGTTGCTGATCGTGTTGTTGTAGGCGGACTTGATCTTGTAGGTGAAGCTGTCGGCCCCGGTGTAGTTCGCGGCCGGCGTATACACAAAGCTGCCGTCCGCGTTGAGCTTCACCGTGCCGTGCGCCGTCGCGACCGTGGCACTGACGCCGGCGGTCCGGCCGTTGACTTCGCTCACCGTCACGCCGCGGCCGTACGGATCCTGGTCATTCACCATGACGCCGCGCGCCGCGATCATGATCGCGTGATTCTTGTTGGTCGTGTAGGCGTCGTTCTTCGCCTCGAGGTTGCACACCACCGCCGTGATCGTGATGGTCACGGTCGCAACGTTGCTGTACACGCCCTTGGTGTCCTTGACCTTGTAGGTGAATGAGTCCACGCCCACGTAGTTCGTGGTCGGCGTGTAGATAAACGAGCCATCGGCGGCCAGCGCCAACATGCCGTGCGTCACCGTCGAGACCAGTTCCGCCACGATCGCGTCACCGTCAGGATCGCTGTCGTTGGCCTTCACCCCGGGCGACGTGATCGTCAGCATCGCGTTCTTCGCGGTCGCGTATGTGTCGTTCACTGCCACCGGCACGCGATTCGGCACGCCGCACGCCGGATCCGGCCGCAGGTAGCCGCGATCGACCGTGCCGTTGTCGTAGTTCTGGTTGATCGAGTCGGCCACGCCGTTGATGTCCGAAATCGTCACACCAGTCGGCAGGGCCCCGCCGCCCATGACGGCGTTGGCCAACGCCAGCACCTGCGCCACCGTGTAGCCGGCAAGCTTGCCCGATCCGACGATCTGGTTGCCCAGGCCGAACTTCGTGATGCCGACGGTCGAGAAGTCCACATTCAGCTGAAGCGCGAGGACCTGACCGGCCAGCACGCCCGCCGCACTTGACGTCGGGTTGGTGGCACTCGCCGAGAGCACACCGGCCGTCCCGCCCTGAGGCAGGAACGCCGCGACGGCCGCCGCCGAAGTGAACTTCAGCGCCCGGGCCCCGCCCACCTGCACGCCGAGCGGATACACCGTCGCAAACCGCGCCGCGAGCAGCGCGCCCGGGTTGTTGCCATTCGGGTTCGCGCCCCATCCGCCCTGCGTATAGGTCGTCGACACGCCGACGACGCACCCACTCACCGTGATCGTAACGGTCGCTGTCGCCGTGCCGCCGCGGCCATCGCTGATCGTGTAGGTGAAGGTGTCGATGCCCGTGAACCCGGAGGCCGGCGTGTAGGTGAACACGCCGCCGACGCGCGTCACCGTGCCGTGCGCAGGCACCGTGTTGCTGACGACGCTGATGACGTCGCCGTCCGGATCGCTGTCATTGCCGAGCACCGAGATGGCCACCGGCATGCCGACCATCGTCGTCGCGGCATCGTTGACCGCCACCGGCGGGCGATTGCCATTCGGGATGGTGATCGTGACCGTCGCCGTGGAGGTTCCCGCGTGGCCGTCGGTGATCGTGTAGGTGAACGTCGCCGTGCCGAAGAAGCCGGTCGCCGGCGTGTAGACGAACTGATTCCCGCTCTGCGTCACCGTGCCGGAGGTCGGCGTCGTGAACGACGTCACGGCGAGCACGTCACCATCCGGATCGGAGTCGTTGGTCAGCACGGTCAGCGTGACCGCGGTGTTCATCGGCGTGGTCGCCGCGTCGTTGACCGCCACGGGCGGGTCGTTGACCGGCGTAATCGTGATCGTCACCGTCGCGATGTTGCTCGTGAGACCGCCGGAATCCTTCGCCCGGTAGGTGTAGCTGTCCGTGCCCGTGTAGTTGAGCGCGGGCGTGTAGGTCAGCGAGCCGTCGGCGTTCTGTGTCAGCGCGCCATGCGACGGCAGCGTGACGAGCGGCAGCGACACCGTCAGCACATCCCGCTCGGGATCCGTGTCGTTGGCCAGAATACCGGAGGCCGGCACCGTGATCGGCGTGTCCTCGGCCGTGACGTACGCGTCGTTGACCGCGGTCGGCGCATCGTTCACCGCCGTGATCGTGATCGTCGCCGTCGCCGTGCTGCAATCGTTGTCGATGTCGCACAGTGTGTAGGTGAACGTGTCGGTGCCGTTGAAGTTGGCGTTCGGCACATACGTGAAGGTGCCGGTCGTATTGACGGTGACCGTGCCGTTGGTCGTGCCCGTCACGAGCGTCCAGACATTGCCGCCGTCCGGGGACGCCGTGTCGTTGCCGGCCAACGAACCGTTCAGTGTCGTGTCTTCGTTGGTGGTGTACGTGTCATTCACGGCCACCGGCAGATCGTTCACCGGTGTGATCGTGATCGTCACCGTCGCGAAGTTGCTCGTCGAGCGGCCGTCGGTCACTTGATACGTGAAGGTGTCGGTGCCGTGGTAGTTGGCGTTGGGCACATACGTGAAGGTGCCATTCGCATTCGCCGTCACCGCGCCGTGCGCGGCCGCCGTCACCGTC
>CAYHEX010000212.1:0-7919 GCA_964355365.1 uncultured Solibacteraceae bacterium | reverse complement strand
AACTGGCCGGGCACACCGGCGGCAACTTGCTGCTATCGATGATGGAGCAGTACAGCGGCGACTTCCTCGCGGCCATCGAGGGCCTGCGCCTACTGCTCGGCTGTAAGGGCGCCGTCTGGCCCATCACCACGGAGCGCGCCACGCTGTGCGCGCGGTACGTGGGCGGCGAATCGACCCGTGGCGAAGTGGAAGTGGACCGAGGTCAGACCGACGGCCAGCGGATCGAAAGCGTGCACCTCGAGCCTGCTGTCGCGATACACCCCGCGGTGGCGCGCGCGATCCGCTCGCTCGACGCCGTCGTGATCGGTCCCGGCAGTTTCTACACGAGCTTGATGCCGATCTTTCTCGTCGACGGCTGTCGCGACGCCATCCAGTCGGTGAAGGGCCCGGTCATTCTGATCGCGAACCTGCTGACCGAAGGGCGCGGGATGTCGCACTTCACGGCGGCGGAAGAAGTGCGGCTGATGAGCGAGGCGATTGGGCGTCCCGTGGACGTCGTGATCTGGAACAACGCGGCGCCGAGCGAGGAGATCCTCGAGTTCTACCACGCCGAGCACAAAGCGCCGATGCTGCGTGGCGACATGCCGGCGGATACGCTGGTTGTGGAGGGCGCCTTCTGGCGCGGCCGCTTCGCGCGCCATCATCGACGCCGACTGAGAGCGGCCGTGTGGGCCGCCCTCAGTCGCAAGTGTTTCTAGACGTTCAACTTTCGCCTTCGCACGTTCTACTTGCCAGCCGGCGCCTTCGGCACGCTCAGCAGATTCGCCAGCAACTGATACGCGCCCGGCGTGCCGGCGGGTAGCTGACGCCACAGACCGAGGCCGACGTACATCCATCGGCCCTTGCCGTATTTCGCTTCCACCAATCCGCCCAGTTGTTCGCCGGGGTTGTCCGGGAACGAGTCGGTCATCGATACGAGATCCACATACTTCGGATCCTTCTTGCCGAGGAAGTACTGGCCGCGCTCCTGCGTCCAGTTCAGCCACTCCTCCGCGCCAATCTCATTCGGGTAGTTGAACACCGGATGCGTCGGCGACAGCAGCTTCACCGGCACGTCCTCATCATTCACGCGTCCGCTGACGCCCGAGCCGCCGATCTGCGCCGGATACGGTCCGTACTGCGCGGCGTTGAACTCGTTCTTGTTGTACTGCACGATCACCGTGCCGCCGCGATTCACATAGTCGAGCAGCCGGCGGTTGTAGGCGCGCAGGTCGTTGCGCCGCTCGTACGCGCGCACACCCGTCATCACGACGTCGTACTTCGAGAGGTCGCCCCACGCGAGTTCGTTCTGATCGATGAACGTCAGCTTCGCGCCGAGCTGCTCGATGGCCGGCGGCACCTGGTCGCCGGCGCCGGCAATGTAGCCGACCTTGAGGCCGGGCGCCACGCGCGTGTCCATCACCTTCAGCGAGGTCGAGGCCGCATTGATCACCTGGCGCCGCTGAACGTGCGGGTAGTCGATTTCCTGATAGCCCGTGACGAACTCCGTGCCGCCGGTTGCCTTCGACGTGACGACTGCCGTGAGCGTGTAGTCGCCGCGCTTGGCGGTGGCGGGCGGGGACACCACGAACCGAGCCGACAACGCCTCGTCTTCCTTTTCGAACGCGATGGGCGCGCTCGCGGGCGTCACCTTCCAGCCGGCCGGCAGCCGCAACGCCACGTTGGCTTCCGCGGGGCCCTTCGGGCCGTTGGTCACCGACACGAAGATCTCGCGTTCCACGGCACGAGCGCCCGCGCGTGACAGCGGGATGATCGCGAGTTCCGGTGTCACCGACACGGAGAACGCCGGGACGACGTTCAGTTCCATGCGTTTGTCGCCGAAGTAGACGTCTTTCACGTAGCGGTACTCGACGGGCAGGTCGCGGGTCACTTCCACACTGCCGGCCTTCACCGTGAACGTCACGCGGAACGGTGTGGGCGCGAACGGCACGCCAAACGGGACGCTCGGATCGAAGTCGTAGGCCGCCGGATTCGACGGGTGCTTCCAGTAGTTGTCCGTGAAGTACGGGTCGGTGACCTTCGCGTTGGCAGGTACGGTGCCGTTCGATGTGCAGGTGTACACCGCATTGGTCTTCGCCGCGCCAGGCGCACACGCCGTGGCGCCGTCGAGGCCCGCGACCTTGACGTTCGTGACGTTGATCTCTGTCGCGCCCCGGTTGCTGGCCGCGATCTGCACGCGCACCGGCTGTCCGCCGACCACCAGGCCGTCGTCGGCCACCGCGGCGAATGTGAGGCCGTGGGCGATGATGACCGCGTTCTCGTAGTCGCCTTCCTTGACCTTCAGCCGGAAGTCGATTTCGTAGCGCGCGCTGTCGCTGAGGCCCATCGTGCCGAGTCCGGCGCGCAGCGCGCGGATCGCCGTCAGGCCCGCTTCGATCGGAGCCGCGGTGCGCGCGTCGTTGCCGTAGTCAAACGCCTGCTTCGCCTGATCGGCCTGTTCCGCGATCGCGGCGAGCGCGGTCTTCAGCGCCGCCGGCGGATTCGCGCCGGCGTAGCGCGCGATGCCGACGAGGCTGACGTCGATGCCGTCAAAGAACGAGGTCTCGTCCTGGTCTTTCTGCGCCGCCATGTTCGGCGTCGTGAACATCAGCGTGTACGCCGCGCCCGGTGGCACCGCGCCCGGAGCCGCGCCGCCGGCACCACGTGCGCCCGCTGCCGGGGGAGCCGCCGCGCCGCGACCCGCACCGCCGCGACCGGCCGGTGCGAAGCCGGGAACCGCCGGCACGCCGCCCATGCCCTGACACTTGTGGTTGCTGCGCGCGTCCGCGCTCAGTTCGGCGTACGTGCGCGCCAGCAGCGGATCGTAGATGTTGCTGTCCACACGGCACAGATGTGCCGGCGGGGGAGCCGCCGGCGTCGCGGGAGCGGCACCGCCAATGCGCCCGGCCCCAACGCCGGCGCCAGAGAAATACAACTTGTACGGCTGCCACGGGCGCAGGCCTTCGCGGATCTGCTCGGGGTACTTCGTCGGATCGCCGGCCGCGAGATATCCCTCGCGCGCCAGAATCGTGGTCGCTTCGTGCGCGCGGTCACCGCCGCCGCCCTGGATGTTCATCGTGAGCAGCACGTCGGGACGGAACTGGCGGATGAAGCGCACGTAGTCGCCCACGATGCGCTCGCGTCCCCATTTCTGAATGACTTCCTCGGGCGAGAACGAGTAGCCGTAGTCGATCGCGCGCGTGAAGTACTGCTCGGCGCCGTCGATGCGATGCGCCGCGAGCAACTCCGACGTGCGCAGCACGCCGATGTCGCGGAAGAGCTCGGGGCCGATCTCGTTCTGCCCGCCGTCGCCGCGGTTGTTCTGCACGTCAATCACGCGCAGTCCCTTGCCGTAGCCATACAGCGCGAACAGCGCGTTGGTCTCATCGTCAGGATGCGCGGGGGCCTGCATATAGGTGCCGGCCACGCCGAGCTTGCGAATCGCCAGACCGAGCGCGGCGTGACCGCTCTCGGTGGAGACGATCGAGTAGTCCTTGCGATTCTGCGCCTGAACGGGCGCGTTGCTGATCGAGGCAATCACAAACGCAACGGCCGCGAGAGCAACCGTTGTAGCGAGGAAGCGAGACTTCGTCATTGGGAACTCCCGAGGCGAGGCATTAGTTCAAGAGCCTAACTAAATCAGCGCAATCGTACAGGGGCAGGGGCGGTGCGAGGCAAAAAAAATGGGCTCGGGGAGTATGTGTCCCCAGAGCCCAGTTTCTAACTTTGTTTCTATCTTTGTTTCTAACTTCGGCCCTCGTTTCTGCCTTTTGCCTTGTGCCTTCTGCCTTTACAAGGTCTTTTCTCTCTTCGCCACCCACGTGCCTTCGCCGAGGCCTTCGATGTTGCACGTGCCCTTGGTCACCATCTGTCCATCGGCGGCCACTTCGCCGGCGAAGTACATCGTGACTGAGGAGCCTTCGGCATCGAGGGCCACGGTGAACTGCAGCTGGCGGTCGGCGCCGATCTTGCCGGTCACTTTGGCGTCGCCGTAGCGGCCCGTATAGGAGCCGGTGATCTTCTCGCCGTCCTGCTTCAGCATGAGCACGGGGTTGGACGTGCCGATGCTCAGTTCCATCACCATCGTCCACTTGCCGGCGACGTCCGGGATCTTCGCGGCTGGCGTCGGGGTTTGGGCGGATGCGACCACTCCAACAAGGAGCAGCGGCAGCGCCATCAGCATCGTGAACAGTGTGCGTCGCATGGCGTTATCCCTTCACGCGCTTCATCACGAACGGAATCTCGCCCATCGGGCCGTTCATCGTCCCCGTGGCGTTGTCGGCGTCCTTCATGGTGCCGATGAACACGAGTTCCATCGCGCCGCCGCCGCCGTCGAAGCTGATCGAGAAGGTGACCTTGCCGCCGTCGCCCACTTCGCCGACGAGCGCCGTGTCGCCCATCTGGCTCGACAGCATGCCGGTGATCTTCTTGCCGTCCAGTTTCAGGGTGACGGCGATGTCCATCGGTCCCTGACCGGCGTCCAGTGACATATTCCAGTTGCCCGCAGGCGACGGGGCTTCGACTTTCGCCTCCGGTTTGGGTGCTGCCGGGCCAGTCTGCTGAGCCTGTGCCGAAAGGCCCGCGGTGCAAATGAGCGCCGCGCACAACGTCAGTACGATCTTCTTCATGTTTTGCTCCTGCGAGTGCGCTTCCGCGCACGCTCAGCCGCGGCACGTAATTGCGCCGCCTGCTCAATAATGCCTTGAAGCATAGCACCGGTCTCGCCGCCGGCGACGGGGCGGTGGGTGTGCCAGATGTCGGGGGATTCCGCCGCCAGAATCGTGGGGAAGTCGTCGCCGCTTTTCACGCTGAGCGGGGCGAACTCCGCGATGTCGAGCGCGCCAGACCAGAAGTCGCGATGCTTGATCAGCAGCCAGCTCTTGCCGTCGCTGCGGCCGAACGCTTCATGAGGCTCAAGCGGCTTGCTACTCTGACGCGTGAAACCGCGTGTGCGCACCAGCACCCACGAGCCCTTGAGCTTGTAACCATCCAGGCTGAACTTCAGGTCGCCCTTCCGCAGCGCGGCCTCGACGTCGTCCACTTCCGGTGTCCAGGTGCCTTCGTCCCAGAGCATCACGATGCCGGCGCCGTAGCCTTCCGGGATCACGCCTTCGAACGTGCCGTATTCCCGTGGGTGATCTTCGACGTGCACCGCGAACCGTTTGATCGACGGATCGAGCGACGGCCCCTTCGGGATGGCCCACGACATGAGCACGCCGTTCCACTCCAGCCGCAGATCGTAGTGGAGGTGGCTGGCAAGGTGTTTCTGGACACAGAAAAAGAGCGGCGCGGGCTTCTTGCGAGGGCGGGACGGTGCACGCTTGGCGCGCACCGTCCCTTTGGGTTCTGGGCTTTTCTTGAAGTTGCGTTTCTTCCGGTATTCGTCGAGCGCCACTGCCTATTTGACGCCGTGCATCAGTTTCTGGATAGACGGGGCCGCCACGAACAACACGACGCCCGAGGCCAACAGCGCCCAGAAGCCGAACGTGTAGCCGCTCAACGCCGACGCGACGCTCATGCCGGTTTCGCCGCTGACGGCACTGGCAAAGATGCCCGACAGGTTGTTGCCGATGCCGGTCGAGAGGAACCAGCCGCCCATGCCGAGACCGACCAGACGCGTTGGTGCGAGCTTCGTAACCATCGAGAGGCCGATGGGCGAGAGGCACAGTTCGCCGACCGACTGAATGAAGTAGACCGCGACCAGCGTCCAGAACGGAATCTTGCCGTCGGCGCCGAGCAACGATGACAAGGCAAACATCAGCAGCAGGAACGCGGCGCCGTTGAACAGCAGGCCGAGGCCGAACTTGCGCGGGATCGACGGATTCGCGCTGCGCTTGGCCAGCCACACCCACACCGCGGCCACCACCGGTGCCAGCGCGATGATCGCGATGGAGTTCACGCTCTGGAACCACGCGGTCGGGAAGATAAACCCGCTCAAGTCGCGGTTGACGATGCTCTCGGCGAGGAAGGTGAAGGAACTGCCGGCCTGTTCGAAGAACATCCAGAACATGATGTTGAACACGAAGATGATCATCATCGCGATCGTCTTGTCGCGGGCGACCTTCCCCTCGCGGATGCCTTCCGCCATCAGCATCGCCGCCAGGCCGAGGAACATCACGGTGAGGACGTACTGCAGGTTGGTGCCGCCGACCGACAACAGGAAGTACACGACGGGAATCACGAAGATCGCGCCGACGATCACGTAGAGCACGCGCTGCATGCCCTCGGCTCCAGCGGGCGGGGCGCCGATGCCCTTGAGCTGGGCGCGCCCGATGTAGAACCACACGAGACTCACGAGCATGCCGACGCCGGCCGACATGAACACGTACTTGTACGCGGGCATGGCGTCCGTGCCGAACACGGTTTGCGCCAGCCACCCGGTGAAGAGTGGGGCCAGGAACGCGCCCGCGTTGATGCCCATGTAGAAGATCGTGAATCCGCTGTCACGCCGCTCGTCGGCCGTCGCGTAGAGCTTGCCGACGATGGTGGAGATGTTCGGCTTGAACATGCCGTTGCCGACGACGATCGTCGCGAGGCCGAGCTTGAACAGGTTCGCGTCCGGCAGCGTGATCATGAAGAGGCCGACCGCCATGAAGACGGCGCCCGTGAGGATCGAGCGTTGGTACCCGAGCACCTTGTCGGCCACGAGGCCGCCAAAGATGGCGCCGGCGTAGACGAGCGCGAGATACGACCCATAGGTCAGATTCGCGTCGGCCTGGCCGGTCGCCGAGCCGCCGTGAAACTGCGCGACGATGTAGAGCACCAGCGCCCAGCGAATGCCGTAAAAGGCGAAGCGTTCCCAGAACTCGGACATGAAGAGCATCCAGAGTGGCGCGGGATGACCCATGACCTGGGAAAACTGTGGAATCGCAGCGTCGGTGCGGGATGTATCAGCAGCGCTCATGCGTGGTCTCCGTTTCAGTGCTGTGGCGGGGTGAAACCTTCCGGCAACGCTTGACCGTCACCGAAGAAAAACTGTTCCATGTGCTTTGCGACCAGATCCTGTGCTTCTTTCTGAAAAGGGAGCAGCCGGTATTCGTTCAGGATCATCTTCATCCGCTCTTCCCACATGTCCCAGGCATTCTGGGAGACGTGCTCGAAAATCCGCTGGCCCAGGGGGCCTGGCCACGGCGGCGCGTCCAGACCCGGGAGGGTTTGCTGGAGTTTCATACAGAACACCGTTCGTGCTGGGGCTTCGGACATAATCGAAACAGGTCTCCCTATCAGTGAATAACGAGCGGAATCTTACCTTGAAACAGATCGCCGGCGGCGTCGCGGCGCTGCTGATGGTGCTGTGCGCCTCCGCCTGCAAGGACGGTGAGGGGGTCGTCGTCCGGCGCGTGGCGTTCGAGGGGGTGCGTCAGGTGCCCGAATCGGACCTGCGGCTGGCCGTGGCCACGACCGGGAGCGGCAAACTGCCGTGGAGTGCGAAGACGTACTTCAGCCGGCAGGAGTTTACGGAAGACCTCAAGCGGCTCGAGGCCTACTACGCATCGCGCGGGTTTCCCGACGCGCGTGTGGCCTCGTTCCGCACCGACTACAACCCGGCGAAGACCGAGATGGACCTGACGGTCGTGATCCAGGAGGGCGCGCCGCTGGTGATCGAGGCCGTCGAGTTCAGCGGGTTCGAGACGCTGCCCAGCGATCACGTGGCGAGTCTCCGCGCGCGGATGACTCTGGAACCCGGGCAACCCCGCGATCAGGAGCGCGTCCAAGTGGTGCGCGGCATGGCGCTCGATGAGTTGCGCGACCATGGTTTTCCGGCGGCGACCGTTGCCGTGAGCGAGCGGCCCGGCCTCGGGCCGATGCGCACGATCGTGACGTATGCCGCGACGGCTGGCAGCTTCACGCGCTTTGGCGACGTCACGGTGCACGGCAACACCACGGTCAGCCGCCGCGTGATCCTCAAGCAGATGGCCTTCACGCCCGGCGATGAGTTT
>CAYHEX010000211.1:0-8063 GCA_964355365.1 uncultured Solibacteraceae bacterium | reverse complement strand
GGTATTTGATGAAGAAGTCGTGCGACGCGCGCGGCTGACGGCCGAAGTCGTACAGCACGGCGCCCACTTCGAGGACGACATTCGGCAGCGCATCGAGGTGCTTGGCGGCGCGCTCGAGGTTGTTGCCGTACCAGTTGAAATGCGCGCCAATGTAGCGCGTCTTTGGATTGGCCGCATACATCCGGTCGCGCTCACCGATGAGTTCCTCGAACGTCGCTTTTCCGGGGCCGAAGTTCCGCCGATCGGCAAAGAGCGAGAGTTCGAGCCAGCGCTCGTTGTTGTAGTCGAACGGCGAGAAGAACTCCTGCGGCTCGGCCGTGTGGATGATCACGGGAATGTTGAGTCGCGCGCACAGATCCCACACGGGCTTGAGCGCGGGATCGTCGACGTGCAACCGGCTGCCGTCGGCCTTCTTTGCACTGATGCCGAGGTTCTTGGCGATCTTCAGGCCGATGGCGCCGTTCTTGACGGCCTGCTCGAGGTCCGCCACGGCCTTTTCGGCCCAGCCTGCGCCGCCGGCGCCGTCCCAGCTGACGTTGGCGAACACCCGGAACCGGTCCGGGTACTTCGACGACTTGATGAAGTCGACCTTCGTCTTCACCGCCGCCGGATCCGCGCCGCCCGAGAGATTGACCAGCGTCCGGATGTTGTTGGCGTCCATTTCCGTGATCATCTGCTCGATGTTCTGCGCCGTGATCGAGGTGTGATTGTGACTGTCGATGACCGGGAACTTCGCCTTGGGAACGAGATGCTCGGTGGCGACCATCGTCGTTCGCGGGCGATAGTCCACGATCGACGGCGGCGGAAACTCGGGCGTGCCGCAGGCCCCCACGCGCACGAGCGTCATGCCCTTCGGGCATTCGCCGTTGGCGTCCGGTGGTGTGGACGGGCCACGCTGGCCGTTCAGTGTCAGTGTCATGCTGGCCACAGCCAGCCCCATCAAGACCACTCGCTTCATCGCATACGCTCCGTCTATTTGGGCCAGCCGTCCTGCGGCAAGCCGGGCATCAGTTTCAAGGCGTTCTTGTAATACACCTTCTTGAGGACGTCGTCCGGCAGGTTCATGCCGTACATCTTCCAGAAGGCGTGGTAGTTCCGGTAGTAGTCGAAATACTCGTCCGTCGTCTCGAACACGCGCCAGTAGTAGGGGTACTCGGCCGGCGCCCAGGCGTCTTTGCCGAAGAGAATGCGGTCCTGATACTTGATGAAGAACTCGCGGGCCGCGCGCGGCTGGCGCCCGAAGTCGTACAACACCGCACCCACTTCGAACGACACATTCGGAAATTCATCCAGCAATTTGCCGCACGCCTTCAGATCCTGCGCGCACCAGGCGAAATGCGCGGCCACGAACTTCGTCTTCGGATGCTTGCGAAACATGTTGTTGCGCTCGGTCATCAGGTCCGCGAACTTCACGTCGCCCGGCATGTAGTGGCGGCGGTCGCGGAACAGCGCTAACTCGAGCCAGCGCTCGTTGTTCATGTCGAGCGGCGAGAAGAACTCTGGTGGCTCAGCGGTGTGAATGAACGCCACCATGCCCAGACGCGCGCAGGCCTCCCAGAACGCGTCGAGTTCCGGATCGTCCACCTTGAGGCGGCTGCCGTCCGGCTTCTTCGTAAAGAGACCGAACCCCTTGCCCACCTCGCCGATGCCGATGGCGCCGGCTTTGACGTCCGCTTCGAGCCGCGCGATTTCACGGGCCGCCCAATCGGGCCCCACATCCCGGAAGTTGATGCCCGTCAGCATGCGGACACGGTCTTTGTTTGCGCCGCTCGCTGCCACCGCGGCGACCCGCGTCGCCAGCCCCTGGCCCATCGACTCATCGGCGCTGATCATGACGCGCAGATTCAGCTTGTCCATTTCCCCCACGAGCGTCGTAATGCCCGCCGCAGACGTGACGAGCCCGCCCGGATGGCCGTGCAGGTCGATGACGGGGAATTTCGCTTTCGGCACCATGTGCACGTCGGTGACGAGCGTGGGCTTCGGCCGGTAATCAACGATCGAGGGTGCGGGGAATTCAGGCGTCGAGCAGGCGCCGACGCGCACGAGCGTCATGCCGGGCGGGCATTCGCCGTTCGCGTCCGGCGGAGTGGAGGCACCACGGCCGCGCCCGCCTTGCGCCGCCTGAGCCGCGGGCGGCCCCGCGGCGACCGGCGTCTGATCGGCGCGTACGAGCGTCATCATCGCCGCCGCGGCAACGATTGCCAAACCCGATACCCACATTTTCCCGGAGCGCATCAAGACCTCATGTCGCGAAAGAAGTGCCGCAGTACAACGGTAAGCCGAATTTTGTCCCCTTCGATTCGGCCTCCGCACGCTTGCGCGTGCTTCGACCTTCACTCAGGGTGACGATCATTCCTCTAGACCGGCCATTACTGACCGGCTCAAGCAACCTACCCGGAAGCCTCGGACGGGCCGTCCTCTAACCCAATCACCGATGCTTGCGCACCAGCCCTGGGACGCTTCCCTATTTGGTCTTGCTCCGTGCAGGGTTTTGCCTGCCACACGCCTTACAGCGTGCGCGGTGCGCTCTTACCGCACCTTTTCACCCTTACCTTTCGACTCGCCCTGAGCGCCGGTTTTCACCGGCGCCGAAGGGCTCGCTCAAGGCGGTATATTTTCTGTGCCACTGGTCCTTCAAGTCACCTCGACCGGGCGTTACCCGGTGCACTGCCCTATGGAGTTCGGACTTTCCTCCCCTCGACTCGCCTCTTCGAGGCTCGCTCGGGGCAAGCCCCCCAACTCGCGGCCTCGCCGGAGCGAGGCGAACGGGAGTCGGGCGGCCTGCCGCGAGCGAGCCCCGGAGGGGCGAGTCGAGCGGCGATCGTCTGTCGTACTGCGGCTGGAGTGTCAAAGAACACGAACAGAAACGCTATTCGTCTTGCCGGATATTGTACTGCTCAAGCTTCTTGTAGAGATTGCTGCGCGGCGTGTCGATGACCTCTGCGGTCTTCGAGATGTTCCACCCGAACTCCCGGAGCTTCTCCACGAGAAACGCCCGCTCGGACACCTCTTTGAATTCCCGTAACGTCGTAGGCAGCGGCAACGACGGAGCGGGCGCCGGCTCAGGCTCAGGCAGGGCCATCACCTCCACGGGCTCGGTTGATGCCGGCGACACCGGCGACACGACAGGGGCCGAGGGCCGGACCGCGCTGCGCGCGAACTGGGCGACGTCGGCCGCTTCGATCAGATCTCGATCCGACATGATCAGCAGGCGTTCAACGACATTGCGCAGTTCGCGGATATTGCCGCGCCACGGCGCCTGCATCAGCGCCTGCAACGCCCCCGGCCCAAACCGAGCCGCGCGCCGGCCGTTGTTCTGACTGAACTGCTGCGAGAAATGCTGCACCAACGCCGGAATGTCCTCGACGCGCTCGCGCAACGGCGGCACGTAGATCGGGATCACGCTCAGCCGGAAATACAAGTCGTCGCGAAAACGCCCCTCGGAGATCTCCCGCTCGAGGTCCTTGTTCGTGGCCGCGATGACGCGCACGTCCACCTTCAGCGTGCGATTCGAACCGAGCCGCTCCACTTCACCTTCCTGCAGAACGCGCAGCACCTTGGCCTGCGTCTTGGCGCTCATGTCGCCAACTTCATCGAGGAAGATCGTGCCGCCGTCGGCCTGCTCGAACTTGCCGACCTGCTTGTCGGTCGCACCGGTGAACGCGCCACGCTCGTGTCCGAAGAGTTCCGACTCGATGAGCTCTTCCGGAATGGCGGCGCAGTTCACTTCCACGAAGCGCGCTTTCGACCGCTGGCTGTGCCGAAAGATCGCGCGGGCCACCAGCTCCTTGCCCACGCCGCTCTCGCCCAGCAACAACACGGTGGCCGTCGTCGGCGCCGCGCGTCGCACCTGGTCCATGATCGACCGCAGGGCCTGACTCTCACCCACCAGCTGGTGCCGCGCCTCGATCACCGAGCGCAGCTGACGGTTCTCTTTGCGCAGATTGCCGAGCTCCAGCCCTTCACGCACGGCGTCAAGCACGTAGTCTTTCGACAGCGGCTTCTCGATGAAGCGGAACGCGCCCAAGCGCCCCGCCTCGAGCGCCGCCGACGCGGATCCGTGCGCGGAGACCATCACCACCGGCACCGTGTCGTTGGTCGCCCGTACGCGGCTCAGCACCTCGAGACCGTCCATGCCGGGCATCTTGATGTCGAGAAACACCAGATCGGGCGGATCGCGCTCGATGATCTGCAGCCCTTCCTGACCCGATGCCGCCAACACGGTTTCGTACCCGTCGTAGTCGAGGATCATCCGCATCGTGTCGCGGATCGCGGGCTCGTCATCGACGACAAGAA
The DNA here is from genome assembly GCA_964355365.1 of uncultured Solibacteraceae bacterium. Taxonomy (GTDB): domain Bacteria; phylum Acidobacteriota; class Vicinamibacteria; order Vicinamibacterales; family SCN-69-37; genus SCUN01. Next base: position 3,767 of record CAYHEX010000211.1, on the reverse strand, counting down.
TGCGAGGCTTCATCGACCGCTCTCCGGCACAACGGTGACAATCAGCCGCTGATCGGTGATCGGGTCATAGAGCATGAGCGCCACCGGATCGCCGGGCCGAAGTGCGGCGGTCAGCGAGGCGAACGCCTCTGCGGTGGCGACGACGCGGCGATTCACTTCCATCACGATTTGTCCCCGGCGCAGGCGCGCCTCACGGCCGGCGCCGGTCGCGTCCAGGTCGGTGATCAGCACCCCGGCGATCTGCGCGGGCACGCCCAGCCGACGAATCGCGGCCGCATCCAGACTCTGCACGACGATCCCCAGGGGGCCGCCACGCAGCACCTCCGCCGGCTGCAGGTCGGTGCGCACGCGCGACGCTCTGGTGGGCTGTGCGAGCGGCCGCTCGGTCAGTTTCACGGAAACGTCCCTCGCCACGCCGTCGCGCCACACCGCCAGGCGCGTGAGCGAGCCCGGCAGCAGGACCGCCACGGCGCGAATCAGCGCCTCATCCGAGCGCACCGGTTGCCCGTCGATGCCGACAATCACGTCGTACGGCCGCAGGCCCGCGCGTTCCGCCGGCGTGCCCATCGAGACGTCCTGCACCATCGCGCCGTAGTCTTTCGGCAGCTTCAACGCCTGCGCGAGCGGCTGCGTCACGTTCGTCAGAACGACGCCCACAAAGCCGCGGCTCACGCGTCCCGACTCGCGCAGTTGCGGCAGCACGCTCATGACCTGGTCGATGGGCACAGCAAACCCGATGTTCGACGCCTGCACGCTGATCGCGGTCGTGATGCCCACGACCTCGCCACGCGCGTTGATCAGCGGACCACCCGAGTTCCCGAAACTGATGGCCGCGTCTGTCTGAATGAACTCATCGAGACTCTGATCGAACAGCTTCCGCCCCATGAAGCTGACGACGCCCACGGTCACGGAGTGGACGTAGCCGAGCGGATTGCCGATGGCGCAGACCCATTCGCCGACGCGCAGCGCGCTGCTCTTGCCGATCGGCGCCGCCGTCAGCGGCGTGCTGGAGGTGACACGCAGGAGCGCCACGTCAATGGCCGGATCTGCGCCAACGACCGTGGCCCTGAGCGCGCGGCCATCGGACAGCGTCACCGTCACGCGATCGGCGCCATCGATCACGTGGTGATTCGTCAGGATGTAGCCGGACGGGTCAATCACGAATCCGCTGCCGGCCCCCTCGCGCGGACCGCGATCACTGTTGTCGCGCTGCCATCGTCGCGGCGTGTCGACCGGCTCGTCGCGCACCGCGGTGTCGACGTTGACGATGGCACTGTTGAGTTGTTCAGCGATGGGCGCGAAGTCGGTGGACGTCGCGACCGGGCCGGCCGGCTGCGGTGCGACCGCCGCCGTAACCACCACCGGCGGCGCTCCGTTCAACGCGCGCGGCGGAAACGCCTCGGCACGGCCACCACGCGCGCCGTTGGCCATCATGCCCAGCAGAAAACTGGTGACGGTCAGCAATCCGATAAAGGGATACAGGGCGCGGCGCATGCGGTCAGGAGGACTTCATTATAAGCGCCTGAAACGCCGCCTCATCGAGCACGGGCACGCCGAGCGCCTGCGCCTTTTCGAGCTTGGATCCCGCCTCCGTCCCCGCCACGACGTAGGACGTCTTCTTGCTGACCGAACCGGCCACCTTGCCACCCCGCACGGTGATGAGGTCGCTCGCTTCATCGCGCGTCATGCCGCTCAAGGTCCCCGTCAGCACGAACGTCTGGCCGGCAAACGGCTGCGAGGCGAACGCCGCCGCGACGTCCTGCGCCGTCATGTCGACGCCGGCATCCGCCAGACGATCGATGACGGCCAGATTCCGAGGCTCAGACAGAAACTGCTGCACCGCGCCGGCCACCACCGGCCCCACATCGGGCACGGCTTCCAGCCCCTCGCGCGTGGCCTTGCGCAATTCCGCGATGGAGCCGAACGCGCGCGCGAGCGCCAGCGCGCCGCCTTCACCGACATGCCGGACGCCGATGCCGAACAGCACGCGGGCCAAGCCGGCCGACTGGCTCCGCTGAATCTCACCAACCACCTTGGCCGCGTTCTTCTCGCCGAACCGGCGGGTGATCTCTTTCCCGTCGGCGTTCTTCGCGGTGCTGGTCAGTGTGGCCAATTGCTCCAACGTCAGCCCGTAGAGATCCGCATAGTCGCGAATCAGCGCCTTCGACACGAGTTCGTCGATCCACGATTCGCCCAGCCCCTCGATATTCATCGCCTTGCGTCCGCAGAAATGCTGGAGTCCGCGGCGAATCCGCGCCGGACAGGACGCGTTCTCGCAACGCCAGATGACTTCGTCCTCGGGCTTCTGCAGATCGGAGCCGCAAAACTTGCACGTCGTCGGCATGACCCACGGCGCGGAGCGTTCGGCCCCGACGGTAATCACCGGGCCGATCACCTTCGGGATAATCTCGCCGCCCTTTTCCACGATGACGAGGTCGCCTTCGCGAATATCCCGCCGGGCGATTTCCTGCTCATTGTGCAACGTCGCGAGTTGCACGGTCGTGCCGCTCACCACCACGGGTTCGAGCACGGCAAACGGCGTTACACGCCCGGTCCGCCCGACATTGACCTCGATGCGCAGCAACCGTGTGGTCACCTGCTGCGTGGGGAATTTGAAGGCGATCGCCCATCGCGGGAACTTGGCTGTCGTGCCGACCGTCGCCCTCAGCGCCAGATCATCGAGCTTCACGACGACGCCATCGATCTCGAACGACAACGTCTTGCGCTCGGCGTCCCAGCGCTCGCAATAGGCCGCGACCGCGTCGATGCCGGCGCACGCCGACCAATGCGGCTCCACCGGACAGCCCCACGCGGCCAGCGCGCGGAGCGTGTCGGCGTGACTGGCCGGCGCGGCGCTCTCCGCGTCGCGCGGCACCACCTGGTACGTAAACGCGCGGAGTCCGCGCCGCGACACGGCGGCCGTGTCGAGCGTGCGCAGCGCGCCGGCGGCCGCGTTGCGCGGGTTGGCAAACGGTGGCTCGTCGGCGGCTTCACGCTCCTCGTTGGTCCGCTCGAATGCCGCGCGCGGCAGATAGACCTCGCCACGAATCTCGATCGGCCCCGGATCGCTCTTGAGCGCCAGGGGAATCGCGCGAATCACGCGCACGTTCGGTGTGACGTCTTCACCCTGCGTGCCGTCGCCCCTGGTCACGCCGCGCACGAGTCGGCCGTGTTCGTACGTCAGTGCGATGCTCAAGCCATCGATCTTCAGCTCGGCGACGTACGGCAGCGCCGTGTCCTCCGGCACGTCGAGCGCGCGACACAACCGCCTGTGGAACTCCCGGAGTTCGTCTGCGCTGTAGGCATTCTCGAGGCTGAGCATCGGCGCCGCATGCACGGCGGTCTCGAATCCCTCGACCGGCCGTCCGCCCACGCGTTGTGTGGGCGACTCGGGCGTGATCAGGTCGGGATGCGCGGTCTCCAGATCGCGCAGGGCGCGCATGAGCGCATCGAACTCGGCGTCCGAAATCTCGGGATCGTCATGGACGTAGTAACGCTCTTCGTGATGACGAATCCGCTCGCGAAGCGCGGCCACGCGAGAAAGGACATCGGGAGTCGTTTCTCGGTGCGCCATATCGGACGGGACTCCCGGTGTCTTACCGGTCGCGACTGAGCACGTAGTCGGCGAGCGCCACCAGGGATTCACGCTCGGCCGACGGCGGGAACGCGCCCGTGAGCGCGCGCTTCGCTTCTTCGGCGTAGGTCACCGAACGCTCATAGGCTTGCTCCACCGCGCCGTGACGGACGAGTTGGTCTTTGATGACCTT
>CAYHEX010000210.1:0-8088 GCA_964355365.1 uncultured Solibacteraceae bacterium | reverse complement strand
GCCCGAACTGGATCACTTCTTCCACGACCTGCCGCGGCTGGTTGACCTTGATCGGGTAGACGCAGACGTACTTGCCCTCGTAGTTGTGCTGGGCAATGGCGGTCGAAAACGCGGAGCTGATGTCGGCGAGGCGGTGCTTCAGGACTTCGGGGAACCGCAGCAGGATCGGCAAGCCGATGCCGCGCAGTTGCAGCGAGTCGATCAGGGCTTTGAGGTCGATCGATCGCTGGGGGTCCTTGTTTCCATGCACGAGCAAGTGGCCGTTCGGCGCGACGGAAAAGTAGCCTTTTCCCCAGCGGTCCACTTCGTACAGTTCGTTGGCATCCGTCGTCGTCCACGGATCGCCCGCCCGCCGCTGCCGCGTTGAGCGGCTGGGTGTACTCACGCGTTCGATTCTAGACGGAAAATTGTCGGAGGTGAACTTGGTTTTTCGGAGCGGCGGCCAGGTGGACGCGCGGACGGAAGCACTCGCCGGTGCGTCCATCCACGGACGCGTACAGAGAATCGTCCACGTAGTGGTTGATTTTCAGCCACGACCGGCTTACGCTCGTCACCATGCTCACCCGACACGCAGGCGCTCGCGTGCGCGAGGCTCAAGCCGACCGGGCCGTGGTCCTCCTCAACGGCGCCCGACAGGTCGGCAAATCCACCCTCGCAAGGTCGCTCGCGGCAGCGTCCGGCGCACGCTACGTCACGCTCGACGACGCGACCGTCGCCTCGGCGGCGCGCAGCGATCCGGAGGGGTTCGTGAACGCCTCGTCGTCGCCCCTGGTGATCGACGAAGTGCAGCGGGCGCCCGATGTGTTCCTGGCGATCAAGGCATCCGTGGACCGCGACCGCCGACCGGGGCGATTCCTGCTCACGGGATCCGCGAATGCGCTGCTGTTGCCGCAGTTGGCGGACGCCCTCGTCGGCCGCATGGAGATCGTCTCGCTCTGGCCGCTCTCGCAAGGCGAAATCATCGGCGAGATCGATGGCTTCGTCGACGCGCTCTTCGGACGCCACGCGCCGACCGTGACGACCGCGAAACCTGGAGGCCGGACGCTCTTGGAGCGTGTGCTTCGCGGTGGCTACCCTGAAGCGGTGGCGACATCGTCGGTCGACCGGCGCGCCGCGTGGTTCAGCGCGTATGTGACAACGCTCCTCGCCCGAGACGTGCGCGAACTGGCACGCATCGACACACTCACGGATTTGCCGCGGCTGGTCGGCCTGGTGGCTGCGCGGCCGATGGCGCTCTTGAACTACGCCGAGCTCGCGCGAAGCACCGGCCTGCCACAAACGACGCTGAAGCGATATATGGCGCTGCTGCAAACGGTATTTCTCATCCGGACGCTGCCGCCATGGCACGGCAATCTCGGAAAGCGCTTGGTCAAGACGCCGAAGATCCTGTTCACGGACGCCGGGTTAGCGGCACATCTGATGGGCATCGACCGGGCGCGCCTGCAGACGGACCGCACGCTGCTCGGCGGGCTGCTCGAGACATTCGTGGTGATGGAAGTGACGAAACAGATTGGCTGGAGCGCCACGGTTCCGGCGATGTACCACTTCCGCAGTCACTCGGGCGATGAGGTGGACATCGTGCTCGAACAACGCTCCGGCACGATCGCAGGCATCGAAGTGAAGAGCGCCGCGACGGTGACGCCATCGGATTTCAGAGGGCTGCGCGCGCTGGCCGAGGCCACCGGCTCGAAGTTCCATCGGGGCATCGTGCTCTACACCGGCCGCGAGGTCGTTCCGTTTGGGCCTCGTCTGTTCGCGGTGCCGGTCGAGAGCCTCTGGCAGTGGGGCGCCAGGCCGGCATCGTCGCGCAAGAGAAGGCGAGGCTGACCATGCGTTTTCGCGCGCGCACCGCGATTCTGATTCTGCTCGTCGCCGCGGTTGCGTCGGTGTTTTCGACGTCGATCGCCTATCAGATGGTGCGCAGCGACGGGCGCATGCCCGACGTGTTCTCGCTCGCGGCGCTCAACTCCTCGTTCTGGTTCGGCTGGGCGGCGCTGTCGGTGCCGCTCGCGGCGCTGTCGCGTCGGTGGCGCATCGACCGCACGCCGCGCATCGCCATTCCGCTGCACGTGGCCGCTGCGCTCACCGCCGGCGCGCTCCACATCGCGCTGCAGACCACAACGCAGGCGGCGCTGTGGGTGCGCGCGGCCGCCATGAATGGCCAGGGCGACGGATATGTCGCCACGTTCGCGACGCGGTGGACGTCTGGCCTGCCGGGGCAACTGTTGCAGCTCATCGACTGGGAGCTGCTGGCCGGCATGGGCATCGTGGCGCTCGCGCACGCGGTGTTCTATTACCGCGAGACGCAGGAGCGCGCGCTGCGCGAGGCCAACCTCGAGACGCGGCTCATGGAAGCGCAGCTCGTGGCGCTGCAGCAGCAGCTGCAGCCGCATTTTCTGTTCAACACGCTGCACGCCATCTCGGCGCTGATGCATCGCGACGTGGACCTCGCCGACAAAGTGCTCGTGCGGCTGAGCGACCTGCTCCGGATCACGCTCGAGCTCGGTGGCCAGAAGGAAGTGCCGCTCTCGCGCGAGCTCGATTTCACACGCAGCTACCTGGAAATCGAGCAGACGCGGATCGGTGACCGGCTTACGGTGGATCTCGACATCGACTCGGACACGCTCGACTGTCTCGTGCCGACGCTGATCCTGCAGCCGCTGGTCGAAAACGCCATCAAGCACGGCGTGGCCCAGCACAGCGGGCCCGGAGCGATCCGGGTCAGCGCGACCCGGCGCGACGGCCTTCTCAGGCTCACCGTCGCCGACAACGGCCCGGGACCGTCGGACACCACCCGGCCGGGCGGCATCGGCCTCACGAACACCCGCGCGCGCCTCCTCCACCACTTCGGCGAGGAGGGGGACCTCAGCATCGACCGCCGCCGGGACGGTTTCACCGCCGAACTCACTTTTCCGTGTCGGAAATGAACACTGCCGACGTCTCGAAACACGCGATTCACGTCTAAGACGCCATGATTCGAACACTGATTGTTGACGATGAGCCGCTGGCGCGGGAGCGGGTGCGGTCGCTGGTCGCTGACCAGGACGGGCTCGAGGTGGTCGGCGAAGCGGCGGATGGCGACCAGGCCATTCAGGCCATCGTCGGCCAGCAACCGGATCTCGTGTTTCTTGACGTGCAGATGCCGCATCGTACGGGCTTCGACGTCATTCGCGAGATCGGCGCCGACAACATGCCGGCGGTCGTCTTTGTGACCGCCTACGATCAGTACGCGATCAAGGCGTTCGACGTGCATGCGGTCGACTACTTGCTCAAGCCGTTCGATCGCGAGCGTTTCGAGGGCGCCGTGGCGCGCGCGCGCAAGCAGCTCGAGGCGGAGGACGGCGGCGCGCTCAAGACGCAGCTCATGCAGCTGGTCCGCGACCTTCAGCCGGCCGCCGCAACGAAGCAGGATCGGATCGTCGTCAAGTCCGGCGGGCGGCTGTTCTTTCTCCGCGCGGACGAGATCGACTGGATCGAGGCTGCCGGCAACTACGTGCGGGTGCACGTCGGCAAGGAAGCGCATCTCCTGCGCGAGACGATGAATGCGATCGAGGGACGCCTGGATCAGAAGTTATTTCTGCGCATCCACCGCTCACGCATCGTGAACATGGAGCGCGTCAAGGAACTGCACCCGTGGTTCAACGGCGACTACGCCGTGATCCTCCGCGACGGCACAAAGCTGATGCTCAGCCGCGGCTATCGGGGCAAGTTGCAGGAGCGGCTGGGGTAGCGCGACGATCTACTTGATCTTGAACACCGCGTCGTCGAGCTTCGGGTTCACTTCGATCTTCGTGAGCTTCATCTCGCTCAACGTCATGCCCGCCGCCACCGTCTTGATCAGGAACGGCATCGTCATGCCGTCAACTGTGCGGTAGTCGCCAAACTGCGTTTCGAACACACCCGAGCCGGGCACGGCCGTCGTCATCTTTGTCTCGAGATACGTCACGCTGTCGAGATACACGTCCTGCACCGGCATCGTCTTGCGGAAGACCCGCAGGTGCATCACCTTCTTGCCGTCCGCCATCTCAGCGCCGACAAATTCAATCTGATGGCCCTTGGCTTTGTAGTCGACGAGCGGACCGTCCATGTCGGACTGGTCCTTGATCATCTCGAGCTGCTCGGCCGGCATCTCCACCGCCGTCGGCCCCATCGAGGGATTGATCATCCGCGCCTTCATGCCGTCGAACGCCATGGTCATCGTCTGGCCGTTCGTCACGAAATCAGTCCGCGTGAAATTGGGCCGCTTGGTGAGCGACGTCACGGTTGCCGACTGCCCCTGCCCGGTCATCGTGCCGGTGGTGCGCAACGTCTGAATAGCCTTCAGCTTTTCGACGCCGCCCTTGGCAGCCAGATTCTTCTGAACGATTTCGTCAACCGTCTGCGCGAACGCGGAGGAGGAGAAGCACAGCAATGCCGTGCACAGCGACAGCAACACCACAGTCTTGCGATTCATAACGTCTCCCAAAGACAGGCAAGACGATGATAGACCCTGACAAGGGCAAAGGGCAGAGGGCAAAGGGCAAAGGCGAGGTTCGAGGGGATAGGGAACAGGAAGTAGGAAGGTACGACGAGCCTGCCTTTGGCCTCCTATTCCCTGTCTCCTTTCCCCTCGCCTTTGCCCTTTGCCCTCTGCCCTTTGCCCTTATTAGGTGGCTAGAAACTGAATCCACCCCCAAAGTGCACCCGCGTCCCCGCGCCCTTGCCGTGGGCCACATCGAGATTGAGATGGAAGACGGCCGCGGTGATGAAGAGGCCGGCGCCGTAGCCGCGTTTCAGGGTCTGGTCTTTGTAGCGCTGGCCCTTGTCGTAGACCGTACCGGCGTCGGCGAAGATGCGGACGCCGACCTTGCCGGCGCTGACCGGGGAACTGATCGGCGACCGAAGCTCAACGGTGCCTGCGACCAACGTGTCGCCGGCGAAGCTGGCGGTTTCGAAGCCGCGCAGGTTGGACATGCCGCCGAGCATCGACTTGAAATACAGCGGCTGGGCCTGCGAGGCGTCTTCGCGAACGGCGCGGGCGACCAACACCACCTGCCGGACCAACCCCAGATAGACGCTGCCGTCCACCTTTGTGCGCACGAAGGGATCGCGCGCGGTGCCGCCGTCAGGTGAGACGCGCACTCGCTCGGCTTTACCTGTAATCAACACGGCGTTGCGCGGAAACAACGGATCAAGTCGCGTGTCGATGGTGGCATCCACGCCAACGCTCTTCAGTTGGTCCACGGCGCCGCCGAAGTTCACGCGTTGCATCGAGGCGGTGCTGCCAAAATGCATGCGCATCGCACTGACCTCCGCGCGCGCCCACGCCTGCCGCCGAGCATCGGTCTGGTTGTAGAACGGATGCTTGCTGCTGGTCAGCGCGCCGCCAAACTGCAGACGCCCATGCGCGAAGCCCTTCTCCCACTCCGCGCCCGCTCGACGCTCGCCGCCCCACGTGAACGGGAACGACAGCCGCGTCTGCGATCGCGCCGACGGCACATAGGCCACGCGCACGCCAAAGCGCACCGCGTAGCCGTCTTCGCCGTCGAGGATTGGCATGTACATCAGCTTCTTGCCGATGCCTCGCCTGACGATCTTCGGCCGAAACACTCCGGACGCATCCGGCATGTCCGGAATCTCGATCTGCACAGGACCTTCGTTCACGACGAGCATGATGAGGATCTGCGTCGGATCCTCGATCGACGCGAACCGCTTCAACACCTGCACGTCGTCGAACTTGCCCGACGACTTGAGCTGCTGCTCGGCCCGCGCCACGGTCTCGGCCGTGACGGACGCGCCTTTGGTGAGGCCGGAGAGACGGATCACTTCGACATCAGCAGTGATGTGATTGCCGTGGACGCGGATATCGCCGATCACTTCGCCCGGCACCGGTGTCTGCGGCGCCGCGCCGAGAAGCCACGCGCAGAGAACAAGAAACGACGTCATCGCTACTTGATCCGGCTGGACGTTTCGGCCAGCTTGTAATCCGTGTAGTCCATGGACACGCGCATGTCGAACTGACCCACGGCCACCATCAACGCGATGTACATGTTCACGTTCTTCGGCAGCCACACGTCGGGCGTCGGGTTGGATGACGATGCGGTGGTGCCCACGAACGGCTGGCCCATCTGCATCGTGGCCCTGACGTCGCTGAGACGCACGAATGCGGCGCCGGGCAGGAAGTCCAGGTTCACGTTGTCGAACACGTATTTCACGATCTGGTTCGACTTCGGCTCGACCCACAGCGTGACGAGCGACACCTTGTTGGCGGCCGTCTCGATGGCCTGGCCGAGCTGCTGGTCCTTGTTGGGTTTGTCTCCACGGTCCACGCGGCGCTTGTTGCGATCGGTGTCGTCGGAGAACAACCGCGCCGGGTAGTACTCGATCTTCAGGACATCGACGCCGTCAAGTTTCTCGCGACCGGCGAGTGCGTATTTGCCCTCTTCGAACTTGAACTTGAGGAAGTAGGCCGACGAGATGAACTGTGGCTCGCGCGTCTGCGCGATGAGACCCTCGACCGTCGCCGGCGTGTCTGCGGCGGGTTCCGCAGGATCAGAGGGCGCGGTGACCGTGACGCCGCCGGAACCGATGCTGACCTCGCCTTTGCGTCCGCGCTTCTCACGCGCTTTTTCGCGCCGGACGTAGTTGTCTTCGTACTTCCGGCGTTCCGCGTCGTTGATCGTCACGCCGTTGACCGTGAGCGGGCTGCGCACGAAGAATCCGTCGCGCAGGAACCAGGTGAACTCGCGCCGTTCGCCCCACACGGGCAGTTGCCCCGGACCGCGCAGCTCAACGACATCGCGTTCGTTGAGGATGTACTGCTGGAGCCGCTTCCAGTTGTCGTCCCGGCGGGCGAGCACCTTTTTCATGAACGCGTCGAGATCGGTCTGGGCAAGGAGTGGAACAGGAGTGAACGCACCGGCCGCGAGGACCAGCAGCGCCACGCCGGCGGCAAACAGAGACAGCTTCGCTTTCACGTGATTCCTCCCAGGCAGGCGAATGTATCAGACGGTGTTCGGAGTCGGATAGTTGCCGACGGCGGAGCCGAAGACGCCCTACGTGCGCTTTTTCTGCACGCCAAACAGGCTGATGAGCACCGTGCGCAGGTGGGTCCGCCAGGTCGCGGTGCTGTGACCTTCGGGCACTTCCTCGTATTCGACCGCGTGGCCGTAATCCGCGACCGTCAAATGGGCGCTGCGCGCCGGCGAGAGGTTCAGCGCATCGTAGTGGGCCGCCAGGATCGAGACGCGCAGCCGACGCCTGGTGCGCTGCGGGATGGCATCGATATCCGCCTGGTCAAGCGCCGGAATCAGCAGGCCGAGACGGTTGAAGGACTCGAGCGAGGTCGCCGCTGTGTTGAGCGCGGCTCGGGCGCCGGCCGACACGCCGATGATCGCGCGCTCGCCGGCGTCTTTGGTCACGCTGTAGTGCTCGGCCACCCACGGCAGCAGTTCGTCTGTGATGAATCTCTGCATGGGCGCGCCGCGACGATAGTCATCCACGCGCGACTTCGGTTCGACGAAGACGGCCACGATCGGCTCGATCGCCTGGTGCGCGATCAACCAGTCGAGCACGCGCGGCGCTTCGCCGGTGTTCACCATGAGGGCGCCGTCCTCGAACACCGCCATCGGATAGAACCCGTCATCCCTGTACCCGGGCGGCGTGTAGACGATGACCCGGCGTGAGTCACCCAGGACCTTGCTCTCGACGACCGTGTCGAGAAGTTCACCGGACGGACGGGTCGGCGGATCCACGAATTCCTGCGGCGGCATGTAGCCGGGCATCACGAACTCCGACGCGGGTCCGCCCACGCGCTGCACTTTTCGCGGGTTGTGCGGATCGAGCCGCAGATCACCGGCGCTGTAAGAAATGAGGTACTCAATGCGCGAGTACGGTTCCACTTTCACTTCGAGCGAATACCACTCGGTGCCCACGACCCGCGCCATCTTGCCGACATTGAAGTCGAAGGTGCCGTCGGCGCGTTCGCCCCAGCCTGTGGCGTCAGACACGATGCGCGGCACGTCCTTGCCGTCAGCCTTGGCAAGAAAGGTCACGGTCGGCATACCGCGACGTGGTTGGTCGCCGATCAGCGGCGACGTGCGGGTGCCG
>CAYHEX010000209.1:0-8110 GCA_964355365.1 uncultured Solibacteraceae bacterium | reverse complement strand
GCCCGTTTGATCCGCAAGCCCTCGGGGCTTGACAGTCAACACGGTATCTCCATGGCCCTCCATGTTGAGAGGCTCTTGATCTAGCCCTTGGCGGCGCGGACCAGTCCCTGAAACAACCCCATGAACTGTCCGGTGGCCCAGAAGTTCTCCGGGTGCCACTGCACGCCGACGCAGAACGTGGACGCAGGGCGTTCGATGGCTTCAATCACGCCATCCGGTGAAACGGCCGACACGACGAAGTCCGGGGCCGGATCCTTTACGGCCTGATGGTGCCGGCTGTTGACGGCGATCGCCGGCCGGCCGAGCAGGGCGGACAGGCAGGTGCCCGGCGTGATCGCCACATCGTGCGCCACCGCGTTCCGCGGCTCGACGATTGAGTGCGCCGTGGCGGAAGGGTGTTGACTGGGCAGGTCCTGAATCAGCGTGCCGCCGGCCGCCACGTTTAGCACCTGCACGCCGCGACAAATCGCAAGGAGCGGCAGATCCCGTTCGATCGCCAGAGCCGCAAGCGCGAGTTCGTAGTCGTCGCGCGTGGCGTCCAGTTCCACCGTGGGATGGGGGGCTTCACCGTACGCGCGAGGGTTCACGTCCACGCCGCCGGTAAGCAACAGGCCGTCGCAGCCCTCGAGCGCCCTCGGCAGCGTGTCGTGCGCCGCGTCGAGGACGCGCACGCGGGCACCGGCCTGTTCGAGCGACGTGACGTAATCCGGCCTCGGCCAGGCGACGCCGATGATGGGCATGTCCGGCGTGTCGTTGCGAGTCGTCATCGGCTACATCCGCGCCGGAACATCGCAGCCCATGAGGTTCAACGTCTGCGTCAACTGTCGACGCACGTACGCGACCGCGGCCGCCCGCCAGAGGCGCACGTCACGGCGCTCCTCCTTGAGAATCGGCTGGCGGTGATAGAACGCGCTGAACGACTGCGCGAGACCGAATGCGAACTTCGCAACGACCGACAGCTCCAGCGATCGCACCGCCTGATCGACGACGTCGTCGAGCCGCGCGGCTTCGAGCACGAGGCCCCAGAGTTCGTCGCCGTCGTCGCCCGTGTCGATAGCGGTGCGGTCGGCCGTGGCCAGCGCGGCCGTCACGGCGGCTTCATCGAGTCCCTCGCGTTCGCGCAGCTTACCGAAGATGTTGCCCGCGCGCGCCACGGCGTACTGCAGATACGGACCGGTCTCACCTTCAAAGCTCAGCGCCTCGTCGATGTCGAACGCGATGACTTTGTTGCGCGTGAACTTCACGAGGAAATACCGCACCGCGGCGACCGCAATGGCTTCCGCAGTGGCGCGGCTTTCGTCGGCGGACAGCGTGGGATTGCGCTTCGAGACTTCGGCCTGCGCCGTGTTCGTCAACCGGTCGATGAGGTCGTCGGCCTTTACGCCGAGGCCCTTGCGGCCCGAGACTTCGACGAACGGCTTGCCGTCGGGATCCACCGTGTAGCCGAGTTCGCGCGCGGTCGCATGCGACAACGCCACCATCTCATACGCGAAGTGCGTCGAGTGAGCCGCTTCCCGGTGAAAGCCCATCGTCGCCAGCGCCTGTTTGAGGAGCTTCTGCAGATAGGCCTGGCGCGTATCGATGACGTTGTAGACCGCCGCGGCCTTGCCGAACGGCGGCACATGCGCCGGCGTCAGCGCCGGATCCGACGTCGTGGCGTACAGCACGCGCCCGTCCTGTTCCGTGAACGCGCGGTAGTGGAAGTCCTTGCCGAGCAGGCCGAACTTCCAGAACTGGTTCGCGATGTCCTTGCCGACGTACGTCACTGTCCCGTTCGAGCGAACAATCACTTTCTCTCGTTTCTCGGGATCTTCTTCGCCCTCTGGCGTCTCTGCCGGCGCGTCGTCTTCTTCGATCGGCATCACCCAGCAGCCGGCGAGCTTGCCCTCGGTCTGCATGAAGACTGCGCCGCGGCGTTTCAGGTCGTCGAAGGCCGTCGCCCAGAACTGAAGGCGCAGGATGTCGCCCTCCCACGTCAGCAAGTCGTAGTCCACGTTCAGCCGCGCCATCGTCTTCAAATGGCAGCGGACGATGCGATCGGCGATGAACGCGCCCATCTCGGCGAGTTCGTTGCCGCCTTCCTCGATCGCGTGCATCGCTTCGCCGCGCTTCGCGAGGTTCGCCTTGTCGGCCTCGTACCATTCGCCGACCTTGGCGTACAGATCCCAGCAGTAGTAGTCGAAGCGCGACGTCTCGGCGATCTGCTGCACGTCGGCGAAGGACTTGCCTTCGATCTCGCGGAAGCCAACCACAACGTCGGCGACCTGAACACCGGTGTCGTCGATGTAGTTCTGCACCTCGACGGGCCGGCCCTGAAAGCGGAGGAGGCGCACGAGCGTGTCGCCGAGCGCGGCGTTGCGCAGGTGACCGATATGCGCGGCCTTGTTGGGATTGATCGCCGTGTGCTCGACGATCACCTTGCCGGCCTCGGCGGCTGGCAGCGGCATCACCGTGCCCTCGAGACGGGCGCGGAGAAACGCGCCGCGGTCGAGGAAGAAATTGAGATAGCCGTTCGGCGCAGCGTCCACGCGAGACACGCCGGGAATCGCCCCGAGGGCGCCGACGAGTTCCTGTGCGATCACGCGCGGCGCTTTCTTCAGCCGCCTGGCCAGTTCGAAGGCCACCGGCACGGCCACGTCGCCGAAGGCACGCTTCGGCGGCAACTCGAGCGCGATGACCGGCAGGTCCGCCGGAGCCAGGCCAAACGTGGTGGTGAGGGTGTCGTGGAGTCGCGCGCGAATCGCGGCGTGGATCGGCAGAATCATGAACTGTGTATTGTACTGAGGTCTTCCGGGGAATTGATGTTCGCCAGCAGCCGGGACGGTTCGCCGAAGGTCTGGAGTTCAGCCAGTTCCACGGTGCGGATCGTCAGGACCTGGTCCAGATCGGCAACTTTGAGGCGGCCGGCCGCAATGGCCGCGCGGATCGTGGGCGCGGTGTGGCGTCGATAGCAGGCCAGCAGTGGCTCAGCGCCCGCAGGAGTTCTGACCCAGGCGCCGTCCGCCTCAGCGGCCAGTTCCAGCAGGCGCCGCATCAGGCCGGCATTGAGGAACGGCAGGTCGCACGCCACGGCCAGCACACGGTCGGCGGTGGTCGCCTCGAGCGCGGTCAGGATCGCGCCGATGACGCCCGTGCCAGGAAGAACGTCGGGATAGACGCGAAACGGCGTGTCCGCGAAGCGTTCACGCTGCGAGGCCACAATGAAGAGGTCGTCGGTCAATGGTTGAAGCACAGCCACCTGTCGACTGATGATGGAGAGGCCACTGATGTGTAGACGACTCTTGTCCTGCCCTCCGAACCGCGTCGCCTGTCCGCCTGCGATGATCGCCGCCGCCGTTCCTGTGTTCGTCATGTGCACACGCCAATCATGACCGATGCGCATGGCGGAAATGTCGGGCGCCTACTCGTGGCTGCTCTGCATCAGGCGATTACCGAAGAACTGCCGACACGCATCGATTTCTATGAGCACTGGCTCCGCGGTGAGCGGCTGCGCGACGGTGGCGTGGGCCTCGCGCCGATGACGGCTGTCCTCGGGTTTCTGCGCGCCGAAGGGCCGCCGTACCATGCGGTGATGACGCGCGCGGGGCAGTTCGCCGCGGACTGGACTCGCGATGCGATGCCGTCCGTGCGACGACAGTGGCTGCGGGCGCTCCCGAAGTGGTGGCGCTCCCGCGCGGTCTTGCGCGTGGCGGCCCGCGCGATTCGCGAGGGCTACGCCCCGAGTCGCGTCGTGGTGCGCATCCGCAAAGGGCAGGGGCGGATTGCGATTCGTCAGTCGCTGTTCTGCCGTGTCCGCGACGCACAGCCCGTGCCTCAGTGTGACTTCCATGCGGCGCTGATCGCGAGACTGCTGGCGTCATTCAACGTCCCCGCATCAGTGCTGATCGAGGAGTGCATCGGCCGCGGCGATGGCGGTTGCGTGGTGCGGTGCGATCTTGCGCCGGCCGTGTCGGCAAGGGAGGTCGCATCATGATGGCCGTCATTCTCGCGGTGGTCGCGGCGCTGAGTCTGCAGACCGCGCAGGTGCCGACTCCGTCGACGCCGGTGTTGGTGATCCCGTTTGTGGTCGACGCCGCGCCCGGCACTTCGGGACTGGCGGGGGCGCCGTACTGGTTCGGTGAAGCCGCGGCCATCGCGTTGACCGATGAGCTGGCTGCGCTTGGTGTCTCCGCCGCGTCGCGTGACGAGCGCGTGGGCGTGTTCGACGCGCTGCAGTTGCCGCTGAATGCGCCGCTGACCCGCGCCACCATCATTCGCACCGGCGAAGTGATCGGCGCGTCCGCCATTGTGGTCGGCGAGGTGCGCCTCGCTGACCGCGTGAGCGTACGCGCGCGTGTGATCGACCTGGCTTCTGGGCGGCAGTTTGCAGACGTGGCGGCCGACGGTCCGCCATCGGAGTTCTTCGCCCTGTTCTCACAGGTGGCGAAGGGGCTCGCCGCGAATCTGGCGAAGACCGGGCCCGCCACCGCCGCCGCGCCGCACGCATCGGTGGAAGCGTTCGAGGACTACGTGAAAGGGCTCGTGGCCACCGGGCCCGATGTGCAGGTGCGCTTTCTGGAAAGCGCGCTCGTGCACCCGCCGATTGATCCGCGCACGTTGATTGCGTTGTGGCACGCGCGCACCGCGCAGGGTGAGCACGCCCGCGCGCTCGAAGCGGCCGGGCGCGTGCCCGCGGCCGCGCGGGAATCGCACGCCGCGCGGTTTCTGGCGGCCCAGTCGTTGATGGCGCTGAAGCGCTATGACGAGGCGTTCAAGGCGCTCGAGGTGCTGCACAAAGACGTCGCGGCGGCTTCGGTGTCCAACGCGATTGGCGTGCTGCAGTTGCGCCGCGGCGGCGCATCGCAGGCCGGCACGCCGGCCTACTTCTTCAACCGCGCCGTCGACGAGGCGCGCGCAGACCCGGAGATCGCGTTCAATCTGGGCTACGCCTACGCGCTGGCCGGCGATGCATCGTCGGCGGTCTACTGGCTGCGCGAAGTGGTGCGGCGCAAGCCGGCCGATGGCGCGGCGCATCTCGTGCTGAGTGCGCTGCTGGTGTCGCAGGCCAAGACGGTGGAAGCGCAGCGCGAATTCGACCTCGCGAAGTTGCTGGGCGCCGCGGAGGGCGCGAGCCTGACGCCGACCGATCGCATCCCGCGCGAATTGGAGCGGCTGCCCACGGATCTCTATCCGTCGCTCGTGCATCAATCGGCGCCGGCGGCGCAGGAACAGGATCAGGCCGCAACCTACTACATCGAGCGCGGCCGTCGGCTGGTCGATGAAGTGCGGGATCGGGAGGCGATCGACGAACTGCGGCGAGCCATCTACGTCTCGCCGTATCTCGATGAGCCGCACCTGTTGCTCGGACGCGTCCTGCAACGCACGGGGCGGCTCGGCGAAGCGATTGCGGAGTTCACGCTCGCGTTGTGGTGTCAGGAGACCGCGGATGCGCACGCGTCGCTGGCCGGTGCCCAACTGGCCTCCGGCAAGCGCGACGCCGCGCGCGCCTCCGCGCAACGGGCGCTCGCGATCGATCCGGCCAACGTGCTGGCGAAGGACGTCATGCGCCAACTCGGGGGACAGTGAAGTTTCCACATGTTAGAATCGCCGCAACTCTATGAGTGACGACGGTTTCCACGAGATCCAGTTGGGCAGGAAGCAGCTCATCTTCTTGGGCATGGCCGTCGCCGTGACAGCCGTGGTCGTGTTCCTGATTGGCGTATGGGTCGGCCGCAACGCGCCGCGGCCTGATTCGGAAATTGTCGCCGACGTGCCCACGGCAGACATCGCACCCGACACGCCGCAGCCGCCGACCCAGGTGGCGCCGACGGATCTCGACTACAGCGCGCGTGTGCAGTCCGGCGCTGGTGGGACGGAAGCCAAGCCCGGTGAAACCGCCAAGCCGATTGAGCCGCCCACGCCCGCCGCTGAGTCCGGGCCACCAGAGCCTGCGCCTGCCGTCAAGACACCGCCGGTCGAGACAGCCGCGGCAGCCGCGGCAGCCGCGAAGCCCGCGCCATCCACGGGTGGCGTCACATTGCAGGTCGCCGCGTTCGGCGCGAAGAAGCCCGCCGACACGCTGATGAACAAGTTGAAGAAGAAGGGGTACACCGCGTACGTCTTCACGGCGACGTCCGGGCCGAGCCGCTTCAAGGTGCGCGTCGGACCGTTCGCGGATCGCGCGGCGGCTGACGTGGCCTCGGCGCGGTTGAAAAAGGAAGAAGGGTTGTCCCCGTTAGTGCAACGCTAGCGCTCCTGGCTGGCGTGCTGCTGGCCGTCAGCTTTCCCAAGTTCGGTTTGCCCACGTTTGCGTGGGGCGCCGTGGCGCCGCTGTTCGTGGCTGTCGCGCTGCGCGCGACCGCGCCTGCGTACACGCCGTGGACCACATTTCGTCTGGGGCTGCTCACCGGCTGGGTGTATTTCTCCTGCACCTTATATTGGGTCGTGTCGGTGATGACGACCTACGGCGGTCTGTCACTGCCGGTGGCGATTCTGGCCGCAGGGTTGTTGGTCGGCTATCTCTCCTTATATATCGGTGGCGTGGCCGTGCTCCTGGGCGCGTCGGTCCGGCGGTTTGGTCTGTCGGGGCTCTGGCTCGCGCCGGTGTTTTGGGTGGCGTTGGAATGGGCGCGCGGCTGGATCGGCGGCGGCTTTCCGTGGGTGCCGCTCGGCAGTTCCCAAGGCAGTGTGCTCGCCATCGCGCAACTTGCGAGTGTGACGGGTGTCTATGGCCTGTCGTTTCTGGTGGCGCTCGTCGGCACTGCGGCTGCGGTGGTTGGCCTCTCACGTGAGCGTAAGCAACTGATACGCGTTGCCGCGGTGGCGGCGCTGGTGCTGGCCGTGGCCGTGGCCGGCATGTTTCGATTGGCCGACGGCCGACTGACGTCGACCGGGCGCGTTGTGCGCGTCGGTCTCATCCAGGGCAACATCGAGCAGGAGCAGAAGTGGGACGCGAAGTATCGCGAGCCCATTCTGTCGCGCTACCTGCGGTTGAGTCGCGAGGCGATGCTGGCCGGCGCGCAAGTGGTGGTGTGGCCCGAAGCGTCCACGCCGTTCTTCCTCGAGCACGACAGCGCGATGGCCGAGCCGATTCGCACGCTCGCGGCGCAGTCGCGCACGCCGTTCGTCATCGGCACCGACGAGTACGACGGCAAGAACATCTACAACTCGGCGTCGGTGATCGGCGCTGATGGCAAGACGCGTGGCGGCTATCGGAAGATTCACCTCGTGCCGTTTGGCGAGTACGTGCCGCTCAAGAAGCTCTTGTTCTTCGTCGGCCCGCTCGTGGAAGCCGTCTCCGACTTCTCGCCCGGCACGGATCCGGTGGTGCTGGATCTGGGCAACGACATGCGCGCGAGCGTGGCCATCTGCTACGAGTCGACGTATCCGACGCTGACGCGCGCGTTCGCGAACGGCGGCGCGCAGTTGCTCATGGTGATCACGAACGACGCGTGGTTTGGCAATTCGTCCGCGGCGTACCAGCACTTTCAGATGGGCGCGATGCGTGCCATCGAAACCGGGCGCTACCTCGCGCGCGCTGCCAACACCGGCATCACGGCCGTCGTCGATCCCTACGGGAAGGTCGTGGCGCAGGAGGCGATGTTCGAGCCGGTGAGTCTGACGGCGGATGTGCGGCTGCTCGACGGCCGGACGATTTACACTCGCACTGGCGACTTGATTGCGTGGCTGTGTGCAGCGCTGACCCTGATGTTCGCGGTCGTGCTGCGACGTCGCGCCTGAACGGACACGGACATGGCTGATCGCACGCTCTCGCTCGACGAACAAATTCGCCTCTTTGCAGAGCTGCGCGATCGCGCGGCCGAGCTGCGGAGGGGGCTTTGACGAAGCGCGGCTGAATCGTCAGCTGGGCGAGCTCGAGGCGCAGATGTCGGCGCCGGATTTCTGGAGCAATCAGGCCAACGCGCAGGCGGTGACGCAGCAGCGTCGCCGGCTTGATGAGGATCGTCAACTGGCTGAAGCGCTCCGCCGGCAGATCGATGACATCGGCGTGCTCTTCGACTGGGCGCGTGCGGGTGAGACGGTGGTCGACGAGCTGGCCGCGGGCCTCGATGCGTTTCAGCGCGACGTGGAAGCTGGCGAAGTACGGACGATGCTGTCGGGGGAGATGGAT
>CAYHEX010000208.1:3017-8199 GCA_964355365.1 uncultured Solibacteraceae bacterium | reverse complement strand
GCGCTCGACAGCATGGTGGCGTCGATGCAGGCGATTCAGTCGTCCGCCGAGCAAATGTCGAAGATCATCAAGACGATCGATGAAATCGCCTTCCAGACCAACATCCTGGCGCTGAACGCCGCCGTGGAAGCCGCCCGCGCCGGCGAGGTCGGCATGGGATTCGCCGTGGTAGCCGACGAGGTGCGCAACCTGGCGCAGCGGTCCGCACAAGCGGCGAAAGACACATCGGAACTGATCGAGCAGTGCACGGGCAACGCGCGCGCGGGCACGGCCAAAACGAAACTCGTCGCCGCGACGATCGGCGGAATGACCGACAGCGTCGCACGCGCGCAGGCACTGGTGACAGAAGTCAGTGAAGCCAGCCGACAGCAGGCGCAGGGCTTTGATCAGATCGCGCAGGCGATCGGCCAAATGGAAAAGGTCACGCAACAGAGCGCCGCTGTGGCGGAAGAAAGCGCGGCGGCCGCGGCCGAACTCACATCGGAGGCCGACGCCACAATGGGCGTGGTCGAAGAGTTGGAAGTGATGGTCGAGGGTGGAGCGTCCCGGAATGCGCCCGCGCGCAACACGTCAGAGCAGCCGAGCACCTCGAGCGCATTTCCGACGTCGCGCGCGGCATGATCGAGGCGTCACCATGCCGGTTTTCCGGCAGCGCAGAATTGGAACGATGACGGGAGAGACGCGACCGCGTTCGGGCGTATCATCGATGCAGCTGCTATGAGCGCCGATTCGGACGTGGGCGACATTGTTCGGTCCGACGATCGTCTGATTGCGATCGTCGGGAACTACGGCTCCGGTAAGACCGAGGTCTCCGTCAACCTGTCTCTCCAACTCGCCCGGCGCGGGTCCCGCATCCAGATCGCCGACCTCGACATCGTCAATCCCTACTTTCGCTGCCGTGAAGCCACGCTTCTGATGGAAGCGAACGGCATTCGTGTGGTCGCCCCGCAGGGCGCGCAGGCCTGGGCCGATCTGCCCATCATCTTGCCGGAAATCCGCGCCATGCTGCATCCGGCGCCCGGCACGCTCACCATTTTCGATGTCGGCGGCGACGATGTGGGCGCGCGCGCGCTGGCGTCGTTTCGCACCAGCATCGCCGATGGCGACTACCAGCTCTGGCAGGTCATCAATGCCAAGCGACCGTTCACGGACACGGTGGCCGGCTGTCTGGCGATGCGCGACGCCATCCAGAAAGCCTCGCGGTTCACCGTGACCGGATGGCTCGTCAACTCGCATCTGATCGACCAGACCACCCCTGACACCATCCTCGAAGGATGGCGCCTGGCGCAGGACGTGTCGAATGAGACCGGACTGCCGATCCGACTCGTTGCCGTGATGGACGAGCTCGCCGACGCTCCTGAATTGCAAATCATCGACGCACCGATCCTGCGGCTCACGCGCCTGATGACGCCGCCGTGGTCCGTGCCCCGTCCGAAAGCCCTCGCCCGTCTTCAAGGAGTACGCCCGTGAGCAGGATTCACATCGACGACATCCGCTGCAAAGGCTGCGGCCGATGCATCACCGCGTGTCCGAAAGATCTCATCGCGTTCTCGCACGAGTTGAACGACCGCGGCTACACCTACGTGAACTTCACGGGCCACCAGGAGGACTGCAGCGGCTGCACGTTGTGCGCCGTCGTGTGCCCGGACCAGGGCATCGAGGTCTGGAACCACAAAGACAAGCAGACGTTTGTGAACACGCCCGGGCTGACCGAGAACATGTCGCACTACTGCCCCGGGTGCACGCACGGTGTCGTGCATCGCATCACGGCCGAGGTGCTTCAGGAACTCGGCTTGCTCGACCGCACGGTCGGCGTGGCACCGGTCGGCTGTTCCGTCCTGGCGTACGAGTACTTCAACATCGACATGTTCGAAGCCGCGCACGGCCGCGCACCGGCGGTGGCGACGGGCGCCAAACGCGCGCGCCCGAATCTGATCGTCTTCACCTACCAGGGCGACGGCGACCTGGCGTCGATCGGCGGCAACGAGATCCTGCATGCGGCCAACCGCGGCGAGAAGATCACGGTCATCTTCGTCAACAACGCCATCTACGGCATGACCGGCGGCCAGATGGCGCCCACGACCCTGCCCGACCAGCGGACGACGACGTCGCCGATGGGCCGCGATGTGGAGACCACGGGGTATCCGATGCGAGTGTCGGAACTGCTCGCGTCGCTGCGTACGCCGGCCTTCATCGCGCGCGGTTCGGCGCACGACGGCAAACACTCGCTGAAACTGAAGCAACTGATCAAACGGGCCTTCGAATACCAGCGCGACAACACCTGCTTCTCGTTTGTGGAGGTGCTGTCGACCTGCCCCACCAACTGGGGCCTGTCGCCGGATGAAGCCGACAAGTGGCTCGAAACCGACATGCTGCCCTACTACCCGCTCGGCGTCTTCAAGACGCCCGAGTCGCCGGTGGCGGGCGCCGGAGAGCATCATGACCACTGACACCGCGAGCACCATCGACACCGAAGTGCTGATGGCCGGCTTCGGCGGCCAAGGCACGCTGCTGGCCGGCAAGATTCTCGCGCAGGCGAGCATGGATCTTGGACGTGAAGTCAGCTGGCTGCCGTCCTACGGCCCGGAGATGCGCGGCGGCACCGCCAACGTGATCGTCTGCATGGCGTCCAAGCCGATCGGCTCGCCACTCATCGAAAGCCCGCGCGGGTTGATCGTCATGAACCTGCCATCGATGGAGAAATTCGCGCCGAAGGTGCGGCCCGGCGGCGTGATCATCGTGAATCAGTCGCTGATCGAGCGCGATCCCCATCGCGACGACTGCACGGTGATCAAGGTGCCGGCGCGCGAACTCGCGCAGCAAGCCGGATCGATTCGCGCCGCCAACTTCGTGATGCTCGGCGCCTACATCGGCGCCACCGGCGCCGTGCCGCCGGCCGCAATCGAACAGGCGATCGCCGAGGAATTTGAAGGCGACAAACAGAAGTTCATCGTCTCGTCGGTGGCGGCATTCCGCGCCGGCGTGGAGGCCGCATGTCCAAAGTCCTGATGAAAGGCAACGAAGCCCTGGGCGAGGCCGCGATCCGCGCCGGCTGTGTGCACTTTTTCGGCTACCCCATCACGCCGCAAACTGAAGTGCCCGAGTATCTCGTCAAGCGGCTGCCGGAAGTGGGTGGCGTCTTCGTGCAGGCGGAGAGCGAAGTGGCCTCGATCAACATGGTGTACGGCGCCGCCGGTGTCGGTATCAAATGCCTCACGTCCTCGTCATCGCCGGGCATCAGCCTGATGGCCGAAGGCATGAGCTACCTGGCGGCGTGTGAGCTGCCATGCGTGATCATCAACATCATGCGCGCCGGCCCAGGGCTCGGCGGCATTCTGCCGTCGCAGAGCGACTACTTTCAGGCGACCAAGGGCCACGGCCACGGCGACTACCAGCTGATCGTGCTCGCGCCGGCGTCCGTCCAGGAGGCCGTGGATTTGATGACACTCGCCTTCGCTCTCGCCGAGAAGTACCGCAACCCAGTCATGCTGTGCGCTGACGGCATGATCGGCCAGATGATGGAACCCGTCGAGTTTCCCGGTGCAGGCCGCGGCGAGCCGTTCAAGGAGAATAACTGGGAGCTGACCGGCGCAAAGGGGCGTGCCCGCCGCATCGTCAACTCCCTCTTTTTGGCGCCCGAACAGCTGTTCGCGCACAACATCCATCTCAAGGAGAAATACGACGCGATCCACCGAGACGAGATGCGGTCGGAGCTCTACAACGCCGACGCGCCGTACGACCTGCTGCTCGTGGCCTTCGGGACCATGGCGCGCATCTGCAAGACGGCGATCGAGGACGTGAAGCGTGACGGCCTGCGCGTGGCGCTCTTCCGCCCCATCACGCTCAATCCGTACCCGATGCCGGCCTGTCGCGCCGCGATGGACGCGATGAGCCCGTCGGGCAAGGTGCTGACCATCGAGATGAACATGGGCCAAATGGTGTACGACGTCCGCCAGGCGGCCAACGGCTCACGCGAGGTCGGCTTCTACGGCACGGCCGGTGGCATTGTGCCCTCTCCAGACCAGGTGGCGGCAAAGATCCGCGAACTGCTCACGGCCTGAGTCAGCCGCCCGTACAATGTCGGCATGCAATCGGCCGATGCGTTCCTGATGGCGGTGCCCAAAGGAGCGCGGTGGGCGCTGATCGCCGCCACGTGGCTCGCAATGGCCTGGCAATCTCTGCCCAATGTGCCACGCGCGTGGGTCGACTTCGCGACAGTTCCGGGCCTGCGTGGCACCGCGCAGGAGTCCTCGTTCGGTACCGATACCATCGCCGACGCCTACGAGTCCAAGGTCATTCTCAACGACCCGCTCGACATGTACACCAAGGCCGGGCTGCCCCAGACGGCCCTCGAGGCCGAGACCTGGTCGAAGGCTGCGTCCGCACCCTACCCGCCGGCCATGCTGCTCGCCGAAGCCGGGCTGTATGCCATCGGTCAGCGGACCGGACTCGGCCTCTACGGCATGATTCTGATCCTGGGCGCTCTCTTCATGGGCGCGTCGGCGTGGTACTTCCTGCAGACGCGTTGGTATCTGTTTCCCCTGCTCTATCTGAACTTCTCGTACTTCAGCCACCGCTTCGTCTACGTGCAGGACGGCTCCTACATGGTGATGCTCGTGGTCATTGTGGCGGCCCTGCTGCTCGCCCGCGCGGGACGGTCCTCGTGCCATGCCCTGATGGCCGTGGCCACGATCATGAAGCTCTCGCCGCTGTACTACCTGACGAACCTCCCGCTCATGAGTCGCCGAGCGGCCCTGCTCTTCGTTGCGGTGCTCGTTGCGGGCCTGGTGCTGCCGTATTTCGTGTGGGACAACTACGCCTACATCTATCTGTTTCACGATGAACTCAAAGGCGGCCGCAGCGGACTCGTGGCCGGCGTCGGGTTCAGCGCGCTGTTCGGTGCGCTCCTGTGGTACGTGGAGGCGCGGCGAGGCTTCGACTGGGAAGACCGCATCGGCTGGGGCCTGATCCCGTTCGGCATGTTTCTCGCGATGAAGATGAACGTCCCGCGCCACCTGCTGATCCTGCTGCTCGTTCCCGACAAGCGCGGCATCCGCAATGCGATCGCGGCATTCGCCCTGCTCGTGCCAGCGCTGTTGCCCGGCTCGGTGCGATTTGGCGCCACGCTGCCGATCGCGAGTGCGCTGCTGTTCTTCACGCTCGGGTGGCATCTGCGTCAGAT
>CAYHEX010000208.1:0-3007 GCA_964355365.1 uncultured Solibacteraceae bacterium | reverse complement strand
CGCACCCTCCGGATGATGTGGAACGCGCCGACGCTGCTGCGGTAAGCCGCCGCTACTGCGCCACGAACTCCGGGAGCACCACGTTGCGTGCGGCCGCAAACTCCCTGCGGAGTTCGCTGCGGAAATCCGGATGCGCGATCGAGATCAGTTTCTCGGCGCGTTGGCGCAGCGAGCAGCCAAACAGGTCCACCGCCCCGTACTCCGTCACGACCCAGTGCACGTGACCGCGTGTGGTCACGACGCCGCCCCCGGCCTTGAGCGCCGAGGTAATACGCGACACCGTGCCGCCCGCCGCGGTGGACGGCAGCGCAATGATCGGCTTGCCGCCGGCGGACAGCGCCGCGCCACGGATGAAATCCATCTGACCGCCGATGCCGGAGAAGATCCGGAATCCGATCGAATCCGCCACCACCTGTCCCGACAGATCGAGCTCGATCGCGGAGTTGATCGCGACCATCAGGTCCATGCGGCGAATCACCGACGTGTCGTTGGTGTGATCGCACGGAAAGAACTCGACGAATGGATTGTCGTTCACGAAATCGTACAAGCGCTGCGTGCCCATCACGAAGCTCGTGGCGATGCGGCCCGGATGCACGCGCTTGTATTTGTTCGTCACGACGCCGGCCTCAACCAGATCGACGATGCCGTCGGAGAACATCTCGGTGTGCACCCCGAGATCGTGCTTGTCGAACATGCGGCGCAGCGCCGCGTCCGGAATCGCCCCGATCCCCATCTGCAGCGTGGCCCGGTCCGGCACCAGTTGCGCCACCTGTTCGCCGATCGCATCCTCGACGGGCGTGATCTCAGGTCGGGGCACTTCGTAGATCGGACGATCTGACGCCACACACGCCGTCACCGCCGAGAACGGCACGAGCGTGTTGCCGTGGGTGCGCGGCATGCCGACGTTGATCTCCGCGATGATGTGCCGCGCGGCGCGCGAGGCCGCCAGCGACGCATCGACGGACGTGCCGAGCGTGCAGTACCCGTGCGCATCCGGCGGCGACAGCTGCAGCAACGCGACGTCGATCTTCACGCGGCCGGACGTAAACAAGGATGGAATGTCCGACAGAAATACGGGCACGTAGTCCGCGCGGCCTTCGGAGATCGCCTGACGGACGGCCGGTCCCGTGAACAGCGAAATCGAGAAGAACCGGCCTGCGTGGGTCGGGTCAACGAATGGCGCCGGTCCGTTCGTGTGCAAGTGATACAGCGTGATGTCGGAAAGATCCGTGCGCCGTGCGAGCGCATCGAGGAGCGGGCTCGGCGTGGCCGATGCGCCATGCACGAACACGCGCATGCCGCTCTTGATCATCTGCACGGCTTCGTCGGGCGACTGTGCTTTTGTTTTCCAGTCAGTCATGAATTCAAATCTATCAGATGGCAGTTCCGCTTTCCGCATGAGACACTGCGTACAGGAGTTTGCCTACCATGCCCGACACTCCGAAACTGCCCGACACAAACGACGTTCCCGCATTGGATGGCACGCAGCCCGCAACGCTGTGGACAGGCACGGGCCTGTGCTGCGAAGCGCAAGGGGACGGAATTCCCTGTCAGGGCACCGACGGCGAGTGCGAGACGTGCGGCCGGGCCATCTCGACCACAACCGAGTCGAACTAAAGCGCCTGAATTGCCGGTTTCTCGGCACCCGGGTCAGTCGCGGTCCACGACACCGCGTTGGCCCACTGGTACGCTTCGAGTTGAAAACCGACCAGACCGCCGCGAATGTCGCCAGGCATCGCACTCAGCAGTTCCGTGACCGCCGTGCGATCGTCGATCTCGAGTCGCTCTGCTAACGTGAGCGACGCCCCGAGCGAACCCTGGTGGCCGATCAGCGCGGCGCGCACATCCGGCGCGGGATTGATCTGATCCACGATTGCCGCCATCGGCATGCCGAGCACGACATCCATCAACGAGAAGATCCCCGTCAGGAACGCGAGGTCGTGGTACCCACGGTCCCACGGTCGCTCGGCCTGCGCAAGCCGCTCCAGTAGACGGCCCCGCACGCTGGCCATCTGCAACAACGGCAGCGCGCGCCGGACATCGCCGGCGGTGTACACGAGCAACTGCAACCAGGCCTGCAGTCGTCTGCGACCCAGCATGACGATGGCGTGCCGCATCGAGCTGATCGTGCCCTGAAGCCCCATGCCGGCGGAGTTCACCATTCGCAGCAGGTTCACGCTCAGATCGGGGTGGTGCTTGAACTCCACTTCCAGTTGCTCCGACGTGGCCTCCCCGGTGATCAGCGCCAACAGACGCAGCAGGGTCAGCTTTCTGTGGCTCGGCCGACGCGACGACATCATCTGCGGTTTGGCGAAGTGGTACCCCTGAAACAGATCGAAGCCCAACTTCAGGCAGTGCTGAAACTGGGCTTCGGTCTCCACCTTCTCAGCCAGGAGCGTCAGCCCCCTCCGCCTCACCTGCGCCACAACCGCGCGCACCCCGTCGAGTGGCATGAGGCTCAAGTCCACCTTCACCACGTCGGCGATCTGCAGAAGTGGCGCGAGATCGTCGCGGGTGCCATCGTAGTCGTCAAGGGCCAGGCGATAGCCTTGTGCCTTCAGGTCACGACATCGCTCCACGATGTCAGGACCAGCCTCGATGTCCTCGAGCAGTTCCAGCACGACATCACTGGCCGGCAGCAACGTCACGAATTCAGATCTCAGGAACGCGGCGTCGACGTTGATGAATGCCTGATAGGGCCCCAGCACATCGGCCAGCCCGATCTCAGCAAACGCATTGTTCACGACGTGCGCGGTCGCGGACAGGTCATCGCCGAACGAGGCTGACGTGTCGCCAACGTTGCGGAAGAGCAACTCGTAGGCCACGAGACTTCGGCGCCGGTCCAGAATGGGCTGGCGCGCGAGCGCAACATTCTGCATGCCCAGATCGGGCGCGTGGCTCATGGACCTATTGTGTGCGGAAGAGGTGTTGAATCGATGTGCTGGGGAAGGAAAGGTTGGAGGCGCCGCCCGGATTTGAACCGGGGATGGAGGTTTTGCAGACCTCT
>CAYHEX010000207.1:0-8205 GCA_964355365.1 uncultured Solibacteraceae bacterium | reverse complement strand
GGGGTGGCTACGTGCGCCGCACTGCTACGGAATACACCCGTCGGGGTCTGCACGGTGGTCGGGTTTCCGCTCGGCGCCACCTCGCTGGACGTGAAGAACTAGGAGGCGCGGCGCGTGATCTTCGACGGCGCGCGTGAAGTGGACATGGTCATCAACATCGGCGCACTGAAGTCGAACGACCTGCGACTGGTGGAGAAGGACATCGAGGCCGTGGCCTCGGCGTGCCGCGAGGCCGGCGTCACGAGCAAGGTCATCATCGAAGCCGCGTATCTGACGGACGAAGAGAAGGTGATCGCCTGCACGCTGTCGAAGGCCGCGGGTGCGGACTTCGTGAAGACGTCAACGGGGTTCGGTCCGGGTGGCGCCACTGTCGCGGACGTCGCGCTGATGCGCCGTGTGGTCGGCGACGACATGGGCGTGAAAGCCGCCGGGGGCGTGCGTGACCTGGAAGGCCTGAAAGCGATGGTGGCCGCGGGCGCCAGCCGTGTGGGCGCCAGCGCGGGTGTGAAAATCGTGCAGCAGTCGCAAGGCCAGGTCGCTGCGCTGCCGGCGGCCCCGCCGCCGCCGAAGCCGCTCGGATCGTATTAGACCGGGCCGGTCGGCTGTTCCAGCACCATCTTCTGCACCGCGCGCAGGTCGATGCCCTGACTGGCAAAGCTTCGCGTGACCCGTCGGCGAAGTTCGCGGGCCACGTCCCACTGTCGTTGCGGCAGGGTCTTGATGCGCGCGCGAATGGTCACGCCGGACGGGCCGATGGTGTCGATGCCCAGCACTTCGAGCGGCTCGAGCACGAGGTCCTTCCAGACCGCGTCGCTACGGAGTTCGCCGCCGATCGCCGTGAGCAGCGCGATCGCCGCGTCCGGGTCGCGCTCGAGCGGCACCATCACGTCGATGACGGCGTAGGCATAGTCCTTCGTGAGGTTCGTCGTCATGGTGATCGACCCGCACGGGAAGATGTGCACCGCGCCGCGGACGTCGCGCAGGATCACCGTGCGCAGGTGGATCGCTTCCACGAGGCCGCTCACGCCGTTGATCTCCGCGGAATCACCGACACGGATCTGATTCTCGATGATCAGAAAGAAGCCGGAGATGATGTCCTTCACCAGCGCCTGCGCGCCGAAACTGACGGCCAGGCCGAGGATACCCGCGCCAGTGAGGATGGGCGTGATGTTCACGCCGAGCTTGTCGAGGATCATCAGGCCGGCGGACGCGAAGATGAAGGCGCCCGTCAGGTTGTGGATGAGCGACGTCAGGGTGCGCGCGCGTTTCGAGTGTTCCACCGAGTCCGGCGTGCTCGCCTCGCCGAGCTGACGTTCAAAGCGCTCGAGCAGGAGCGCGATGGCGCGATGGGTGGCGTACGCCAGCGTGGCGATCAGCAGGACCTGCAGGCCGCCGTCGAAGAACCACTCGACCAGGCGCTTGAGGCGCAGCCCGGTGCGGAGCGGCTCGCCGAACAGCTCGAGCAGCGGCGGCACGAACACGGCGGTGAGCAGCACGAGGGCGACGATCCGCACTCCGCGCACCGAGCTGCGCGTGGCACGGCGCGCCGAGTCGGGGTCGGCGGCCAGTGCGCGCGTGAGCAGGCTGCGGGTGATGCGCGCGATGACGTGGGCGCACAGCGCCGCCATCGCCAACGCGATCACGAGCGCTTCGAGGGTGACGGCCAGATTCGGAATATGGCCGAAGAGGCGGTGGAGCAGGTTCACACTCCGGAGGGTATCAAACTCCGTGGCGCTCCAAACGACGGTAGAGCGCGGAACGGCTGAGGCCGAGCGCCTTGGCGGCGCGGCTCACGTTGCCTTTGAAGCGAAGCATCGCGTTCTTCACGAGCGCGCCTTCCACTTCGATGAGGCGCATCTGTTCGTACGAGCCCGCGGCCGCCGGCGCGGCCGTGGCGCGCAGACGGTGCACTTCGGTCTCGAGGTGCGAGACCTTACGGAGCGCCTGGCCGAGTTCCGCGTGCGAGCGGAGCGTGGCGACGAGCCGCGATTCCTCCCACGGCTTTTCGATCAGATCGCGTGCGCCGCGCTTGATGGCTTCGCTAATCAGCGCGGGCGTGGCCCAGGCGGTCATCGCGAGAATCGGTAGCTGATCGTGCATCTGACGCAGTCGGCTGATGAGGTCGAAGCCTTGTTCGCCGGTGGTGCGTCCGGTCTCGAAGTTCAGATCCACCAACGCCGCGTCGATCGGATGCGCCTCAGCCGCGCGAAGCGCTTCGATGGGCGTCACGGCCGGGATGACCGAGAAGCCCTGCGAATCGAGCAGCATTCGCAGGGCCTGGAGGGTGTCACGCCGGTCGTCGGCAATCAGCACCCGCCAGATCGCGGCGGAGGCTGCGCGGGGAGCCGTTCGGGTGGCGGTGAATGCCGGGGCAAACGTCGCGGAGGCGGCCATGGCGCTAGTTGTCCAGATGGAATCCGCTGGCTTCGAGGTCCTTCTGGCCGGTGTGCGCGGCGTCTTCTTCCACGACGCGACCGTCGAACAGATGGATGGACCGCTGTGCCACTCGGGCGTAGCGCGGATCGTGCGTGACCATGCAGATGGTCGAGCCCTCGCGGTGCAGCTCGCGGAGCAGTTCCATGACCGCTTCGCCGTTCTTCGAGTCGAGGTTGCCGGTCGGTTCGTCCGCGAGCAGGATCGAGGGCGAGCCGCCGACCGCGCGGGCCACGGCCACACGCTGCTGTTGACCGCCCGAGAGCTGGCTGGGCAGATGCTTCGCGCGGTGCGACATGCCGACCTTTTCGAGCGCGGCCATGACGCGTTCCTTGCGTTCCGGCCCCTTCATCCCGCGATAGGTGAGCGGCAGCTCGACGTTCTCGTACACCGTCAGGTCGCCGATGAGGTTGAAGCTCTGGAAGATGAACCCGATCTCGCGGTTGCGGACGCGCGCGCGTTCCGACAGCGGCAGGTCGGCCACCGAGCGGCCATTCAGCACGTAGGTGCCGTCGCTCGGCGTGTCGAGCAGGCCGAGAATCGAGAGCAGCGTGGACTTACCGCAGCCCGAGGGCCCCGCGATCGAGATGTACTCGCCGCGCTGGATATCAAGATGGATCCCCGCCAGCGCGTGGGTCTCGACCTCGTCGGTGTAGAACACCTTGGTCACGCCTTCGAGCTGGATCAGCGAGTTGCCAGTACTCATTTCGGTCTCCTTTAAGGAACGGTGGCTACTTCAGTCTTACGCGGTCGAATGCGTCGTACTGTGACATGTCCGAGAGAATGACGACGTCGCCGGGTTGCAGGCCTTCGAGGATCTCTACGGTATTCACGGAACTTCTGCCCAACTTTACGGTCACGCGCACGGCTTCGCTGCCATCGGCCGACACTTTGAACATGCCCACCGAGCCGCCGTCCTGGCCGAACGACGGACGACCCACATAGACGATGTTCACGAGCTTTTCGATCGTGATCGTGCCGTCCACGCTCAGATCGGGACGCGCGCCCGGGGGCAACGGGCCTTCCAGCGTGATGTCCACGCCGACCGTGCCGCCCTGGGCCGCCGGATCGATCCGCGAGACACGGCCCTTCACGTGGCCGTTGCGCGTGTCGATGTCGGCGAGCTGTCCGTAGGCGAGGTCCTTGGTCTGGGTCTCGGAGATTCGCAGTTGGGCCTTTAGCGAGGTGGGATTGGCCACGCGCGCCAGCTGCGTGCCGGCGCCAACCTGCTGGCCTTGCTCCACCGGGACCACTTGCAGAATGCCCGACATACCAGCGCGGACGTGCAGTTCGTCCATCTGCTGCGTGACCAGCTCGTACTGCGCCTTGCGCTGGGCGACATCCGCTTCCTGAGGTGCGACCTGCGAGGCCATCGTGCTCTGGCTGTTCTCCAGTTGGCTCTTGGCCAGGTCGAGGCGCGTGCGCGCCTGTTCGAGCTGGGATCGATACTGCTTGAGCTGCACCTGGCTGATGAGGTTCTGCTTGGCGAGCTCTTCGTTCGCGTCCAGCGTGGCCTGCGCAAGGTTGAAGTCCTGTTCGCCGTTTTTGACCGCCGCCGTCAACGTGAGGATCGTTTGCTTGAGGTCGGAGCGCCGGTTTTCGAGCTGGGCCTGCCCGGACTTCCAATTGAGCTCGGCCGTGCGGACCTGCTGGAGCAGATCGGGGTTGCTCAGTTCGAGGATGATGCTGCCGGGCGTCACAGCGGCGCCAGGTCGCAGGACGATGCGCTCGACGCGGCCCGACGTGCGAGCCGGAATCCAGCGAATGTCTTCGGGGACCAGCGTGCCCGCGCCGCGCACTTCCCGCACGAAATCTCCTCGTTTGACGGTCTCTTTCCACGGGTCGCTGTCGACGAGTGGGGCCGCCGGGCGGAGCCGCATGACGAAGAATGTCAGAGCGGCAATGACCAGCAAACCGAAGATACCGAGAGCCAATTGCCGCATTTTCTTGCGGCGGAGAATTGCGGGATCACGCTTGACGTCCATGGCCATACATCATCTTCCCTAAGGAAACTTCGTGCCAAGACGCCGAAACGCTCGCAACTCGTTGAAAACAATTACGTTGAGTCGGTCTGGAGGTGAACACCCCCACCCCCGATCCACGCGCTTTCGGGAATGCCGCGTCCCGATAACGAGCAATTGGACGGTGTAAACCGTGTTTGGGTTTACCGCCGTGGCATACAATCGCCGCTCAACGACCTGATAGGAGCCGATGTCGAGCCTGATCGAGTTGGGGTGGGACGAGGTGTGGGCGGCGCAGTTTGCCGCGATTGCCCTCGAGGGAGAGACGCCCGCGCGGGTGTCGCTCGAGCATAACCACGTGTTGCGGGTGCTGAGCCCGGCTGGCGAGCAACTGGCGGAGCTTTCCGGACGAATCCGGCACGAAGCCGCCAGCCGCAGCGAGATGCCGGCGGTGGGCGACTGGGTCGCCATGCGCCCAGCGCCGGCCGAAGGCGCACGGCCACAGATCCGGGCGATCCTGCCGCGCCACAGCGTGTTCTCCCGCAAGTCTGCCGGCCACGAGACCAAGGAACAGGTCGTGGCGGCGAATATCGATACCGTGTTCCTGGTATCGGGACTCGATCAGGACTTCAACGCGCGTCGGATCGAACGGTATCTCGTCATGTCGCGCCAAAGTGGCGCCCAGCCGGTCATCGTCCTGAACAAGGCGGATCTGCCGGTAAACATCGAGCGCATCCTGCGAGACATCGAGTCGGTGGCGCCGAATGTGCCGGTGCACGCGGTCCAGGCCACGGGGACGGGCGCGGATGTGGATTCACTGCGGTCGTACTTGAGCGTGGGCCGGACTGTGGCGTTGCTGGGATCATCGGGCGTTGGCAAGTCCACGATCATCAACGCGCTGGCGGGGAAGGACTTGCTCAAGACCGCGGCGGTGCGCGAGTCTGACGGGCGCGGCCGCCACACGAGTGTGCATCGGCATCTGCTCGTGCTCGATGATGGCGGCGTTGTGATCGACACGCCGGGCATGCGCGAGATCCAGTTGTGGGACGCCGACGAAGCCGTCGACGAGGTCTTCCCCGAAATCGAAGCGCGTGCCGGCGACTGCCGCTTCCGCGACTGTCGTCACGACACCGAGCCCGGCTGCAGCGTGAAGTCCGCCGTCGCGGACGGCACGATCGACGCCGACCGCTACGAGAGTTTCCTCAAACTGCAGCAGGAACGGGATGCCTTCATCGCCCGTCAAGAGGAGCGCGGTCAGATCGAAGAGAAGCGCCAGAGCAAAGTGATGGGCAAGGCGCTGAAGGCGATGCAGAAGGACAGAGGGCGGTAGACCGCAGGCTGCGCGGGGTCGGTGGCGTGCAGGCTTCGCATGGTTGGTGGTGTGCAGGCTTCGCCCGGTCGGTCGGGTGCAGGCTTCGCCTCGTCGGTTTTGTGGGGGCTTCGCACAGTCGGTGGTGTGCTGGCTTCGCGGTTGGGACAGACAGGGACAGCCGCAAACAGGCGCCTCGCTCGCGTTCGCGCGTGCCCCTCGCCTCAGTCGTAGCCGGGGGCCTTCAGGCCCCCGGACTCTTTGCCGCTGACGGCCTCAGGGTCGCCCCGAGCAGAGCCGAGGGACGAGGGCCAGCTCCCTGAGGCACACCACGATGTCAACGCAGACGCGGTCACGCCGGACCTGAAGGTCCGGCGCTCCGAGGGTCGTAGCGCGCTGGGCGTAAGCATCGCTCCGCCCGCCGACCCACCACCGCCAGTCACCGGTCTTCCGGAACCCGCGCGACCTCGGTTCGTCATAGCATTGCGACGTCAGCACACGAGGGAGATATGACATCACACGGACCATCGCCGGGATCCGCGCTTGAAGTGCGCGATGCGGCCAAGACATTCGAGGCGACCACGGCGCTCGCCGGCGCGTCCTTCGACGTCCGGCCCGGCGAACTGCTTGGCCTGCTCGGCCCGAACGGCGCCGGCAAGACGACGATGATCAAGGCGATCGCGGGACGAGTCGGCCTCGACGCCGGCACGATTCGCCTGTTTGGCCGCGACGTGAAGCGCACCGACGCCCGTCCCGAACTCGGCGTCGTCCCGCAGGAGCTTGCGATCTACAAGTTGCTGACCGCCCGCGAGAATCTCACGGCGTTCGGTTCGCTCAACGGCGTGAGCGGCACCGCGCTGAAGGAACGCGTGGAGTGGGCGCTCGAGTGGTCGGGGCTCGCCGACCGCGCGAAAGAGATTACGAAGAAGTTCTCCGGCGGCATGCAGCGGCGCCTGAATATCGCGTGCAGCCTGTTGCACAAGCCGAAGCTCGTGTTGCTCGACGAGCCCACCGTTGGTGTGGACCCGCAGAGCCGCGAGCGCATCTACGAGATGCTGTTGGCGCTGAAGCGCGATGGCGTGTCCGTCGTGTTGACGACGCACCACCTGGAAGAAGCGGAGCGGCGGTGCGAGCGCATTGTGATCATCGATCACGGGCGCACGGTGGCGGCCGGATCAATGGCCGAGCTGGTGGCGCAGTCGCTCGGCGTCGCCCGCGTGCTGGCCGTGCAACTCGGCGAGCCGCTGGCCGCGGATGTGGCGCTGCCGGACGGCATCTCGACTGACGAGCATCGCGTGTTGCTGCGCGTGAACGTCGACGACATCGCGCGCGACGTGCCGGCGCGGCTGGCCCAGATGTCGACGCTGGGCGCCGCGATTCGCGGCATCGACGTGACGGGCGCGAGTTTGCAGGATGTGTTCATAGCCCTGACGGGCCGGGAGTTGCGCGAATGATCGCCACGCTATTGAAGATCAGCTTTACGAATCTGCGGCGCGACCGCGTGGCGCAGGCGATGACGTTCCTGCTGCCGATCCTGTTCTTCTCCATCTTCGCCAACGTGTTTGGCGCGCAGCGCGATCCCACGCGCAAAGTGAACATAGCGTTGGCTGACGAGGACCACTCGCCGTTCTCGGCCAAGCTGGCCAAGGCGCTCGTCGCCGAGGGCAGTCTCGCCGTGCGCACCACGACCGAGAAAGACGGCAAGGGTGAGTTGCTGACGCGCCAGTCGGCGGAGACGCTCGTGCGGGACGGCGTGATTCCGGTGGCCGTGGTACTGCCGAAGGGGCTCGGCGAGAACGTTCGCCTGTTCGGCAACGACGGCAGCGCGGTCAAAGTGCAGATGCTCGCCGACGTGTCTGACCCCATCGCGCCGCAGGTGGTGTCGGGGCTGCTGCAGAAGGTGAGCTTCACCGCCGCGCCCGACATGATGGCGGATCAGGGCATGAAGATGTTCGCGCAATACGGCGGCGGCGTCACGCCGGCCCAGCAGGCGTCCGTCGACCAGTGGAAGGCCCAGTTGGAGACGGCCGATCCGGCCGACGGCACCACGAGCACGCCGGCCAACAGCATCGGCCTGCCCATCGAGACGATCAACGTGCTGCAGCCGAGCCCCGCCAACGGCGACTCGTCGCTGATCTCGTTCTACGCGGCCGGCGTGGGCGTGATGTTTTTACTCTTCTCCTGCTCGGCCGGCGCCGGCACGATGCTGGAAGAAGAGGAGTCGGGCACGCTTGGGCGGCTCCTCAGTTCACGCCTCGGCATGGGCGGCGTGCTCTTCGGCAAGTGGCTGTATCTCTGGATGATGGGCGCGATGCAATTGACGGTGATGTTCGTCTGGGGCGCCGTGGTGTTTGGCTTGCCGCTCGCCGAGCACCTCGCGGGGTTCTTCACGATGACGTTCGTGACGGCCGGCGCCGCAGCGGCGTTCGGCATGGTGCTCGCCACCGCGTGCCGCACCCGTCAGCAACTCGGCGGCATCTCAACCATCGTGATTCTCACGAT
>CAYHEX010000206.1:2598-8249 GCA_964355365.1 uncultured Solibacteraceae bacterium | reverse complement strand
GACAACTGGGAATCGCCGACGCTCGGCGCGTGGGGCATCGGCTGGCAGGTGCTCTACGACGGCCTCGAGATCACGCAGTTCACGTACTTCCAACAGGCGGGCGGCATTGATCTGTCGCCGATCGCGGTCGAGCTGACCTACGGCATCGAGCGCTTTGCGATGTCGCTGCAGGGCGTGGACAACGTCTACGACCTCGAGTGGGCGCCGGGCGTGAAATACGGCGAAGTGCGGCTCCGCGACGAAGTGGAGCAGTCGAAGTATTCCTTCAATCGCAACCTGAAGATGCCGGAGGGGCGGTTCGCGGAATTCCACCGCGACCTCTTCACGCAGTATCACGGGTTCTCGCAGCAACTGCTCGATTCGGGCCTGGTGTTGCCGGCGCTCGACTACTGCCTCAAGTGCTCGCACGTGTTCAACACGTTGGACGCGAGCGGGAGCATCGGTGTGACCGAACGCACGAACTACATCCACCGCGTGCGCCAACTGGCCGTGGCCATCGCGCGCGCCTGGGTCGGTGAGCCGAAGGAAATTCGCGAGAAGCTTGATTTCGTAGAGGGGGCGCCCCATGGAGCGTGAACTCTTCCTCGAAATCGGTGTTGAGGAACTGCCGGCGTCGTGGATGCCCGGCCTCAACGTGCAGATCGCCGAGAAGATCAAGGCGCGTCTCACCGCGATGAACCTCAAGCAGTCGGGCGCGATTGAGTCCTTCTCCACACCGCGCCGACTGGCGGTGGTGGTGCCGGGGCTCGCGGATCGTCAGGAAGACCGCGACGAAGAACTGATGGGCCCGCCCGTCAGCGCGGCGTACGACGCGGTCGGCGCACCGACGCAGGCGCTGCTCGGCTTCGCGCGCAAGAACAACGTGGAGGTGTCGGCGCTCACACAGAAAGAGACGCCGAAGGGCAAGTACCTCACGTACACGAAGTCGCATCGCGGCCGAGCCACCGTGGACGTGATGCCGGAACTGCTCGGCAATCTTCTGCGCGAGCTGGCGTTCCCGAAGATGATGCATTGGGACGCGATGCTCGAAGATGGCAAGGGCGAGCTGCTGTTCGGTCGTCCGATTCGCTGGCTGCTGTTTCTCTACGGCGGTCGCGTGGTGCCGTTCACGATCTCACGCCTCGCGATCGCATCGTCACCCCGCGTGCAGGACGTGGCCACCGGCGCCAACACGTACGGTCATCGCTTCCTCGCCACGAGTGGGCGAGCCGGCCGCGCCATCAAAGTCCGCAGCTTTGACGAGTACAAGAAGAAGCTCGCCGAACAGTTCGTGCTGATTTCGCGCAGCGAACGTCGCGACCGGATTCGCCGTGAACTCGACGGCGCCGCGCGCAAGCTGGGCGGTCATGTGCTCATCAAGGGGCAGCCGCAGGCCGAGGCGCTGCTCGATGAAGTGCCGGATCTGATCGAGTATCCGTCGGTGGTGGCCGGCGCCTTCGGCGCCGACTTCCTGCAGCTGCCGGAAGAAGTCCTGTCGACGACGCTGATTCATCATCAGCATTACTTCCCGGTGGCGGGAGCGCAGGGCAAGTTGCTGCCGGCGTTTCTGGCGGTGACCAATACCCAGCCTGGCAATG
This sequence comes from uncultured Solibacteraceae bacterium, assembly GCA_964355365.1. Taxonomy (GTDB): domain Bacteria; phylum Acidobacteriota; class Vicinamibacteria; order Vicinamibacterales; family SCN-69-37; genus SCUN01. The sequence continues at coordinate 6,672 of CAYHEX010000206.1, read as the reverse complement.
AGCGCGGCATCGCGACCAACGCCGAGCGGGTCGTCACGGCGCGGTTGCGCGATGCGCGGTTCTTCTGGGACACGGATCGCACCGTCGGGCTCGACGCGCGCCTCGCTCGACTCGACACCGTGCTGTTTCACAAGGCCCTCGGGTCGTACGGCGACAAGGCCAAGCGGATTGAATCGCTCGCGCACTGGATCGCGTCGAGCGCGTTCGGCCAGCCCGTGGAGGTCGCCGCGCAGGCGGCCCGTGCGGCCAAGCTATGCAAGGCGGACCTGGCGACCGACATGGTCGGTGAGTTCCCCGAGCTGCAAGGTGTGATGGGCGGCGTCTACGCGCGCGAGTCGGGCGAGCCCGAAGCCGTGTGGAAGGCGATGTATCACCACTACGCGCCGATCGGCGTGGAAGTGGATGCGCCGCCGTCCTTCGACGCGCTGGGCGCCGGCAGGATCACGTGGGCGTGCGTGTCGCTCGCGGACAAACTCGACACGCTCGTGGGCCTGTTCAAGGCTGGCGAGAAGCCGACGGGCTCGCGCGACCCGTTCGGCATGCGCCGAGCGGCACAGGGCGTCGTGAAGGTCCTTGCGGATCTACCGGCGATGGGCGTGAATGGCGCGGATCTGTCGGCGATGATTCATCAGGCGTATCAGGGCTATCTGAAAGAGGGCGAGGCGGCCGATGGCTGGCGCGCGTTGCCACTCGCAGATTTTTTCGGCGAGCGTCTGCTGCATCTGCTGGAGCGCCGCGGCTACGCGAAGGACGTGGCGGCGGTGGCCGGGCAGTCGTGGTCGTCGCCGAGCGAAGCGCTGCGCAAGGCCGACGCGTTCACGAAGGAACTCGCGAAGCCCGAGAGTGAACTGCGCGCGCTGGCGGATCTCTACAAGCGCGCCTGCAACATCACCAAGGGCGTGGACGACACCGGCGCCGACCTCGCGGTGACGCGCGCGGCGCTCACCGAGCCGGCGGAACTCGCGCTGGTGGATCAGATCCTTCAGATCTGGCCGGCGCTCGAAGCGGCGTTCGCGCACGCGGACTACCCGGCCGCGATCAAGGAACTGGTGAAGTTGCGGCAGCCTGTGGACCGATTTTTCACGGATGTCATGGTGATGGTGGACGATCAGGCGCTGCGCACGGCGCGCTTGGCGGTCCTGGTGCGATTGCGCACCGCGATCGGTCAACGCATCGGCGATCTGACGCAGCTGGGCGTGAGCTAGCGGCTGGCAAGTGGCAAGTAGCAAGTGGCAAGTGGCAAGTCGCAAGTTAGGACGAAGGACTTGGAACGACGGCGGCCCCGGGACTTTGGACCTGGGACTTTGGACGACAGCGAAGTCGGAATAGAGCGGAGTAGACGATGGCTAAGAAGAGCGTGAAGAAGGTTGTGAAAGTCGTGAAGAAGGTTGCGAAGAAGCCGGCCCCCAAGAAGGCCGCCGCGAAGAAGGCGGCGCCGAAGGCGAACAAGTACGTGTACTCGTTCGGTGGCGGCAAGGCTGACGGCAACGGACAGATGAAGCCGCTGCTCGGTGGCAAGGGCGCGAACCTCGCCGAGATGTGCCGCATCGGTTTGCCGGTGCCCCCGGGTTTCACGATCACGACCGACGTCTGCACCTACTACTACGACAACAAGCGCTCCTACCCGGCCGCGCTGCTCGCCCAGATGCAGGCGGGCCTCGCCGTGGTCGAACGACAGACCGGCAAGAAGTTCGGTGACCTCAAGAACCCGCTGCTCGTCTCCGTGCGCTCGGGTGCGCGCGATTCGATGCCGGGCATGATGGACACGATCCTGAACCTCGGCCTGAACGATCAGACGGTCGAAGCCCTCGCGGCGAAGACCGGCAACGCGCGTTTCGCGTGGGACTGCTACCGCCGCTTCGTGCAGATGTACGGCGATGTCGTTCTGGGCGTGCAGAAGCTGCCGTCCGAAGACCACGAGCCGTTTGAAACGGTGATCGAGACGCTGAAGAGCGAACGTCATCACCAGGACATCGAAGACACCGCGCTGTCGGTGGACGACCTCAAGGAACTCGTGCGCCGTTTCAAGGCGCTCGTGAAAGAGCGCGTCGGCAAGAAGTTCCCCGTGTCGCCGTGGGATCAGCTCATGGGCGCCGTCGGCGCGGTCTTCGGATCGTGGATGAACGACCGCGCGATCGTGTATCGCCGCAAGTACAACATCCCGGCCGAGTGGGGCACTGCCGTCAACGTGCAGGCGATGGTCTACGGCAACACCGGTGAGCGGTCGGGCTCGGGTGTTGCGTTCACGCGCAACCCGGCCAACGGCACCAAGGAGTTCTACGGCGAGTTCCTCATCAACGCGCAGGGCGAGGACGTCGTCGCCGGTGTGCGCACGCCGGAGCCGGTGGCCGAGCTGAAGAAGCAGATGCCGAAGGCGTACCACGAGCTCGAGCGCATCCGTCAGTCGCTCGAGAAGCACTTCAAGGACGTGCAGGACTTCGAGTTCACGATCGAAAACGACGTCGTCTTCATGTTGCAGACGCGCAACGGCAAGCGCACGGCGATGGCTGCGCTCAAATTCTCCATGGATATGTATAAGGAGAAGTTGATCGACTGGAAGACGGCCGTCATGCGCAATCCGGCTGATCAGCTCGAACAGCTGCTCGCGCCGGTGTTCGATGCGAAGAGCATGGCCGCGGCCGAAGTGATCGCGACGGGCCTGCCCGCCGGTCCGGGCGCGGCGTCGGGCCGCATCTACTTCAATGCCGATCGCGCCGTCACGGCGGCGGATCGCAAAGAGAAGGTGCTGCTGGTTCGCGTCGAGACGTCGCCGGAAGATCTGCGCGGCATGATCGCGGCTGAAGGCATTCTCACGGCGCGCGGTGGTGTGTCGTCACACGCCGCACTCGTGGCGCGTCAGATGGGCAAGGTCTGCATCTGCGGCGCTGCGGCGCTCGAAGTGGACTACGCGAAGCGCACCGTCACGGTGAACGGCCATACGTTCAGCGAGGGCGACTGGATGTCGATCGACGGCACCGCCGGCAAGGTGTACGCCGGTGAGGTGAAGACGGCGCCGTCGGAAATCGTGGCGGGCCTGATCCACGGCGACAAGGGCGCGCAGCAGACCGAGAAGTTCAAGCACTTCCAGCAGCTCATGAAGTGGTGCGCGCAGGCCACGCGCATGAGCGTGCGCACGAACGCCGACGACCCGAAGCAGGCGGCCAACGCCGTGGCGTTCGGCGCGGTCGGCATCGGTCTGACCCGCACGGAGCACATGTTCTTCGAGGGCAACCGCATCGACGCGATGCGCGAGATGATCCTCGCGGAGACGCTGGCGGAGCGCAAGGCCGCGCTCGACAAGCTGCTGCCGTACCAGCGCGACGACTTCGCGGGCATCTTCCGCGCGTTGAAGGGCTACCCGGCGACCATCCGCTTCCTCGACCCGCCGCTGCACGAATTCCTCCCGAACAGCGCGGATCAGCAGGCGGATCTGGCGACGAAGCTCGGCGTGCCGGCCGCGCGCATCCACACGCGCGTCGAACAGCTCCACGAGTTCAACCCGATGCTGGGCTTCCGCGGATGCCGTCTCGGCATCGGCTACCCGGAGATCTCGGCGATGCAGGCGCGCGCGGTGTTCGAAGCCGCGGCGATCGTGCAGGCGGAGGGCATCAAGGTGCGTCCCGAGATCATGATCCCGCTCGTCGGGTTCAAGAAGGAACTCGACCTCCAGGTCGAGATCGTGCACCGTGTGGCGAAGGACGTGCAGGCGGAGCGGAAGGTCAAGCTCAGCTACCTTGTGGGCACGATGATCGAAGTGCCGCGAGGCGCGCTGACGGCCGACGAGATCGCCCAGACGGCGGAGTTCTTCAGCTTCGGCACCAACGACCTGACGCAGACCGCGATGGGCATGTCGCGCGATGACTCAGGCTCGTTCCTGCCGCATTACGCGGAACTGGAGATCGTGAAGAACAACCCGTTCGCCACGCTTGATCAGACTGGCGTCGGACAGCTGGTCGAAATGGCGGTGTTGAAGGGACGACAGACGCGCCCCGGCCTCAAGATCGGCATCTGTGGTGAACACGGCGGCGATCCGGCGTCGGTCATGTTCTTCCACAAGGTCGGCCTCGACTACGT
>CAYHEX010000206.1:0-2498 GCA_964355365.1 uncultured Solibacteraceae bacterium | reverse complement strand
GCCCTCGCCAACCAGATCGCCGCAGGCGAGGTGGTCGAACGTCCCGCCTCCGTCGTTAAAGAACTGATCGAGAACGCGCTCGATGCGGGCGCGAAGCGCATCAACGTCGTGACCGAGTTCGGCGGCAAGAAGCTCATCTCCGTCGAGGATGACGGCGAGGGGATGACGCCGGAGGACGCGCGGCTCGCCGTGGAGCGACATGCCACGAGCAAACTGCACACGTCTGAGGATCTCGCGGCGATCATGACGCTGGGGTTCCGGGGTGAGGCCCTGCCGTCGATCGCGTCGGTCTCACGGTTTCGCCTGCGAACGCGCACGCGAGGATCGATATCGGGCACCGAACTGCGCATCGAGGCCGGGGAAACGGTGTCCGCCGGCGAAGTGGGCGCGCCCGAGGGCACGCTGATCGAGGTGCAGGACCTGTTCTTCAACCTGCCGGCTCGACGGAAGTTCCTCAAGGCCGACACGGCCGAGTCTGCGCAGATTTCGAAACTGGTGTCGCAGCTCGCGCTCGGGTATCCCGAGGTCGGCTTCACGTTCCGCAGCGGTGGCCGCACGGTGGTGGAAACGCCGCCGGCCGGGTCGCTCGCGGAGCGGTTCTTCCAGATGTACGGCGACCGCGCGGATTTGATCGAGGTGCGCAAGCAGGCCGCAGGCATCACGATTCACGGCTATGTGGCGGCGCTGGGTGAAGCGGGCCCGGTGCGCGGACCGCAGCATGTGTTCGTCAATCGTCGCCTCGTGCGTGATCGCACGATCAACCACGCGATTTCGCAGGCCTATAGCGTGGCGACGATCAAAGAGCGTAGTCCAGAGGTCCATCTGTTCATCGAACTGCCTCCGGATCGCGTCGACGTGAACGTGCATCCGACTAAAGCCGAAGTGCGCTTTCTGGATGGCGGCCTGGTGCATGAAGTGCTGCGCCGCGCTATCGTCGACGCACTGGGGCAGACGGGCGTGCCGGAACTGGTCTTGTCGCAGGCGACGTTGACGCCGCAGTTTCCGATGGCCGGCGCGCTGCCGCTGTCGTTCGCCGCACGTTCGGCCGACCCGCTCGCCGACGCGATCGAACGCGCGATTCAGGCGGAATCCGGTGAGCCATCCGCCTTTATGGGCGCGTCGTCGGCACTGATTTCGGCGGGCATGCCTGGTATGCCCGGCATCAACGACCCGCGCGTGGGGTTCACTCCAGGCCGCGAGACCATCGCGACGCTCATCAAGCCCATGACGCCGCTCGGTCAATTTCGCAACACGTTCATCATCGCGGTCGATGACGAAGGCATCGCGATCATCGACCAGCACGTGGCGCACGAGCGGATCCTGTTCGAGCAGATCTCCGAACGGCTGCTCGGGGGCACGCTCGAGTCGCAGCGTTTGCTCACGCCCATCGTCATGGATCTTGGCCTGGGGGAGCATGCGGCGCTCAAGGGCCACTTTGCGGCGCTCGAGAAGTTTGGGTTCGAGCTCGAGGACTTCGGCGGCACCAGCATTCGCGTTGGCGCCGTACCCGCCATTCTCAAGATTGAAGAGTGCGCGTCGGCCTTGCGGGCCGCGGCAGGGGACCTCGAAGGCCTCACTCCTGGTTCCGGCATCAACGAGTCGGTGCGCCAATTGGCCGCGCTGATGGCGTGTCACGCGGCCGTCAAAGCCAACGATCCGCTGACGATCGACAAGATGAAATACCTGCTCGACGAGTTGCGCCGCACCGCGCACTCGAGCGTCTGCCCCCACGGCCGCCCGGTCGTGTTGAGACTCACACGAAGAGAGATCGAACGGAACTTCGACCGAATCTAGTCAAGACCCTCTCACGCGGAGGACACCGAGGTCACGGAGAGAGCAAGACAACTCACTCGAAGATCTACCGAAAAAAGGTTTCTCCGCGCTTTGCCGCGTTCTCCGCGAGAGACGCCCTTATGTCTTCTTGCGCAGCGCTCGTGCCCGTTCGAGCGCCTGCTTGATGTTGGCTTCGAGGCCGCGTTCAGTGGGTTCGTAGTAGCGGCGGTCGGCGAGGTGGTCTGGCAGCGCAGACTGCCGCGAGACGCCCTCGGCCTCGTCGTGCGCGTATTGGTAGTCCTTGCCGTAGCCGAGTTCTTTCATCAGCTTCGTCGGCGCGTTGCGCAGGTGAATCGGGACAGGCGTCGCCAGGTCCTGCGTCGCGTCTCTCGCGGCGGCACCGTAGCCGACATACACGGCGTTGCTCTTCGGCGCGGCGGCCATGTAGGTCACCAGCTGCGCCAACGCGGTGTTGCACTCGGGCATGCCGAGGAAGTGCACCGCGTCTTTTGCCGCAATGGCCAGCTGCAGCGCGCGGGGGTCGGCGTTGCCGATGTCCTCTGAGGCGAATCGCACGAGACGACGGACGACGTAGAGCGGATCCTCTCCGGCTTCGAGCATGCGCGCGAGCCAATACATCGCCGCGTCCGCGTCGCTGTTGCGAATCGATTTGTGCAGCGCCGAGATGAGGTTGTAATGCTCTTCGCCGGTCTTGTCGTAGAGCA
>CAYHEX010000205.1:0-8274 GCA_964355365.1 uncultured Solibacteraceae bacterium | reverse complement strand
GGCGACACTCGTACGTACATCGGCCCATCAGGCTGTTGGCCGTCCCGCAGAGGCCAGCCGAATGCCGCGATTGGCACAGCTGCCTGGGCCGCAATATCATCGACTTCGCTGAGCGGGATGTAGTGGCGCTTCGTTCCGGTACGTTCAGGGTGACTGAAGATCTCCACATTCTCTGCGTGTGGAAACGGCTGCTTGAAGAGAGCAGCGTCTGTCACTGCCGACAGCGCAACGAGCAGGCCGACCGTCAGCGAGCTCAGCAATAGGAGCAGGGCCACAGACCCCCAGGCCCGACGCCATCGACGGAGCACAGTGAGGATGTCTTCTTTCATTTCACCTGCTTGAAATCTGTGGTGGCGAGCGTGTTGGTCTCGATGCTATCTACTTCTCGAACCGTTGTGTTCGGGGTGGCACCGCCCGAAGCCTCCCAACGCTCCTGCGCTCGAAACGGAAACTTGATCCCTGCCACTTCACGGAAGTCTTCCAGTCGAACGACGAGATGGTCTGTTGGATTCCGTATCTGTCCGTCCGCTGGCGTGTTGTCGACATAGCCGATGAGCGCACCGGTACGCGGCTCGAACACAAACACAGTCGATTTCCCAATCGGGTCGGTAATCACCATGGCGTCTCCAGCTAACCCCGCAATGGTAGTTGCCCCAAGCGCTTTCATGGCGACTTTGAGACCTGGTGGCACTCGCAGCAGGAAAGTGAGCGAAATGTTAACGAACGCACTCGTGCTGCCGCGCCGGGCCCGGTCAGCATATTCGGCAGGAATTGGGGTGTTGCTCTTCTGCCAGAACGCGTTGCCGTCCAGTGTATTTCTGGTGTAAAAGCCGGCCTCTGGAACGAAAGCAGCCGACGCGTCGCGTGCGTAGTAGCGCGTTTGAAACTGACTGGGCAATCGCAGCCGGTACTGCTCGCCAGCCGTCGAGCGATGTGTGGTCACCACGATCGACTGAACGCGGCCAAGAGCCGCCGCGCCGGCCCATTCTCTGGCGCGGTGCAACAGAGTGTCGGGTTGAGTGCCGGCGGTTTGCCTAGGAGCGGCACCGACTAGGAGGGAAGCACTCATGGCGAATGTAACGGCGATGGTGACGCTACGCATTTGGACTCGTTCACCTTCCGGTGTCATGTCATGTTGCCAAGGACTCTAGTGGCAAGTCCCCGGCGTGTAAAGCCTCGTGAGACTGCCCAAGCACACCGCCGCCACGATCCCCCTCGCAGGCTACTGGAGAGGTGTGGCGGCGGATTCGATGAAGCGTCGGCTAGCCGGGAAGGTGGCAGGTGAGCTGGTAGTCGCAAACCCCTTCTGTGACTTGGCCCGTGCAGTCGTGTTCGATGGTGCCGCTTTGGTTTGCGCAATTGGTTCGGTTCGCAACGCAGTCTGCCATACAGTCGGGGACCGAATTGGCGTGAACTCGGTTCGTTTGATAGACAACAAAAGATGCAACCAAGAGCAAAACGCGGCCGACGATTCTTACAGTCATTGCGATACCTCACCATGTGTGGTCGGATTTACGCACAGCCGTCGGAGACCACGTCCCTCGGCCATGATTTGGGCGGATCTCAAGTCAACGCTCCGCCAAAAGACGATCAACTACGACTTGAAACGCGGCTAGCGGCCTGGCTCCCACCAGAGCGGACCGGACCTTGAGGCTGTTATTTGTCGAGCGGACGCCAAAGAACAGGGTTGGAGTGCCTTCAACACCAAGACTTTGGCCGAGCGCGAAATCAGAGTGAACGGCCGCAGCTGTTCTTGCGGTGCCAACGCACACCCGAAACAGGCTGGGATTCAGATGCAGCTCTTCGATCTCAGTATCCAGCAGATGCCGCCGCAAGGGCGACATACGAAACAACGCATCGTGCATCCCCCAGAAGTTGTTTTGGCCCCTCGCACATTCCGCGAGACGAGCAGCTTCTTCAGCGCTGCTGTGAATCGCCAAGGGAAAGTGTTTATAAACCAGAAACACACGGCCGGGTGTCACGTACTGCTCGATCAGTCTTGGCAGCGCGTCGGTCGCGAAACGACGGCAGTAGGGACACTCAAAGTCTGAAAAGACGAGCATGCCCACTCGGGCAGTGGGGCTTCCCAAATATCCGGACTCCGCAAAATTCACTGGTTCACTCGGAAGCGGAGGTTCCTGACGTGCACTGACGTCGTTGCCTGAGCGGTGGTCTACATAGGCCATCGACATCAGCACCACAGCGCCTGCGAATGTGGCAATAGTGGTGATTGTCTCTAGTCGCGCGCGCCAGCCTTTGGTGTCGTTTGATTTCGTCAACTGGACCCCCAACAGAATCGAGGATGGCTCCGCCGGTATCGCCGACCGCACACAGTCAGTCTGGCGTTCAGAGACAACTAGGGCAATTTCGAATCGTCTTTCCCGACGCCATGAGCTTTGCCGAAGCGGTCACGTGCAACAAGAGGCAACTTGGCCCAAATGAAGACGCGTTGGTGCATTTCGCTCGCTCAAGGCCAACGTCGATGCTTCTTGCGAATGTCGGTCACCGTGGCGCCAAGGATTGATCTGGATCGCCTTGTGAGCGACCGAGTGGACGAATAGCCGAGCGATGCCGCCAGTTCCTTCGCGGAATTATTGCCGCGGCCTGAAAGAGCGCCCAGGATTGCTTGCGCTTGGTGACATTCTTGTAGTTGAGCAAATGTGCAGCCTCGATGTCGTCTCAAGGCACGTTGAATCGTGTGCCGATCGATGTTCAAGTCGGCCGCCATTGTCTTTAGAAGTGCAAAAGGCGAGATGCGGAGTCGGTCGTCAACATATTCGGCGAGTTGTTCGAGGTCATAGGACATCAATGTCTCCCTTCGTCTCGATGAGCCGCGCCAGCGGACCGTCAGGCATCGCGGCCGACCAATGTCCACGTTTGGACATCGTGCAGCGCGCAGTTTTTCTGTCGATCCAGCTGCATCAAGCAGGGAGCACCTTGAGTTGCTGGTAATCGCGATTTGACAATCGCTCCGTGGCCCGTGTCGTTCCATATGCTTCGGGCGTGGGCAGCGACGGTCAGATCCGTGCCGAGAGCAGTTACGTGAAAAAAATCCCCGCATGAAAGTAGCACGAGTCTGGTTGTCCGCCTGATGTTTTTGGCTTGGCCCGTTTCATACGACGAGCGCATCCTTACTGGCCGGTCATGAGCTCAGGGATCGCATCGATTCAATCTCTGATGCCTTTGGTAGGCTGGGCGGGTCGCGTTCGCGACCACCAATCTCTGGCCGTTGTGCAGTCCACCTGTCGGCTTACAGACCGAAAACCATCGTGAACCCAACGTGTGTCTCTTGCCGTGCGATCTTCACGTGCAACACGCCCTTGCGATCGGTGGCATCGTAGTACCAGCCTTCGGTCGCTGCGGCGAAGTCCGCCTTGATCTTGTCGAGCGCCTGGCGCGCCGCCGCACCGGCCGGGGCGACGATCTCCGTCAGCGCCCTGCCGCCCACTGCAACCTTCGCGGGCTTCGCCGTCACGTGCATGTCCACGCCGTAGCCGCGCTGCGCGGGCATGCCGTCGTAGGTACCCTTTACCGCGCCGACCTTGAGTGTGATCTGGTCGGCGGGGGAGTCGGGCGTTACCGGCGCCTCCATCTCGATCAGCGTCCGCGCAAACGCGCCTGCCTTGTACTTCTGCGTGCTCCCGTCGTCTTCATACATCGAGAACGACGACTTGCCCGACGGGTAGACGTCGAACGTGATCGGGTCCATTGGCTTCTGGCCGTCGTAGAGCATCTCGGGGCCCATCGGGATGATCGCGCCCGCCTTCACGAACATCGGCAGCTTCTCGAGCGGCGCCGCGTAGCCGTTGAGCGTCGTCGAGCCGTTGAACTCCGTGCCGTCCCAGTAGTCGATCCAGCGCCCGTTCGGCAGGTAGATGTCGTTGCGGACCGTCGTGTCTTCATACACCGGCGCCACGAGCAGCGACGGTCCCGTCATGAACTGATACTGCGTGCGTTTGCTCCACGTGGTCGGATCGTCGGGGAACTCGAGCACCATCGCGCGGTTGGTCGGCGTGCCTGTCTCGAAGGCCTCGCGCGAGAGCGTGTACATGTAAGGCGTGAGGCGCGCCTTCAGCTTCATGTATTTGCGGTTGATCGTCGTGTACGGTTCACCGAAGATCCACGGCTGCTTCATGTTGTTGGTCTGCTTCGACCAGCCGCTGATGATCATCCACGCGGGCGTGAGCGCCTTCCACTGCAGGTCGCGCACCTGCGTCTGCGCGCTGCCGCCGAAGATGCCGTCCACGTCGCCGGTCGACGCGTTGTAGCCCGAGAGGCCCGCGCCGATCACGGTGGGGATGTGGAAGCGGATGTACTCCCAGTTGCCGCTCTGGTCGCCGGACCAGATGATCGCGTAGCGCTGGCCGCCGGCCCACGCGCACGTCGTCCACACGAAGCCGCGCGAGTCCGCGTTCTTCTCGAGGCCTTCGTAGGCGTCGCGCATGCCGTTGAGCGCGAACTGGTAGCCGCGGCCGACCCAGGCCACGTCGAGCTTCATTGCGCGCGAGCCCATGTCGCGCACTTCGGTCGCGATCTTCTCGAGGCCGTTTTCCGTCCACAGCCCGCCCTTGAATCCGAGCTTGTTCAGTTCGGTGATTGTGCCCGGCAGATCCGTGTAGCCGCACCCGTAACCGTCGTTGGGCAGGATCCAGTCGCCGGGCATGTCGTGCTCGCGATACTGCTTCGCGATGCGTTCGACGACGTCGATGGTCTTCCCGGTCTTGTTGTAACAGTCGGCGTCGCCGAAGCCAAGTCCCCAGCGCGGCATCATGAACGGGCGGCCCGTGACGAGCGTGTAGTCGTCGAGGATCTGCTTCAGCGGATTCGGTGCGTTGGCGCCAACGAAGTAGTAGGCGTCGAATCGTGACTCGTCTTCCGACAGCGCGAGTGGCGCGTGGAAGTCGTAGCTGCCCGGCGCCATCGTGTTACGCAGAACGCCGTAGCCGGCGGTGCTCATGTAGAACGGCGCCGGATTCGGTGTGGAGCCGTCGTTCCAGCCGCGCGTGTTGAGGCGCACGGGGACCACCGTGTCGCGGTGGGAGAAGTAGCCGTTCGTCATGCCGCCGCCGAAGAAGTTCTCGTTGTCGCCGCGCTTCAAGGTCTGGATCGTGCTCGGGCCGTAGGTGATCGGTTTGGTCTCCTGCCAGATCACCGTCGCGTTGTTCTTGTCGAACAGCGCGAACTTCAGCGGCCGCTTGTAGACGCGGAGCACCGATGACGCGCTGTCGATGCGGTAGTAGTCGCCGGTGTCGCGCGTCTTCACCGCGATTGGCCCGGGAGCAGGGACGCCCGCGAACTTGCCGATCACGATCTGCGCGTCGGTCTCTTTCGGCTGCGCCTCGGTGAACGTGCCGTCCGGGCCGAGCCACAGCCGGAAGATGTCGTCGCGGTAATAGATGATGCGAATCTGGTCGGGCCCCGCGCTGACCGTGATGACGTTGTCTTTCACATCGAACGCCGTCAGATCGCCGAGCGTGATGCTGCGGGGGCGCGGTGTCGCGGCGCCGCCCTGTCGTCCGCCACCCTGCGCGGACAGGAACGTGGCGGTGGCGACGAGGGCAAGGAGCACGAAGAGGGGGAGGGCGCGGCGCAGAGACATGGGCGAAGTGTAGTGCAGGAGCCGTGCGACCTTCTACAATCCACGTATGTCTGATCTGAACGCCATCGGCGTGCTGAAACGCCGCGAAATCGAGGCCCGCATCCTTGCGCCGTTCGTCGATGCCCTGGCCGCCGACTTCGGCCGCGACCGTGTGGTCGAGATCCTGCGCGAGACCATCATCCGCGTTGCGCGCGAGCAGGGCGCGGCGTTGGCCTCAGCGCAGGGCAGCAACGCGCTCAGCATGTTCGCCGACGCCACCGCAGCCTGGACGCAGGACGATGCGCTGAAAATCGAGGTGGTGGAGCAGAACGAGGAACGCTACGAGTTCAACGTCACGCGTTGTCGATACGCTGAGATGTATCGAGCGCTCGGCATTCCCGAGCTCGGCGCCGTGCTGTCGTGCAACCGCGACTTCTCCCTCATTGAGGGCTACAACGCGGACGTGGCACTCACGCGGACGCAGACGCTGATGGAAGGCGCCACGTGTTGTGACTTCCGGTATCGACTGAAATGAAAAAGGGCCGCCCGCAAAGCGGGCCGGCCCTTCGAACCACCGACACGTGTCTGTCACAGCACACTGCCGACAAGTGTCTTTCACTTCACCCTACCGACTGGGCGAAGCCATCACGCTCTTACCAGCGCGGCTCGCGCTTTTCACGGGCGCCACCGCCGCCGCCGCGACCTGCGCCGCCGCCGGAAAACTCCGGCTTCGGACGGGCTTCGTTCACCGCCAGCGCACGGCCACCGATCGGGTGCTCGTTCAGCATCTTGATGGCGTTGAGCGCCTCGGCGTCGGTCACCATCTCAATGAACGCAAAGCCGCGCGGCTGGCCGGTCTGGCCGTCGCGTACAACCTTCACGCTCTCGACCGCGCCTGCGGTCTCGAACAACGTCTGCAACTCGGCTTCGCCGGTCGAATACGGGAAATTGCCCACATACAGTTTCTTACCCATGGTTGATGCTCTCTTCTGTCGCACGGCGACGTCGCGGCCGCGAGGCGGCACGCGAAAACCAGTGCCCCACATGGGCGGCTGGTGTTGTGGGTTTACTCGTGACGGCGGGGCTAGAAGAGGGGCGAGTCAGCGACTCACAGAACTCGAAAGGCAGCACACAGCACAGGGCAAAAGCACGCTTACGTCTTTCACAGTATCACTTTCGGTCCGCGAGCGTTGCTGTAGGCTGTACTCATGCCGTCGCTCTTCGATCCGCTCCAACTCCGGGGCCTCACGCTCTCGAATCGCATTATCGTGTCGCCGATGTGCCAGTACTCCAGCGTCGACGGCTTCGCCAGCGACTGGCACCTCGTGCACCTGGGCAGTCGCGCGGTCGGTGGCGCGGCGTTGGTGCTCACGGAGGCGATGGCCGTCACGCCAGAGGGGCGCATCAGTCCCGACGATCTCGGCATCTATCGCGACGCGCATGGCGAGATGCTGGCGCGCATCGCGACCTTCGTGCACGCGCAGGGCAGTGCCGTCGGTGTGCAGCTCGCGCATGCGGGACGCAAGGCGAGCACGCCGGCACCGTGGGTGGGCGGCACCAACGTGGCGCCCGCCGATGGCGGGTGGGACGTCGTCGGGCCCAGCCACCTGCCGTTCGATCCGCACTACGCGACGCCGCGTGCGTTGACGTCGGAAGAGATCGCGGAGGTGGTGACCGCGTTTCGTCAGGCGGCGACGCGTGCGCTGGCTGCGGGCTTCGACGTGCTCGAACTCCACGCAGCGCATGGCTACCTGATTCACGAGTTCCTGTCGCCGCTGTCGAATACGCGCGACGATCACTATGGCGGTTCGTTCGACAATCGCGCGCGGCTGCTGCGCGAAGTGGTGAGCGCCGTGCGGCAAGTGTGGCCCGATTCGAAGCCGGTGTTCGTGCGGATCTCGGCGACGGACTGGACTCGTGGGGGCCTGGACATCGACGAGTCGATCGCGCTGGCGAAACAGCTGGGCCCACTGGGTGTGGATCTGATCGACTGCTCATCGGGCGGCAATGTCGCCGGTGCGCAGATCCCTGTGGGACCTGGCTATCAAGTGCCGTTCGCCGATCGCATCAGGAACGAAGGCGGCATTCCCACAGGCGCAGTGGGTCTGATCACCACGCCACAACAGGCTGACCAGATCATCGCCACGGGCAAAGCGGATTGCGTGCTGCTCGCGCGCGAGATGCTTCGTGATCCCTACTGGCCGATGCACGCCGCGGCCACGCTCGGCGCGACCATCCGCTGGCCGAGACAGTACCTGCGGGCGGCGCCGCACGGCACGGAGGCGCGGTCATGATTGATCCCTTCGTTCCGCTGCCCTCGTACTTCCGTCACCGGAGCCGGCTTCATGGACAGGCCCACGTGGCCCGCGTGATGGTGCACGCCTTGCGATCGATCGAGGCCACCGGCTGGGAGCATGAGGCGGCGCGCCTCTGGGCCTCGGTGTACCTGCATGATCTGGAACGGACGCACGACGGCAAATGCCAGCGGCATGGTGCGGCCGCCGTGGCGCGCTGGGAAACACAACTGCCTCTCCAACTGCATATCCTCAGCGGCGGTGTGACGGAGATGGACTACCCGGCGATCGCCCTGGCGGTGGAGGTGCACTGCCTGCCGAACTCGGAGGAACCGCTGCGCGATGACCCGTCGTGGCCGTTGGTCGCGCTCCTCAAGGACGCTGACGGGCTCGACCGCGTGC
>CAYHEX010000204.1:0-8275 GCA_964355365.1 uncultured Solibacteraceae bacterium | reverse complement strand
CCGACAGCCTGCCGAAGGCGCCTCCGCCCAACGATCGGATCATGGTGAAGAATCCCGAGCCCGCGCCCGGTGCGGCCGCGCCGCCGCCGACGGTCACGCCGCCCCCGCCTGGCGGAGGGGTCGGCGCGGGTGCCGTTCTTGGAGGCCTGGTGCTCGCGGGCGGCGTCGCCGGGGGCGCGATCTACTACGCGAAGAAGCAGGCCGAAGCCGGTGGCGGCGGTGGCGGTGGCGGCAGCGTCAACATGACCTTCGTCTCTGCGTCGACGGTCACATGCGTGTTCAACAGCGGCGGCGTGCTGAGCAGTTGCAGTGGCTCGGTCACGGTCAACATCACCGGCAGCATTCCGACGGGATCAACCCTGCGGCTACAGTTCGATCGTGGTCCGGCTGGGACCAAGACCTTCAGCTCGACCGGCTCCAACACCTTCAGCATCACCGGTGGCACCGGCGGAACCTCGTGTCCGTCGAGCCTCGGAGGACTCAGTCTATTCAACACCAGCCAGAGCTCATCCAATGTCATCGCCTATGTGGGGAGCGCATCGGTGTCGGTCGCGTGCCGGTGATGTCAATCACGGCGAGCCTCGTGGGCGTGGCGCTCCTGGCGCAGGCGGTCGCGGCCCAGCCGCCGTCGCCTCTGTCGCTCCGAGCCGCCATGGCCGAGGCGCTGACCGCCAGTCCCACCCTCGGGGCATCGGCCGACGAGCGGACGATGGCCGGCATTCGTGAGCGGGTCGCCGCCGCCGGCCTGAGCACCACGATCGCGCCCGTGCTCCAAACGGGCACGAACGCGGGCGGCCTGAGCGAGCGCTCCATCGGTCTCGACCTCTCAAAACGATTCAGTACCGGCACACGAGTGGTGGCGAACGTGAGCGGACAGGAGATCGGCAGCGGTCTGGCGCCGTACCGCGACGCCGGCTACACGGTGGGTGTCTCGCAACCGCTGCTGGGTGGCTTCGGCGGCGTCTTCAAGGCGCCGCTCGTGCAGGCCCGTCGCGATGTTGTGACCAGCGAACGCGCGCTGGCCGATGCGCGGCTCGACCTGATCGTCAACGTCGCAGCCGCCTACCTTGACGTGATCCAGGCGCAGCGCCTTGTGGGCGTGGCCAGCCGCTCGATGGACCAGGCGCGTACGCTCCGGGCATCGGCCGCGGCACGCGTCAGCGTTGGGCTGGCCACGGAGTTGGACGTCTCGCGCGCCGACTGGATGGCCTCGCAAGCCGAAGCCACGTGGCTGGCCGAACGCGACGCCGAGGCCGACGCCACAGATCGGCTCAGCCGACTGCTCGGCCGCTCGTCCGGCGCGCCGCTCCAGTTGGAGAGCGCAGACCTGACCAGCCCCGCGCTCATGCTCGCGGCATTCGAGCCACCGCCGCTCAGCAACGACCAGGTGGCACGGTCGGCCGAACTGGTCAGCCTCGCCATCGCCAATCGTCCGGATCTCCGTGAATCGCGCGATCGGATCGCCGACGCCGAGCGCGCGCAACGCATCGCGCGGTGGGATCTCTTGCCTCAGGTGTCACTCGACGTCAGCTACCTGCATCGCGGCGTCGGTAACTGGTCGTCGCCGCTGATGTGGGCCGGCGCGAACGGCTGGCGCGTGGGCCTCTCCACGGACTACTCGTTCAATCGTGCATCCGCAAACGCCGGTGTCGCCGAGACCAGTGTGGCCGTGCGCGCCGCCGAGCGCGCGGCGCGCGATCACGAAGGGCGGATCGCCGACGAGGTGCGACGCGCGGATCGCAACTGGACGCGCAGCGCCGCGACCATCGAGATCCAGACCAAAGCGGTGGCCCTTGCCGAACGGCAACTGCGCCTGGCGCAACTGCGTTACGAGCGAGGCATCGCCGGCAACTTCGATGTCATCGACGCGGAAACCAATCTCTACCAGGCGCAGACGGCGCTCGTCTCCGCCCAGGGCGCACACGCGCTGGCGGGGCTGACCCTGCGTCGAGTGACCGGCACCCTTTCGCCCGAGGAGATCCTGCGATGACACACGGTGCTCGATGGCTGCGTGGAGAAACCGGTCTGGCCTCGGTCGCCGTGCTCGTCGCGATCAGCGCGCTCAGCCTCAGCGGTCCCCGAGTCGGGCCGGCACCGGCGACGGCGGTCGTCACGCGACAGGATTTCTCCGACGTGATCGTTGAGCCGGGCGTGATCAGCTCCCAGAACCTCCGGCTCTACAGCTCATCGCTCAACGGCCTGCCGGCCAAGCTGACCTATCTGGCGCCCGACGGCGCCACGGTGAACGCGGGCGACGTCCTGGCCCGGTTCGACGTGACGTCGTTCGTGCAGGTGCGTGACCGCGCTGCCTTGGAATTGCGGGAAGCGGAATCCGACGTGGTGCGTGCTCGTGCCGAGGCACAGCTCGAGGCGTTGCGCGCCGCCACGGATCTCGACGCGGCGGCCGAACTGCGAGAGAACGCCTCGCGAGCACTCGCCAATCAAACCTCCGGCAAAGGCGCGGTTGAACTAGCGGCCGCGGACGTGGCCATCGGCGATGCCGCCCGCGAACTCCAGCAGGCGCGGACGACCTACACCGACATGAAGCCGCTGCTCGCGGAAGGCTTCGTCACGCGCGCGGAGCTCGATCGCGCGGAGCAGGCGCTCCGGCACGCCGAGGATCAGCACCGCCTCGCCACGACCCGCCGCGACGCGCTCGTCAACTTCGAGGGCCCCGCCGGCATCAGTCGCGCGACGTCGGACCTCAAGACCGCCACCGCAAACGCGGCTCGTCAGACCGAAACTGCCGCTGCGCGCGGCCGGGAACGGCAAGCCACGCTCGACATCGCGCTCAGCCGCGTGGATCAACTGCGGGCCAACATCGCGGCGCTCACCGACCAGATCGCGCACGGCACAATCGTCACCGAGGTTGCGGGGCTGGTCGTGCATCGCGAGCTGTACCTCGGGGCCGACAAGCGAAAACCGCAGATCGGCGACGACCTGGCGGCCGGCCAACCGTTCATCGGCGTGCCTGATCTGTCGCGGCTGAGCGTGGAGATGCGGGTGCGTGAGACCGACCTCCATCGCCTCTCGAATTCCAGCCGCGTCGGCGTGCGCGTCGACGCCTACCCGGGCCTCGAGTTGCCGGCCGCGCTCGGATTCATCGGTGCCATCGCGGAGGCGGACCCGGCGCGGGCCGGCGCGAAGTTCTTCCCCGTGACGATCGTCCTCGAGACGCGGGACTCTCGCCTCCGCAGCGGCATGACGGCGCGCGTGGACATCGACGTCACATCGCTCGCCTCGGCGCTGACCGTGCCCGTCCAGGCCGTGTTCAGCGACAGCGGCCGGCGCTACGTGCTCGTCACACGCGGTGGCCGCACGGAGCGGCGCGACGTGACCGTCACAGCCGAGAACGACGTGCTCGCCGTGCTGACTGCCGGTGTCATCGAGGGCGACGTCGTCCTGCTCGTTGACCCGAATCGCGGACTCCGGTGACGACACCGCGCGGCTTCGGAGCCATCGACGGCCTTGTCCGTCAGGCGGCCCACTCGCTGCTCCAGCACCGGTTGAGGGCATGTCTCTCGGCGCTCGGCTTGGTGTGCGGCGTGGCCACCGTCATCACCGCGCTGGCCATTGCTGACGGAGCCCAACGCGCCGCCCTCGATGAGTTCGGCGCACTCGGCACGACCAACGTATTTGTGCGCCAGACCGACAGTGCGGCAGCGCCGACGCTAGCCGAGAGAGACCTCGCGGTGATTCGCGGTGCCGTGCCCGGCGTGGCCTTCGCGGCCGCCACGCGTCTTGCGCGGACCGAAGCGTCGACGGGACAGCGCCACGCGACGACGTCGCTCGCCGGTGTCACCGCGGAGTGGCCGCGCCTCTCTGGTGTCACCGTCGCCGAGGGTCACTGGTGGGCAGATGAGTCGTCGCACGCCAACAGACGCGTGGCCGTGCTTGGCGCGGCCATCACACGCGAGCTATTTGGCAGCGCCTCGCCACTTGGCGAGCGCGTGCAGTGCGGTGGTGCGTGGTACCTCGTCGTCGGCACCCTGGCTGCGCGAGGCACGTCGGGTCGTACGGCGCTGTTTGACACCGACCATGCCGTGCTCGTGCCGTTCCTCGCCATGGATACGAGTCAGGGCGTCGGCGACAGCGCGGACCGGGCTCGCGAGCTGGCGTTCCAGATGCGCGCGGCCGACGCGGTCGACGCCGCGGCGCCCGTCATCGCGGCGGCGATCGCGCGCCAGCACGGCGATACGCCCGGCATCGAGCTCGTCGTGCCGCGGGAGTTGCTGCGGGCGCGTCTGCGCACGCAGCGCACGACCCAGTGGCTGCTGATGGCGGTCGGCGGCATGGCGTTGTTCATCAGCGGCATCGGCATCATGAACATCATGTTGGCGAGCCTCACCGAGCGCACACACGAGATCGGCGTACGCCGTACCGTCGGCGCGCGACGACCCGATATCGTGGCGCAGTTCGCCTGCGAAGCCGCGCTCTTGTGTCTGGCCGGTGGCGCGGCGGGCGTTCCGATCGGCGCGCTGCTGTCGGTGGCCATCGCATTCGGCGCCGGTTGGCCGGTCGCGGTGTCGGCCGGATCCGTGGCGCTGGCGCTGGCGCTGGCGACGGCCACGGGGTTGGCATTCGGCATCTACCCCGCGCGGGTGGCCGCCCGCATCAGCCCGATTGACGCGCTCCGCTTCTAGGACCGCAAGGGCCTTTCAACATGGGGGGCCATGAAGGGCCATGGGGAAGATCAACACCAACACCACCCCAACAGGCTTTCACAGAGCTCTTCGAAAAGCTGCCGGTGTTGGGGTTGGTGTTGCTCTTCTCCATGGCTCCCCATGGCTCCCCATGTTGAGAGACTCTGGACTCTCGTGGGTTTGATGGCGCGGTCCTGCTATGATCCGCCCCACAGGAGCCTTCCCATGTGGAGTCGACGTCAGTTTCTGAATCACGCGAGCGCGGGCACGGCGGCCGTCGCGGCCATCAACAGCAACGGGCTCGATCGACTGTTTGCGGCATCGGCCGAGGCCGCGGATCGCGATCCGCGTGACGTCGCGCAGGACGAGGCGTACTGGCGCACCGTGCAGGAGGCGTTCACGCTCGATCGCACGATGATCAACCTGAACAACGGCGGCTGCAGCCCGGCGCCGCGCGTGGTGCATGAAGCGTTCAAGCGCTATCTGGATCACTCCAATCAGGCGCCGTCGTATTACATGTGGCGCGAAGTGGAGCCCGGCATCGAGAACGCGCGCCGCGGCCTGGCGATGGACACCAACGTCGATCCCGAGACGATCGCGATCACGCGCAACGCGAGCGAGTCGCTGCAGATCGCGCAACTCGGTCTTGATCTCAAGCCCGGCGACGAGATCCTGACGACCAACCAGGATTACGGCCGCATGCTGCAGACGTACGACCAGCGCGTGCTGCGCGACGGCGTGAAGCTGACGAAGATCTCCTTCCCGGTGCCGTCAACGGCGGCGGATCTGGTCAAGCGCTTCGAGCAGGCCATCACGCCGAAGACCAAGCTCATGCACTTCTGCCACATCACGAATCTCACGGGGCAGATCTTCCCGGTCAAGGAACTCTGCGCGATGGCGCGGGCGAAGGGCATCACGACGATCGTCGACGGCGCGCACGCGTACGCGCACTTCTCATTCAAGCTCAGCGACTTTGACTGCGACTTCTACGGCACGAGCTTGCACAAGGGACTGCTGACGCCGATCGGCGCGGGATTCCTCTACGTGCGACGCGATCGGATCGAGAAGCACTGGGCGCTGCAGCCGGCGGGCGTCGGCCAGGCGAAAGACATTCGCAAGTTCGAGGAAATCGGCACGCATCCGGCGGCCAATCACAACGCGATCTCCGAAGCGCTGGTCTTCTACCGCGGCATCGGCAGCGAACGGAAGACCGCGCGCCTCCGCTACCTCCGCAACCGCTGGGCCGAGCGCCTGCTGAAGAACCCGCGCGTGGTGCTGCACACGCCGCTCGATCCCACGCTCTCGTGCGGCATCGGCACGGTGCAGATCAAGGGCATCCCCACGGGCGATGTCGGTTCGAAGATCTGGGCCGACCACCGCATCCTCGCGACGCCGATCATTCATCCGGAGTTCGAAGGTCTGCGCGTGTCACCGAATGTCTACACGACACTCGACGAGATCGACATCTTCGCCGACGCGATGGAGCGACTGTGTAAGAGCTAGGGCGGGGACATTGCGGAATATCGCAATCTGAAATCGCCAATCGGGGATCGGCAATCGGGAATCTTGGAATCGCCGATCGGGGAATCGGGGAATCGGAAATCTACTGAGCGCACGTCCAGGTAGAGACGGGGCCCAGAGATACCGCCAGCGCCTCGGCGCCATTGAGGCGCCCCGTGTAGAGCGCGTCCTTCGCTCCCCCGCTGCGTTCGAGATGGTGTTGGTACGTCAGCGTGCCGTCCGCAGCAAAGACCAGAAGCATCGCGCGGTGCGATGTGGCGCGCAGGCTCACGAGCACGGCGAGAAGGCGGCGGCCATCAGGCTGCGCGCAGACGGTTGTCGCGTGCAGACCATTGATGTAGTCGAAGTTGTGCAGATCGGCCGACGCGAGTGGCATACCTGACAGATTGCTGATCACCACCTGCTCATCTTTGTTTTCGACTCTGATCGCGACGCCGTTCCAATCGATCGGGTGCGCGTCGAGGGTGTTCGTGATGCCGCTCTGCAACTCGGGCGCGGTCACCCGTTCCTGCAACTCAATCGTCGGTGGATTCACGGCGCTGATACGCGCCGAATCGAGGATCACACGCGGACGGCGCGCGGCCTCGAGGGCGATCACGGAGGATCGTCCCAACAGCAGAAACGCGGCCGACCCGGCCAGCACCACCATCCATAGCGTGCGAGTGACCCAGGACGGCGCCGGACGCGACACCACGCCTCGGCGGCCGAGAACGAATCGCACGCCCATGCCGGCCAGATAAGCCGCGAGGCCGACGATGAGGCCGGCAATCGGCGCCATGAAGAAACCGAGCGCCGATGTCGAACTCGGCCGTCCCCAGATCTGCTCGGCCATCGTCAGCGCCAGCCCGTAGCCGCACATGAGCGCGCCGGCCGTCAGGCCCATCCATTTCGGCAATCGATCCGGAAACATGGGCGCCGTGCGAAGCGCGCTCCTCATGCTCGCGCCGCACCGCTCACATGTCGCCGGACCGCGCGTGACAGTTGCGCCGCAGGACGGGCAGGTCAGTGTGGGTGCCATGGCGCACAGGATATGGCAGCGGGGCGAGCGCCGCTAGTGAAAGTCATGCGACTCGACGTCGGGCCCCGCATGCATCAACGCGTCCACGCGATCGACCTTCACCGACACCGCGCCGTCCTGATTCTGCAGCACGCCTTCGACGATCAGATACGGCGAGTCCACGATCGTCCGCTTGTACTCGCCGAATACCTGCGGCGTGACGATCGCGTTCGCGATACCGGTTTCATCTTCCAGTGACAGAAAGACAAACCCCTTCGCCGTGCCCGGACGCTGGCGCGTGATCACCGCGCCGGCCACCCGCACGCGGCGTCCCGGGCGAATGCGCTTGAGATCGCCGGCGCGCAACACACCGCGTGTGGCCAGCGACGCGCGCGCGAGCGCCATCGGATGCGGGCCGATGGTCAGACCGGTGCCGCCGTAGTCGGCGGCGACACGTTCCAAGAGCGACATTTGTTTCAACGGACCATGACCGCGGGCCTGAAGGTCCACGGCTACGGCTGCCTCATCGCGGACCTGAAGGTCCGCGGCTACGTCTGCCTCGTCACCGTCGACAATCAGCGCGATATCTTTCGCCTGTTCGGCCTGCCACAACGCGGAGCGCCGATCTCCGCCAATCGCCGCTAGCGCGCCAATTTCCGCGAGCACGCGCAATTCCTCGCGCGACACCTGCGCGCGCGTCGCCAAATCATCGATTGACCGATACCTGTTCCCTGTTCCCTCTTCCCTATGCCTCTGCCCTTTGCCCTCTGCCCTCTGCCCTTTGCTGCCCTCTGCCCTTTGCCCTAACACAATCCTCTCTCCCGTCTCTCGTCGGAGTCCTTTCACACAGCAGAATCCCAACCGTATGGCCCCATCCGGTTGAACGCATGACTCCCAGCCCGACACCGTCACGTCCACCGGTGCGAACCGGACACCGCGGCGCTGCGCGTCCTTCACGAGCGTGGCCGGATGGTAGAACCCCATCGGCTGGTTATTGAGGAGCGCCGCATAGAACGCGGCCGGAAAGTGCGCCTTGAGATACGCGCTGGCGTAGACGATCAGCGCAAAGCTCGCCGCGTGCGATTCGGGAAATCCGTAGAGCGCAAACGACGAG
>CAYHEX010000203.1:0-8299 GCA_964355365.1 uncultured Solibacteraceae bacterium | reverse complement strand
CACGTCCGACTCACCGATGAGATTGGCGGGGCAGGTGAGCGCGAAGAGCGGCGGCCCACTGAGGTCGCCGAGGTCGAGGAAGCGGAACCTGCCGTACTGCAGCCGCACGGCGGTTGAGTTGGGATTCTCCGTCTTCTCCTGCGCCGCCACGCCTTCGCCGCGGCACGCCGCATTCGGTTGGCCCGCGCCGGCGAGCGGCTTCGACACGACCTGGCCGTTGGTCGCCACGACGATGGCCTCGAGGCCTTTGAGCGGCAAGCGGTCGCCGGGTTTCGGATTGATGTGCTTCCCGGTGGCGCGCAGCTTCACGTAGCCGTCGTAAAGCGCGCCCGTGCCGGCGACGGCCTTCTGGGCCTCCGCGCTCGGCGCGGCGTGGTCGATGAACGTGCCGATCGGGATCAACTGCGCAAGTTCCACCGCGCCGCCGTCATGATCCGCGTGGTAGTGCGTCGTCAGTAGATAGTCGATCCGCGTCAGGCCGGCCGCGCGCGCGGCGGCAAGGATGCGCTGCGCGTCGCGCGCCGTCGCCGGCGCGCCCGGTGTCGAGTTGAACGTCCCGTCACTGGGGAATCCCGTGTCGATGAGCAACGACTCGCCGGCCGGCGTGACGATGAGCGTGGACTGGCCGCCCTCGACGTCGATGAAGTAGATGTCCAGCGTGTTCGCCGCGGCGCGGCCCAGCGCGGGCGCGGTGGTGAGCACGAGAGCCGCGAGGGCCCCGATGAGTAGTCTCCGCATGCCGACAGCTTAACCGCAGTTGGCGGCGTTCGAGATCACGCCGCCCTACGTCTGCTCGCCCGGATCGTCAAACGGCAACCGCAGTTCGTCGGTGTCGTGACTCGCCATGTCCGCCGGATCCACCAGGCCGTGGACGCCGGCGCCGAGCAGGCGCACCGGGCGCGACCGCGCGTCGGTCTTGTCGAGCAACGCCACCGCGCGATTGGCGATCTGATCCGCGTTGCTGGTCGGCGCCTTTGAGTCGCTGCGCGTGAGCGTGGTGAAGTCGCTGTAGCGCACTTTGATCGTCACCGTCTTCGCGAGCAGGCCGCGCTTCGCGAGCCACTCGGCGTTCTCGTGTGCCATGACGGAGATCTCTTCCTGCATCACGTTGAAGTCTTCGAGGTCGTGCGAGTAGGTTTCTTCGCTGCTCGACGACTTGGCCTTGCGATCGGGCGTGACGCGCCGGTCGTCGCGGCCGTTGGACAAATCGATGAGCCAGTCGGCGGAGTTGCCCACGGCCTCTCTCAACACCGCGGGATCCGCGGCGCGCACCTGAAT
This sequence comes from uncultured Solibacteraceae bacterium, assembly GCA_964355365.1. Lineage (GTDB taxonomy): Bacteria > Acidobacteriota > Vicinamibacteria > Vicinamibacterales > SCN-69-37 > SCUN01. Next base: position 7,021 of record CAYHEX010000203.1, on the reverse strand, counting down.
CAACTGCGTGATGCCGCGCTCGCGCAGTCGCGCGGCGGTGACCGGACCCACGCCCCAGAGCGCGTCGACCGGCAGCTTCTGCAGAAACGACTCCATCCGCTCCGGAGCGATCACCGTGAGGCCGTCGGGCTTGCGCCATCCGGATCCGATCTTCGCCAGGAACTTATTCGGCGCCACACCCGCGGATGCCGTCAGGCCTGTGGTGGCTTTGATCTCGTCTTTCACGCGTCGCGCCACGGTCATGCCCAGGGGCTCATTCCACGCGTTTTCGGTGACGTCGAGGTACGCCTCGTCGAGCGAGAGGCCCTCGACGAGCGGCGTGACACTGCGGAAGATGTTGAACACTTGTTGTGAAACCGCCCGGTATTTCTGAAAGTCCGGCCGGAGGATCACCAGGTGCGGGCACAGCCGCACGGCGCGCGCCATCGGGATCGCTGATCGCACCCCGAACGTGCGGGCTTCGTAACTGGCCGCGGCCACCACGCCGCGTCCCTCGGGTCGGCCGCCGACTACCACGGGCCGGCCCTTGAGTTCCGGGCGATCCCGCTGCTCGACCGACGCGTAGACCGCGTCCATGTCGACATGGCTGATCCGACGCATGCAACATGAGTATCATTGATGTCATGTCCAAGCTGCTTCGTATCCTGCCGCTTCTGATTGTCCCGGTTGTTGTCGTCACACTTTCCGCACAGCGCCCCGCATCGCCCGCTCCCGCCGCGCAGAAAGACCTCGCACTACCTCAGGAAGTCCACCTCAAGAACATCAAGCAGCTCACCAACGGAGGCGAGAACGCGGAAGCGTATTTCTCGTTCGACGGCAAGCGGCTGAGCTTCCAGAGCACGCAGGGCCACGACTGCGACCAGATCTACTCGATGAACATCGACGGTACGGATCGCAAGCTCGTGTCGACCGGCGACGGCCGCACCACGTGCAGCCACTACTCGGCCGACGGCAAGCAGATCCTGTATGCGTCCACGCACCTGGCCGGCAAGCCGTGTCCGACGCCGCCCGACCAGTCGCTCGGCTACGTGTGGGGCATCTTCGACGGCTACGACATCTTCAGCGTGGGCGCGGACGGCAAGAACATCAAGCAACTCACCAAGACGCCCGGCTACGACGCCGAGGCCACTGTCGGCAAAGACGGCCGCGTGACGTTCACGAGCGTGCGCGACGGCGACATGGAGCTCTACTCGATGAACGTCGACGGCTCCGACGTGCGCCGGCTCACCAACCTGCCCGGCCCCGACGGTGGCCCGTTCTACTCGCCCGACGGCACGAAGATCGTGTGGCGCGGCAATCACCCGAAACCGGGCGCCGAGCTCGATCAGTATTTCGCGCTGCTGAAGAAGGCCGTGTGGAAGCCGGGAACGCTGGAAGTGTTCATCATGGATCGCGACGGCAAGAACGTGAAGCAGGTCACGAGCCTCGGCAAAGCGAACTGGGCGCCGTACTGGACGCCGGACGGCAAGAAGATCATCTTCGCAACCAATCACAAGGATCCGAAAGGCCGCAACTTCGACCTCTTCCTCGTGAATCTCGACGGCACCGGTCTCGAGCAGGTGACGTTCAACGAGAGCTTCGACGGATTCGCGATGTTCTCGCCCGACGGCAAGAAGCTCGTGTTCGGCTCCAACCGCAATGCCGCGAAGGAAGGCGACACCAATATCTTCATCGCGGACTGGGTTTGGTAGAGAGCACGTGAAGCTGGTTAGCTGGTTGGCTGGTTATCTGGTTGTTGGATCGGTCATCGGGCTATCGGCTATTGGATCGGGCAATCGGGAAATTGCGGCCGGCACGGACGTCAGCGGAGTCATTCGCGACGTGCGTGGCCGGCCGATTGCTCGAGCGCGCGTGTCGTTGATGCGCGTGGACGATGCCCCGCCAGAGAAGGCGGGTGGCACGCCGACGAAAACGCTCGTTGAGCTCGACACCCTCCGCACCACCGCCACCGGCGCGTTTCACTTTCCTCGTGTGTCGAACGGACGCTACCAGTTGCTGATCGCCCGTGATCGCGACTGGATGATCGCGGAGGGTCTGCGGCTCACGGGAGATCCGGTCGGCCCGTTCTCGCTCGTGCTTGACGGCAAGACCCGCCTGATAACGCTGCCCGTAAAGCGTTTACCCGCCGCGTAAAGCTCTCGCGTCAATCGCGGCGCTCTCCCGGAGCGCCGGTCTGGCCTGTGTCTTGCACAACAGGCCCTCCATGACCCTTTTCGTTCGTCCGCTGGCAGCCGCTGCCTGCGCGTTTGGCCTTCTGGCCGTCACCGCCACCGGCGCCTCGGCGCAAACGTCGGCCGCACCAACCACGCAGCCCCAGTCGGTCGTCACCGACGTAACCGAGCCCGACTTCGTGCTGGTGAACCTGCCGACCACGCGACCGATGAAGAAGTTCAGGGGCAGTTTTCATCTGACGCATCGCTTCGTGGGTAATCTGCGGCAGGGCACATTCAAGGACAACCTCGGCAACGTCTTCGGCATCGACAACGGCGCCGTCATTGGTCTCGAGTACCGGTTTGCGTTCACCGACACGCTGCAGGCGTCCTTCTACCGCAGCAGCGCGGACAAGACGATTCAGTTCTCGGCGAGATTCGACGCCATTCGGCAGAGCGACACGATCCCCGTGTCCCTCTCGGTGCTCGGGTCGATTGAAGGCAATCAGAATTTCGGTCTGCTCACGCCCAGCGGTCACGACCACTCGACGGGCAGTCACGAGCACAAGGCGCCGGCGATTGGCGCGGTGCTGTCGCGCACGATCGGCATGCACGCCGCGGTCTATGCGGTGCCGATGTTCGTGCACAACAGCCTCATGCTCGACGACACGACGCATCGCAACACGTTTTTTGTCGGCATGGGCGGCCGGTTGCGCGTGCGGCCCACCGTGTTTCTCGTCGGCGAAGTGACGCCGCGCTTCAAGGGCTACGCGCCCGGCAGCCCGGAGTTCGGGTTCGGCATCGAAAAGCGCTCCGGCGGCCACATGTTCCAGCTCACGTTCAGCAACTCCACCTCAACCACGTTCGGACAGATCGCTCGTGGTGGATTCCCCACCACGATTTACCTCGGCTTCAACCTGGGCCGGAAATTCTAGAAAAGAGTGACGACGCACATGAAACTGTTTTCAGCCATTCTGCTTGCCGGCGTTGCCGCGATGGCGGCCGGTTGCGGTTCAACCACTCCCACGGCGCCCACCACGGTCACGCTCCCGTCGTCATACACATTCACGGCGTCGCTCTTGCCCGCGAATGAAGTGCCGGCGGTGAGCAACGCGGAAGCCTCCGGCAGCGGCACCGTTACGGTGACGATGAACGTGACGCGCGACAGTGCCGGCAGCATCACGGCTGCCACGGCGAACTTCAGTGTGTCGTTGTCGGGCTTTCCGGCGGGCACCACGCTCACGGGCGCGCACATCCATCAGGCTGGCCCGGGCGCAACGGCCGGCGTCAGCGTGAACACGGGCCTCGCGAGCGGCGAAGTCGTGCTGACGGCCGGCTCCGCGTCGTTCTCGAAGAGCACGATCAATGTGACGGTCGACACGGCCAACAACCTCATCGCCGGCTCGAACGGGTTCTACTTCAACGTGCACAGCACGACGAACACTGGCGGCGTCGCGCGCGGACAGCTCAACAAGCAATAGGACGGAGGACGGGCCCTGGCTGCTTGGGGCAGGGCCCGTTTTCTCATCGGCAATCGCGAATCGCCAACCGCCAATCGGGGATCGGGTGATTGACAATCGATAAATCGATTTGCGATCGGCAATCGATCGGGACTCGGGGACTCTGGACGGACTCTGGACCCTGGACTCTGGACTGACCCTGGACTCAGGACCCTGGACTCAGGACCCTGGACCCTGGACGACACCGTCAATGTATGTGTCTCTGACGCACCGATCGTCCCCCAGCGTCATTAACACGAACAGCAACTCCTCGATCGATTCGCACTGCTCCGTCCGCAGCTTCATGAGCGGTGTCGCCGCCGGATCAATCACGATGAGGTCGGCGTCGCGTCCGGGTTGAATGGAACCGATGTGCGCGTCCAGGTCGAGCGCGCGGGCGGCGCCGAGCGTGGCCAGATACCAGCCGCGGACGCCGTCGAGCACACTGCCCGTCAACTGCGCGGCCTTGTAGGCCTCGTTGAGCGTGGCCAGCATCGAGAAGCTCGTGCCCGCGCCGATATCGGTGCCGAGCCCCACGTGCACAGGGCGTCCCGGCTCCTTCGCTCGAGCGAGATTGAAAATCCCACTTCCCAGAAAAAAATTCGACGTCGGGCAATGCGCGAGCGCGGTGCCCGTGTGATGACAGTGCGTCAACTCCTCATCGCTGAGATGCACGCCGTGCGCGTACACCGCGCGTCGACCCGTGAGGCCGAACGACTCGTACACGTCGAGGTAGCAATTAAAATCGGGAAACAATTCACGCACCCAGGCGCACTCCGCGGTGCTCTCCGAGAGATGGCTGTGCACGAACACGTCCGGATGCTCGGCCCACAGCGCGCCGGCCAGTTCCAGTTGCTCGGGCGACGACGTGGGCGCGAAGCGCGGGGTGATGGCGTAGTGCGCGCGGCCGCGGCCGTGCCACTTCGCGATCAACGCCTTCGAGTCGTCGTACGACGACTGCGCGGTGTCCAGCAAACCTGACGGCGCATTGCGATCCATCAGCACTTTGCCCGCGATGAGCCGCAGATTCCGCCGCGCGGCTTCTTCAAATAACGCGTCCACCGATTCCGGATACACCGCGCAGAACACCAACGCGGTCGTGGTGCCGTTGCGTATCAGCTCGTCGCAGAAGGCACGTGCCATCGTGGCGGCGTATGCGCGATCGCGACAACGCAGTTCCGCCGGATAGGCGTACCGATGCAACCAGTCGAGCAACTGCGCACCGTAGGCGCCGATCATGCCGGTCTGCGTGTAGTGCACGTGTGTGTCGATGAACCCGGGCGAGATGAGGCAACCCGGGTAGTGCGCGATCGGTGTGTCCGCCGGCAGCGTCGGCAGGATGTCGGCCGCAGGACCCGTGGCCGCGATCCGCCCATCGTGGATGACGACCACGCCGTCCGATTCGTCTGAGAGGCTCGGCTCGGCGCCGGCGAGAAACGGGTCGCCCGTGCAGGTCACGATGCGACCGCGAACGGCGGAGACACTCATCACAGCAGCGTACTCCGTCCGCCCGCGCGGCGCCGATGAGATCAGTTTGGACGGTGCGGTGCCCCCGCCATGTCCTCCACCGCGTGGAGCAGATCGTTGTGGCGGAACGGCTTGTTCAGCAGTCGCGTGTGCGGCCCGATCTTGCTGCGATCGATGGGGTAGCCGGACACGAGGATCACATCCAGGTCCGGCTGCAGAACCCGCAGCGCCTCCGCCATGGCATAGCCGTTCATTTCCGGCATGTGGACGTCGGTCACAACGACATCGATGTGGCCGGCCGCTTTGGCGACGTCGAGGGCGCTCGTTCCATTGGTCGCTTCGGCGACGTAGTAGCCGTCGCGTCGAAGTGACGAGGCGATGAGTACGCGAATCGCCGGCTCGTTCTCGACGACGAGGACGGACGTGGTGTTCACGGGCGCCGGAGCGATGGCGTGCTTGTGCTCCGGGAGGGGTATTGGTTCAAGAAAGTGCGGGAGTCGGATCATAGGAGCCTCGCTGTCTGTATAGGCAAGACCGGTACCGTACGCCACCGCCCGGGCTGGCCGCGATCCGGTGTGCCATGGCACATCGATGTGTGCCACCGGCCTGTGCGCGCTGTGACACGATGGACTCTCATGGGCGCAACCCAGCCGATGGTCCTGGTGATTGACGATGATCCCGCTCTGGTCAAGCTGGTCACGGTGTGTCTGAAGCGGTGGGGATTCGACGTCATCACGGCCGCCACGGGCGAGGCCGGGCTCGCGCTGCTCGAGTCGCGGAGCATCGACGTTGCGATGGTCGATCTGAACATGCCCGGTGTCAACGGCCTGGGCGTCCTCGAGGAGATCCGGGAACGCTGGTCGTCCTGCCGCACGATGCTCATGACCGGCGCGGCAGAAGAAGACACCAAACTGGCGGCGATCAAGTTCGGCGCACTCGACTACCTCGACAAACCGCTCGACTTCAAGTACCTGGAGATTCGCTTCGCGTCGATTCGCGAGGACTTCGAGCGCGCGCACCGCATGTCAGAACTCGAGCGCGAGATCTCTCTGCGCGGCGCCTTTCACGGTGCGATCGGTCGCAGCGCGGCGATGCGCGAGTTGCACGACCTGATTCGGCGCATGGCGCCGTACTCGCGTGTGACGCTGATCACGGGAGAGACCGGCACCGGCAAGGAGTTGGTCGCGCGCGCGTTGCACCGGGAGGGGCGGCGCGCGGACAAACCGTTCGTGCCGGTGAATTGCGCGGCCGTGTCGGAGACGCTGGCCGAATCGGAGTTGTTCGGCCACGTGCGCGGCGCGTTCACGGGCGCCACCGACGCGAAGATCGGCCTCATCGAACACGCTGACGGCGGCACGTTGTTTCTCGACGAGATCGGCGAGCTTCCGCTGACGATGCAGGCGAAGTTTCTGCGGGTGCTGGAATCGGGCGAGTTCTATCGCGTCGGCCGCGTGGAGTCGCGACGCGTGGACGTCACGATCCTCGCGGCGACCAATCGCGATCTCGAAGCCGACGTGCACGCCGGTCGGTTTCGCGGTGACCTCTACTATCGTCTCAACGTCGTGGAACTCCACGTGCCCCCGCTCCGCGAGCGGCGCGACGACATCGCGTTGCTGACCGCGCACTTCATGGCCGAGTGCGCGGCGCGCATGAACAAGCCGACGCATGGGCTGGCGCCCTCGGCCGAGAAGTTGCTGATGGCCGCGCCCTGGCCCGGCAACGTGCGGCAGTTGCGCAACGTCATCGAACGGGCGGTGATGCTGGCCGACGGTCCCGAGCTCGACGAGCACGATGTGCGCACGGCGCTCGGCTCGGCCGGCGCCGCGGAGTCTGTGCCCGGCGACGAGGCCGGGCCGATGACGCGCGAACTCATCGAGGCAGCACTGGCGCAGTCCGACAACAATC
>CAYHEX010000202.1:0-8325 GCA_964355365.1 uncultured Solibacteraceae bacterium | reverse complement strand
CCTGGCCGTCATGGCTGAAATCACGCAAACGCGATATCAGCACGAACGCTAGGCAACAGCCCGCCGTCTAACCCCGCGATGTCCATGCATAACTTCCTCCAGGACCTGCGGTTTGCCGTTCGGTTGCTCATCAAAGACCGCAGCTTTACCGTCACCGCACTGCTGACGCTGGCCATCTGCATCGGCGCCAACGCTGCGATCTTCAGCATCGTCCGCTCGGTCGTCATGAAACCGCTGCCCGTGCCCGGGGCGGAGCGGATCGTCATGTTCCACAACAACTACCCGAAGGCCGGCGCGGTGCGCGGGTCCACCGGCGTGCCCGACTACTTCGATCGCAAGGCCGCGATGGACGTGGCCGACGAGATGGCGATGTACCGACGCCAGGGCGCGACGCTCGGCGGCAAGGACGGTGCGCGGCGCCTGACGATGATTCGTGCGACGCCGTCGCTCTTCCGCATGGTCTCGATGAAGCCGCAGCAGGGCCGGATCTTTCGCGAGGACGAGGGCGAAGAGGGCAAGGACCAGGAAGTCATCCTCAGCCATGCGTTGTGGCAGCGCGAGTTCGGCGGCGCCGCGGACGTGGTGGGCAAAGAGCTTCAGCTCAGCGGCACGACCTACCAGATCGTCGGCGTCGCGCCGCAGGATTTCAAGTTCCTGTGGAACGACATCGATGTCTACCTGCCCGCGTCATTCACGGTGGCGGAGAAGTCGGACGAGCGGCGGCACAGCAACAGCTGGACGATGCTCGCGATGCTGAAGCCTGGCAAGACGGTGGCGCAGGCGCAGGAGCAGGTCAACGCGATCAACAAGCGCAACGAGGACCGGTTTCCGCAACTGACCAAGCTGCTGCACGACGCCGGCTTCCACACGTCGGTGGCGCAGTTGCAGTCTGAACTCATCGAAGATGTGCGGCCGGTCCTGATGTTGCTGTGGGGCGGCGTGCTCTTTGTGTTGCTGATTGGCTGCCTCAACATCGCAAACCTCGTGCTCGTGCGCGCCAGCGGCCGGTCACGTGAGATGGCGACGCGGCAGGCGATCGGCGCCGACCGCGGCCGCCTCGCGCGACAGTTGCTGACAGAGACGACGCTGCTTTCAGTGGCGGGCGGAGCGATCGGACTGTTTCTCGGGTGGTGGGCGCTGCGGCTCGTGCCGACGCTGGGCCTCGACGAGATGCCTCGCGGCCACGAGATCGCGCTCGATCCGTTCAGTGGGGCCGTCATTCTCGGCACCGCGATCGTCGTCGGCATCCTGATCGGCCTGATGCCGGTTGCGCGACTGTGGCGGCTCAACGTCAACAGCGCGCTGCGTGAGGAAGGCCGCAGCGGCACGGCCGGGCGCGGCACCAATCTGCTGCGACGCGCACTGGCCGTCGGTCAGGTGACCATCGCGTTCGTGCTGCTCATTGGCGCCGGGCTGCTGCTCGCCAGCTTCCGCAATGTCCTCAAGATCGATCCAGGGTTCACGTCGAGCGGCGTGGTGACCGGCGCGATCAATCTTCCGGGCACGGCCTACAAGGACGAAGCGCTCGCGCCGTTCGTCGACCGACTGCTGATGTCCGTGCGCGCGCTGCCTGGTGTGGAGAGCGCGGGCGTGACCTCGACGCTGCCGATGAGCGGCAGTCACAGCGACAGCGTGATTCTCGCCGAGGGCTATCAGATGAAAGAGGGCGAGTCGCTGGTGTCGCCCTCCTCGGTGGTTGTGAGCGATGGGTATTTCGAGACCATGAAGATCGGCCTCGTGCGGGGCCGGCTGTTCAATGCCTCCGACACGCCGACGTCGCCGGCTTCGATCATCGTCGATGAGCGCATGGTGGCGCACTTCTGGCCGACACAGGATCCGATCGGGCGCCGGATGTACGCGCCGCAGAGTGCCGACCGGGTGCTCGAGACCGGGCCGGACACGAAGTGGCTCACCGTCGTCGGCGTGGTCAAGGAAGTCCAACTCGACGGCATCGCGCTCGATCGGCCGGCGATTGGCGCGTACTACTTCCCCTACCCGCAGCAGACGCAGAACAATTTCGGTCTGGCGGTGCGCACGTCGAAGAACAGCACGGCCATCGTGCCGGAGTTGCGCAAGGTGCTGGCCTCGCTCGATCCGGCCTTGCCGTTGTACTCGGTCAAGAGCATGGATGAGTACGTGGACACGGCGCTGATGTCTCGGCGGATGCCGATGCTGCTGGCGATCGCGTTTGCCGGGGTCGCGCTGTTCCTGTCCGCGATCGGCATCTACGGTGTGCTGGCGTACGGCGTGGCGCAGCGCCGCCGCGAGATCGGCATCCGGCTCGCGCTGGGCAGCACCGGCGGCGAGGTCTTTGCGCTGATCCTCAGCGACGGCATCAGGATCGTGGCGTCCGGACTCGTGCTTGGCTTCGCCGGCTTGATCGCGTTGCGGCAGGCGCTGACCTCGGTGTTGTTCGGGGTCACGCCGATGGACCCGATCGTCATCGGCTCGGTAGCGCTGGCGTTGTCGGTTGTGGCGCTCCTGGCGATGGTCATCCCGGCGCGTCGCGCCGCCGGCGTCAATCCGGCGACCGCACTCACGGACTGATCATCGAAGGCTCACGAAGGCTGGGCCGAGACGAGGCCTACAGTGGTCCGCATCATGGGCCTGTTGATGGTGATCTCCTCCTTCCTGCTGTTTCCGCTCACCCTGCTCGCTTCGGCGTACGGGACCCTCGCCTGGAAAGGCCGCTGGCGCCTGCTGGCGGCGGTTCCGCTTGCGTCGGTCGTCCTCTACTTCGCGGTCATTCTCATACCGGCCTGGCGGGTGGACCCGACATCGCACAATCTCTTCCCGTTCGAATTCGGCATCTATCTGTCGCCCACGATCCTATTCATGGCGGTTGTCGTCAGGCTGCATCGGGGTGCATCGCTCAAAAGCGCCGAGCGGCTAAGCTGACGTATGGTCGCAGCCCCCACTGTCGAGCAGCAGTTTCTTGCCCAGTCGCGTGACTACCTGCGCGGCGAATTCCTTCAGAAGATCGAGCGCGCCATTGCGCCGCTCTCATCCGAACAACTCTGGTGGCGTCCGAACGACGCCACCAACAGCATCGCCAATCTCATGCTGCATCTGGCCGGCAATGTCCGGCAGTGGATCGTCGGCGGCGTGGCCGGCGCCGATCAGGCGCGCGACCGCGCCCGGGAATTCGACACGCGCGAGATGCTGGCGGCCTCGACATTAATTGCGACGCTTCGCATCGCCGTGGATGAGGCGTGCGAGGTGCTCGACCGTCTCGATCCGCGCTCGCTCGGCGAACCGCGTCAGATTCAGCGCTTCGACACCACCGTGCAGGGCGCCATCTACCACGTCGTCGAACACTTCTCGATGCACACGGGGCAGATCATCCTGCTGGCGAAGATGCAGACCGGGCAGGACGCGGGGTTCTACCGCTTGCGCGCCGACGGCACGCCGGAGCCGACGTGGACGGACAGGGCAAGGGCGTTCGAGGAGACGAAGGACGCTTTAGGTTCGGGGGACTGACGCCTGTGGTTCGGGGCGCTTCGATCGTGGTTGGTTCGGCGAGCCGCCTCGCTTCGCTCGGGGCTCGCGAGCCACCCGAACCTCGCGCATAAGCGCTCGAACCTCGCGCGAAGCCCCCGAACCCGCTCTATCGTTTCGGTCTGAGCAATAAATCCTGAAAATCGAAACTGAAGTCGACTGACGGTGATGCGGCCCTCATCCTGGCCTGATCGATCGAGCCGTCGGGGTTGAGCGCAAACGTGACGAAGGCGTCGGCGCGCAGCTCACGGTCGCGCCATTTCACGAGAAACGTATCCTGCTGCCAGTGCTCCATGTCGCCGACGAGTGACGGCGTCTTCGAGAAGCGCATGACCAACTTGTTGTTTTCGAGTGCGATCGCGATGTCGCCGTACCATCGGTCGTTGTACGTGCCGGCGTATTGCGTGAGCGGCAAGGACGGCTTGGACGCGGCGTCGCGCGCCGATGACGTCGCGGCATTCGCCCTGGCGAGCGCGGCGTCATTGCGAGCCTTCACCGCGGTGTAGGCCTCAACCCAGTTCGTGTCAGTGGCGCCGAGGTAGTGATCGAGCACCGTCCACGCGATCGAGTTCCACGCTTCGCCGCTCTCCTGGCTGGTCAGCACCGCAACGCCGGCGTTGAGTTCCGGCAGCCACGCAATGCGCGATGTGTAGCCGGGCAGTCCGCCGGTGTGCGTCACGAGCTTCTTGCCGCGGTAGTCGCGCACCTCAAGGCCGAGCGCGTAGCCGCGGAAATTCGACGTCAGCGCCCTGAGTTCTGGCGCCGGTGTACCGGTCGGCTGCGGCGTGACGAATGTTTCGAGCTCTCGCGCGACCGCCTCCGAATACAGGCGTGATCCATCCGGCAGCTTGCCGCGGTTGAGAAACACGACCAGCCACTTGGCCACGTCAGTGGCGTTGGTCATGATGCCGCCAGCCGGATTGGTGTTGTCGCTGTCCATCGGCGTCACGGGACCGAGTTCGCCGTTCACAAACGCATGCGGCGTCGCCACGTTGCCACCGGCCGATGCCGCCGAGTGCTTGACCGCGCTGGTCGACATGCCGATGCGCTTCACCAGACGATTCAACACGTAGTCTTCCCACGTCTGGCCGGTGATCTTCTCGATCACCTCGCCGGCCACGAGATACAGCACGTTGTCGTACGCGTAGGCGGCGCGGAAGCTCGTTGACAGCGGGATGAATGCCAGACGCTGCGCAATTTCTTTGCGTGTGTAGGTCGACGACGGCCACCAGAGCAGGTCGCCGGCGCCAAGGCTGAGTCCGCTGCGATGCACGAGCAGGTCGCGAATGGTCATCTCCTGGGTGACGTACGGATCCGACAGCCTGAACGTGGGCAGGTAGTCGATCACGCGCCCGTCCCAGCGGAGCTTGCCGTCGTCCACCAGGGTGCCGAGCGCCGCAGCGGTGAAGACCTTCGTGTTGGATGCGATGCCGAAGAGCGTGCGGTCATCCACGACGCCGGGCTGCGCCAGCGTCTTGACGCCGTAGCCCTTGGCCGACACGACCTGTCCGTCTTTCACGACGGCCACGGCCATGCCCGGCACGTCGAACGTCTTCATCGCGGCGGCGACCGTGGCGTCGAGGTTGTACGCCGGCGCTTGCGCGCCCGCGCCCACCCAAAGAGCCAGAGCCATCACCACGGAGGCACAGAGAGCACGGAGGAAGGCTGGTCTGGTTTTCATCTAATGAGCTCCGTGTCTCTGGGTCTCCGTGGTCGTTCTTGATCTATTTCTTGGTCGCGCGGGTCTTCTTCTGATCGTCGACCATCTTCGCCACATCCGCGAGGAGTTGCTTCGCGTCGTACACGATGCCGTCCTTCACGGTGTACTTGATGCCGGCGACGTGGTCCACCTGGCCGGTCTTGTCGTTGAGCTTTGTGGCGCCGGTGGCGTAGAGGATCTTGAAGTTCTCGAGCGGGTTGCCGTCGATGATCACGAGGTCGGCCAGCAGGCCCGGCTTCACCGCGCCACGGTCGATGGGCGCGAACTTGCGATCACCCAGGCCCATCTTCGCCTCCGCCAGCGTCTTTGCGCCGTTGTAGGTTGCGGCCTGAATCACTTCGAGCGGATGGAACCCGGCTTCCTGCAGCATCTCGAGCTCGTTGATGTAGCCGAAGCCGTAGGTCTGATAGATGAAGCCCGAGTCGGAGCCCGTGGTGACGCGGCCGCCCATCTTCTTGTATTCGTTCACGAGCTTGAACCACACCTGATAGAAGTTCCGCCACTGCACCTCGTCTTCGGTGGTCCAGTTGTACCAGTAGGCGCCGTGGTTGTTGCGGCTTGGCGTGTAGAAGTCCATCAGCGTCGGCAGCGTGTACTTGTCGTGCCACTCCGCCGCGCGGAAGCGCATGACGTCGCGGCCGGCCGAGTAGATCGTGAGCGTCGGATCGAACACCGTGCCGAGCTTGAGGTTCTCTTCGAGAAACGCCTTCCACTCGGGCGTGCCCGGGCCGTAGATCTTGTCCCAGAGGCGCGCCACCTGGCCGAACCGCCACTGCTCGTCGCTGGCATTCATGTCGATCGGCCACGGCTGCACGACGGTGTCCTTCAGCAACGACTCGAAGAGTCCGTAGAAGTGCGTCACCGACTGCAGGCCCGCGCGCGCGGCCTTGATGGCGTTCATCTGCGCCACGCCGCCTTGCTGCAGGTGTGCGGTGGTGCCCATGCCGTGCAGTTTCGCGGCGTCCATCAGCGCCTGCATGACCGCCGGCTCTTCCGCGCCGACCTTCAGCCCGTCGAGGCCGTTCTTCGAGCCCCACTCGACCCAGGCACGCGCCTTGGCCGGCGTGTCGACGTTGCCGCCGTCCCATCCGGCGCCGGGGCGCTGATAGTTGATCAGGTGCGGCGCCACGATCTCGTCTTTCTCGCCACGCGCCGCTTCGCTGACCGACACCCGATGCGACGCCAACGGCACGCCGCGCACGCTCGTGACACCGTGGGCGAGCCACAGCTTGTACGCATATTCGAGCGACTCGTTCTTCGGAGCGCCGCCGCCATGCACGTGCATGTCGATGAAGCCGGGCGTGACATACATGCCCGTCGCGTCGATCACCTTCTCCACATTGGTCGGCGCGGGCCGCATCGGCAATCCCGGCGTGCCGGCCGAACGGATCGACTGGATCTTGTTGCCGGCGATGTAGATGTCGACCGGACCGTACGGCGGCGCGCCCGTGCCGTCGATCACCGTGACGCCGTGAATGACCAGCGTGCCGTACGGCCCGAGTCCTTCGTTCGCCCGGCGCGGCGGTGCGGCCAAGGTGCCGTCCACCAGCGCGGACTGCACGGCCGGGGCCGGCGCACCGCCCTGGCGGCCTTGGGCGGATGGAAATTGAGGAGCGAGCAGAACAACAGCGGCTACGAGCGCAACACCCAAGCGTCTGGACATGGGCGGATTATACGCAGGACGGCGCGGCGTTGCAGGGTGTCGGCGCCGCAGGCCCTAGATGGCGTTCGCCAGCGCTGCCGCGAGATCCGGATACCGGAAGCCGAAGCCTTGCTGAATCGCCTGGGCCGGGGCCACCTTCTGCGACGCGAGCAGCGCGCCGTCGGCCAGTTCACCGAACATGAGACGAAGCACGAACGCGGGGAGCGGGAGCAGGCTGGGTCGATGAAGCGCCTTGCCGAGCGCGGTCGAGAAGTCGCGATTGGTTGCCGCATTCGGCGCAACGGCGTTCAACGGGCCGCGGACCGACGACGTCACGAGTGCCCAGCGGACCATGGCGATCCAGTCGTCGCGGTGAATCCAGCTCATCCACTGCCGGCCGGAACCCGTGGGGCCACCGACGAAGAACTGGAACGGCGGCTTCACTTTCGAGAGCAGTCCACCGTCGCGCGCCAACACAAGCCCGGTGCGCAGCAGCACGACGCGGCAGCGCTCCGACTCCGCCTCGTGCGCGGCCCGTTCCCAGTCTGCGCACAACTGCGCCAGAAAGTCCGTGCCGGCCGGTGACGACTCGTCGAATGTCGCGCTGAGATCTGATCCGTAGTACCCGATCGCCGAACCGCTGATGAAGACGGACGGCGGCTTTGCGGCGTCACGAATGGCCGCGACCACCGCGTGCGTGACCGACAAGCGGCTCTCGCAGAGAAGCGTCTTGCGGGCTGGCGTCCACCGCGCGTCCGCGATGCCTGCGCCGGCGAGATTGATCACCGCATCCGCGCCGTCGATCTCGGCCGCGGCGGGGGCGTTGAACCGGTTCTGGATGACCTGCGTGCGCACGTGCCGAACGTTGAGGTATGTTCCACCCGCGAATCGCGAGAGGACGACGACGTCGTGGCCGTCGGCCGCGAGCGCGGCGCACAACGCCCGGCCCAGAAAGCCCGTGCCACCGGTGACAACAATACGCATCTATCGGCAAGTTACCATGTGACAGTTTCGTATGGGGCAGTTTCTCTGCACAGTAAGTGCACAACCGTGCCGGGTCGCTCACCACACGCGAAAACCGCTGGCCTTCAGCGCGCAGCCACCCCTAGCATGTCCCTTCAACTTTTCTCTGCGTGTGTTGGCGTGAACTCTGTGCCTGGAGATTTGCCTTGCTGTCGATTGCCTCGATCCTGACCGTCCTGTTGTCGATTCCGGCTTCGCCGTTTGCCGGAACACCCGGAGACGGCACGCTGCATGGCGTCGTGCGCGACGCGCAGGGCGCGACGGTGGCCAATGCACGGGTTGACATCACGTGCGGCAAGGAAAAGCGGCACGTGACGGCCACAGCCGCCGGCGTATTTTCCGTGACCGGGTTGCCGAGTGCCACGTGTGAGTTGTCCGCTCGCGCCTCAGGATTTGGACGCGCGGAGATGTCGATCACGGTGACGAGCGGCAGCCGGCGTTC
>CAYHEX010000201.1:0-8384 GCA_964355365.1 uncultured Solibacteraceae bacterium | reverse complement strand
TATGTCAAGGGCCGACCGGAGGTCGCGTTCCGGTTCAACTTGGGCTTTGTTCCTTTTTACCTATTGGCAATTGGGATCGGGGCCAGATGGGGACTCGTTGGAGTCGCCGCGGGAGTAACCGTCAGCAGAATTCTTGGGGGCTTGATCTGGTACCGCTTGGCGTCGAGAGCCGCGTCATTGTCGTCTACCGGTATCTTGAGGAATCTCGGTCGTCTCATGACTTTGAGTGTGGCGGCGGTCGGGACGGTCCTCATTGTCAGCCAGATAGTCGCTGGCCTAGGGCCACCTCAGGTTCGGCTCCCGTTGTTGGCAGCGCTGGGCGCAAGTGTTTATGCGGTTCTTCTTTGGATCTTCGAGCGAGCGCTCGTCGTCGAGTGGGTGAGTGCGTGTCGACCGCTTTGGTCGCGGCCGTTATCGATGTTACGAAGTTATGTCAGTTCGTGAGTGGTTTGTCACACCGGATGTCAGTCGGTCGGCGAATCGGTTTCGCGCCTGGTCGGAGCGCGAGTACCTCTCTACTGCTGATGACTATGCCAATAGAGATCAGACAGTCTGGTCGAATCCGACAGGTACTGCCAGGGCGCTCCACGAACTCGTTTTGGATTGCCGCCCGTTCCGCGTCCTAGAGCTAGGCGCAGGGACCGGACGTTACTTTCCGTTTCTCAGAGGTCAGAAATACATCGGGGTCGACATCTGTTCGGCGATGCTGCGACACGCCCGAGCGAGAAGCGGAATACTGAAAGAGCATGGATTCAGCGAGGTGACTGTCGTCGAGGATGAGGTGATGCGATTTCTGGAGCTGCCGGAGCACCACGGGGCCTTCGATTTCGTGTTCTCGATAGGGTGCGTTGGCTACCACGTTCCCGTCAACCGTAGACTCATGCAACAGATTCATACGGTCCTCACACCAGGTGGACGCCTCTTCCTGCAAACGACGCAACAATCCGTCTGGCGCCGGGCGCGCGCCTGGAGTCGCCACGGACTGGATTGGTTGCTCGGTCGCCAGAGCGACTACAACTTCTTTGTGTCCACAACGGAGCGACGACTTCGGCGCCTGGCTCACGCGACGCAGTTTGATACCGAATGGGTGCGTGAGGACACACGGCGCTTCTTTGGTCAGCCGATCCTTCTCAGCTCCTATCGAAAACCGAGTTAGCCTATGAGGCTACTGCCGACAGAGAAAGGCCATATCGTCCTCGCGGACGCGAGCCTTCGAGAGCGCGAGCGCGTGCATGTTGATGGCCTCGACGTGCGTAAACGATTCACGCATTTTCGTGATCACATCCAAGCCGTAGTGTCGGTAGTGGCCATTCAAATCGGGGACAGGAAAGGTGCGTGTTGTCTGGGCGGGGTAATCACCGGGAATGGTGAACACCGCGAGGCCTCCTGGCTGCAGGACGCGGGCGCACTCGCGCAAAGCCGCGCGATCATCAGGAATGTGTTCCAAGACGTGGTTACAGAGAATGACCGCGACCGAACGATCCGGCAGCGTCAGCCGCTGAATATCTTCGCCAGGATACGTGACCGGAGACGTCATGTCGTAGTCCGTCGTGAGGATTGCTCGCGAAGTCACCGTGCGCAGCCAATCCAGCAAGACGGGCTCGGGCGCAAACGACAGAATCGGACCATCTGGGGCGCGGCGCAGCACACCGGGGAGGACGTGTCGCAAACCGCGATGCCGCGATCGCGCATCGCAGCCAGGACAGACCGAGTCGTATGCCATCGCCAGCCAATCGCCTCGGGCGAGAAACGCCGGGCCGGAGTAGCCGCAGAAGGGACATTGCACCTTATCGGTGGTGAACGGTCGCGCGAAGTGAAACCGCCAGAGGTTCCAGAGGTGGGCGCGCAGCGGGTTCGTGACATTCGGATCGGCTCCGTGGCGGAGACGACGCGCGAACAGGCGACCCGCTCGCTTGAGAAGGATCAGAGCGGACGGCACGCCCGGTCCGCGGTCACCCACTCTCACAGGACTCATCATGAGAGAGACACTACATTAACGCGCACAACGTGGGAATCATGGCAGACGAACCTACACCGCGAATCGGTAGCCAGTGGGATTCAAGACGCAAGCACGCGGCGGCCGGTCGCATCGCTTGGTACGGGCAAGAAGCCGACGAGCGATTCTGGTACGAGCACTGGCGTCAGCGCGTCACGGACGGTTACTTCAAAGCCGCACGAAGTCATGACCTCGGCTGCGACGAGATGGGTCGCATTCTTCTCAACAATCTCTCACGCGAGGGACTGCATCTCGAGGCTGGTTGCGGCGCAGGCTATTGGGTCGCGGCGCTCAGAAACCACGGTTTCGACGTCGACGGCATTGAATACTCGCGAACGTTGGTCGAGCTTGTCAACGCGACGGATCCTGCGCTTCCGGTCAGACACGGCAACGTCCTGGCGATCGACGCCGAGGCGGACCGCTATAGCTCCTACCTCTCATTCGGAGTGATAGAGCATCGAGCGGAAGGGCCCGCGCCGTTTCTGGCCGAGGCGTTCCGAGTGGTCCGACCGGGCGGCCGGATTATCGTGAGCGTACCGTTCTTTGGCCCAGTCCGGCGAATCAAGGCGCGGCTGCGGCGCTACGAGCGCGACGTTCCCAACCTGCCCTTCTATCAATACGGCTGGACCCAGGCAGCCTTCCGCAACGCAATCAGTGCTGCAGGGTTCCGCCCCATGGCGGTGTATCCGCTCTTTGTCCACCGTCTGATGGCTGAGGAATCGCCGCTGTATCGTCACTGGTCCTACGGGAGAGGAGGCCGAGTCGTCAAGGCCGCGATGACGGCGCTACTTAACGGCATCGATGGCCACATGCTGATGATCGTTGGTGAGAAGCCACTGCAGACTCAGGACCTCTCGCACCTGCGGGGTGAAAATGCCAGATCATGATGACGGCGCGGCGCTCAACGGTGATACATCGCGCCAGGGCATCTCCACACGCGTACGACGTGTGGTGGCAAATGCGCGCCGGGAATGGCGCGTCCGTTCGCGACGTGAACAGATCGCCATCTACTACTATCACGGCGTCATCGAGTCGAGAGCTGACGCGCGACTCGAGAGGAACTTCCATCTGCTGTCCGATTTTCGGGATCAGCTCAAGCTGTTTCGGCGCGTGCGACCGCTGACACTATCTGAGATCGCGGAAGAGCTCCGAAGGCCGGCAGGACGGCGTCGGGGCGGCATCGCCATTACCTTCGATGATGGGTTCGCAAATAATCTGTTAGCTCACGAACTGATGTCGGACTTCCATCTGCCCTGGACCTTGTTCGTGACGACAGCACCGGCTGACCGAAGAACGACGGTGTGGAACACGGAGTTGGCGCTGCTGCTCTTGCACGGCGATGCGCCATGCATCGATGTCCTTGGTCGGCCGTGGGTGCTTGGCGCTCGGCATCAGCGCGAGTCCGCATTTGATGAAATGCGGAAGATCCTGAAACGTTTGCCGTCTACCGTGCGAATCGCAGCCATGGACGCCCTACGCAGCCAGTTTCCGCCCGGTGAAACCGATCGCCTTCTGGCTCGGTTCCCGTCAATGCAGATGCTTGGCTGGCCACAGATCAAGATGCTCGCTGAACAAGGAGTCGAGATCGGCAGCCACGGCGTCTTCCACGAGCTTCACCACAACAGCCAGCACCCGGAGACGCGCCTTGCGGAGCTGGCGACGTCGAAAATCGAACTGGAAGAACGACTCGGGCGAGCGTGTCGCTATTTCGCTTTTCCCAACGGAGACGTCGCTGCGGAGTCGTCGGCTGAAGTAGCGGCAGTGGGCTATCGGCTCGCGCTGACGACCGAGCCGCGTTTCGTACGGTCCGACGACGATCCGTATCTGCTCCCGCGAATGACGTCGGCGGACCTGTGACGCGCATCCTCTTTACGATCCCCAACTTCATCACCGCCGGCTCCGGCCGGGAGATGCTCAACATCGTCGAGCGCCTGGACAGGCGCCGGTATGAGCCGACGGTGTGTGTCCTGCGGAAAGGCGGCGCGCTCGAGGCGGAGATCGAGGCGCTGGGCATTCCGCTGATAGAGGCGCCGTTCGTCGTACCTGTTTCGCCGAAGGCAACGCTCGCGATGCGCGTCTGGGGAGCGGCACGCCGTTTTCGACCCTACGGGTTCCTGCTGTGGCACTCGTTCGCTTGGTCCAGCGATTACACCGAGCCGCTCATCGCCAGGGCGGCCGGTGCCCGTTGGATCTACACGAAGAAGAACATGAACTGGAACGACCGCGCATGGCGACTGCGAACGATGCTCGCGGCGCGGGTCATCGCCCGGAACCAGACAATGACGCAGTCGTTTCTCGGCCAGCGTAGCCGAAACCGGAAAACGCGGCTCGTACACGGTGGCGTGGACGTGCAGCGATTCCAGGCGCCGGCGGTCGTACCGGCGGCTGACATCGCGCCGACGGTCGAGCGGTCGCCGGTCACCGTCGTATGCGTCGCGCAGCTCGTCAGGGTGAAGGGACAGGACGGCCTTTTGCAGGCAGTCGCTCCAATGGACGGCGTGAACCTGGTGTTTGCCGGCGCGCCGGCCGACCGGGAATTCGCTGCTGAGCTCGAGAGACAGGTCGACGCGCTCGGCATTCGTTCGCGGGTGCAGTTCCTGGGACCCGTCGCGGACGTTCCCACGCTCCTCCAGCGCGCGGACATCTTTGTGCTTCCCACGTCGAAATCTGCCGGGCACGAAGAAGGGTGCCCAGTCGCGCTGCTGGAGGCGATGGCCGCTTCCCGAGCCTGCGTTGCGACGGACGTGGCCGGGTCGCGGGATCTGATCGAAGACGGCAAGCACGGGCTGCTCGTCGAACCGGACAACCCGTTCGCGCTCCGGCGCGCCCTTGAGACGCTGTTCAAGGACGCAGGACTGCGCCAGCGGCTTGGTGCGGCGGCGCGCCAGCGCATCGAGCGTGAATTCACGCTCGAGAGGGAGTCAGCCGCGATGCAGGCCGTCTATGAGGAACTGCTCGCATGACCGACACCGTCACGTCTCCACGGCTGGTTACTCGCGGCTTCGCCGACCTGCTCGTGAACTTCGGCGCCGGCAGACCATCGATGTCGAGATCGGGTGACGAGTGGCAGCGGAGCGCGATCGCCGGATTGTCCGGCACCGCGTGGACGCACGAGGCGCTGTCGTCCGAACGCGGCTCGATGGCGCCGCTGCTGGTCGAGCGGCGATCGACCTCCTGGACCGTCTGGCTGATCGGCGAGCTGTTCGGGTATGGTGACGCTGTTCGCGAAAGGGCTTTCGCCGATTGGTGCGGCGATCTCGAGTCCGGCACACCGTCGCCGTGCAAATTGAACGGGCACTGTTTGATCGTTGCTCGCGACGAGCGCGATGGTTCATGGCACGCGTGGACGAACCGTTTTGGTACCGTCCACCTCTACTACGGCGCGACCGCCGGCCGAACAGTATTCGGCACCTTTTATCCGGCCGTCGCGGCGGCTGTCTCCACCAAATCACTCGACTGGCAGGGCTTGACCGGCTACTTCGCCTTTGGTTTCTTCCCGCAAGACCGCACGTTCTTCGACGACGTGCGCATCGTGCGGCCGGCGACTCACGTCGTGTGGGACCGCGAGGGGCGGCTCGTGTCGCAGTCGCGCTACTGGAACTGGGAATTCAACCCTGCCAGGGCGCGGTCATACAACGACACGGTGGAGCAGTTCGGCGAGACGCTGACGCGGATCCTTCGGGACTACACCGCCAGCGGCCGTCTCGTGCTGCCGATTTCGGGCGGTCTCGATTCGCGGACCATAGCGGCGGTCATCAGTGCTGATGGACCGCCGTCAAACGTCTGGGCGTACTCGTACGGATATACAAACGATTCGCAGGAGACGCGCATCGCCGCGCGCATTGCGAAGGCTCGCGGCATCGACTTCCGCGCGTTTACGGTTTCCGATTACCTGTTCACTTCCCTCGACCGAATTCTCGCAAGCGTCGAGGGCTTCCAGAGCGTTACGAGTACGAGGCAAGCGGGGGTCTTGGATGAAATCGCGCCTCGCGGTGATTATCTGCTCGCGGGGCACTGGGGCGACGTCTGGCTCGACGACTCAGGCCTGCCTCCGGGTTCACGCGAACTGCCCGACGACGTATTGGTCGATCACGGGCTGAAGAAGATCCAAAAGCCGGGAGGTCAATGGCTGATGGAGCAC
Organism: uncultured Solibacteraceae bacterium; assembly: GCA_964355365.1. GTDB lineage: Bacteria > Acidobacteriota > Vicinamibacteria > Vicinamibacterales > SCN-69-37 > SCUN01. Next base: position 2,247 of record CAYHEX010000201.1, on the reverse strand, counting down.
GTATGCGCGGGGCACCTTTCAGGCCAACCCGTGCACGACTTACTCCGACAAACCGTGGTCAACGAGTTACGGCGCCTCGAGCACATCGAAGATCCAGATTTCCGGCTGAAAGCGTTCAAGACCGAGCAGTGGTCATTCCGCTGGACGGTACCGAGCCTGCGGATGTTCCAGCCAGCAATGTTCGTCCGGCTGCCGTTCTACGACAATCGGATGCACGATTTTTGCGCCACCGTTCCACCGGAGTTCTTACGAGGCCGCCGGCTGCAACTCGACTACCTCAAGAGGTTTCATCGCGACTTGGCCAGAGTCACGTGGGAGGAAACTGATTCGAGCCTGTTCAACGCCCCCTACTACGATTCGTGGTTGATCCCGAAGCGGATCGTCAAGAAGGTCGCTCGCGTCGCGCTCCGAAAACCGCATGTGGGACGGAACTGGATGGTGCAATTCCTGAGGCCGTCAGGCAGAGCGGGGTTGGACACGTGGCTATTGCGTCCGGGCCGACGAATTCACGAGTTCGTGAGACGACAGGCGATCGTCGATCTCGTGGAAGGCATGTTCAGGGCACCCGACGCGGCGAATGGCTACGCGGTCTCGCAGTTGCTCACCCTGGCAGTGTGGATGGAAGAGAACCACTGAGCAAGACCACCTGGATTCCTGGATGACGCAGCCATCAGACTCCACCCGATACGCTGCTCCCACGGTGTTGATGGTGTCGCTCGCCTGGCCGCCAGAGCCATTTCTCTTGCAGACCGTTCGCGCGCTGCAGAACGCCGGGGTGCGGCTGCAGGTCTGTGTCTCAGCGCGGCCTGGCGAAAAAGTTGACCGTCTCGGCTCGAAGACGGTGATGTTGCCATGGTGGAGTGTGGGTTGGATGAGGCGCCTCGTCACCCTGGCCATGTTGCTGGTCTGGCACCTCGTCAGGAGCCCGCGTGATACCGCGCGAGTGGTGCGTGTCGCACTGGCGAGTGTCGGTCAATCGACGAGCCTCGTAGCGTCACTGCAAGCACTCTATCGTTTGCTGCCCTTCGCAGGGTTGCGTCCCGACGTGGTGCATTTTCAGTGGAATAGCTCTGCCATCGCATATGAATCGCTTCTTGATATTCTGCGATGCAAGACGGTCATCAGTTGTCGTGGTTCGCAGGTGAATATCGCGCCATTTGACCCGCGCCGACAGTCGATCACCGCAGATCTCCAACGAACTCTCGGACGCGCGACGGTCGTTCACTGCGTCTCCGAGGCAATGGCACACGAGGTACGGTCGCTTGGAATTGACCCGACGAAGATTCGGGTCATACACCCCGCAGTGGACACGAACTTCTTCCGCCCCGGCAACCAAGGGCCGGATCGCGATCCACGTCGGCTTCGCATCGTGATGACGGGATCCCTGGTGTGGGTCAAGGGACACGAATACGCGCTGATGGGGTTGCGCCGATTGCTGGACGGCGGCACGCCAGCCACACTCAGGATTGTCGGCGAGGGGCCAAGCCGCCAGCACGTGATGTTCACTGTCTCGGACTTAGGCCTTGACGAAGCCGTCACGCTCGTCGGTCGTCAGAGTCGCGAACGCGTGCTCGCGGAGCTACAGATGTCGGATGTGTTCCTTCTTTCGAGCACGAGCGAGGGTATTTCGAACGCCGCCCTCGAGGCGATGGCGTGCGGGCTGCCGGTAGTCACGACGTCGTGCGGCGGCATGCGGGAGGCAGTCGCGCACGGCGAAACCGGGCTCGTCGTTCCCATCCGCGACCCGATGGCCATCGGCGAGGCGCTACGACGCTTGTCCGACGACGGCGGACTGCGCCGGCGCATGGGCACCGCCGCGAGACTTCGAGCAGTGAACGATTTCGATATTCACACCCAAGGCGAACAGTTCCGGCGCGTCTACGATGAAATACGCCGTCCAACGGAATGAGGAGGCAGGAGATGCGGGTGTGGAGCAAGGCAGTCTCGGTCATGCGGAATCGCATCGGACTGCGTGCGCCGATTGTCGCCACGACCATATTGGGATGCGAGGTCTACTCGCGAGAAGGCCAGTGGAATGAAAAGACTGACTATGACGACGCGTGGTTCTTGGCCTGTGCCACGCGCGCGAGGTCGATCGTGGACGTTGGCGCAAACGTGGGCTACAAGTCGCTCCTTGCGCAACTCGCTCCACGCGAAGTCGAACTCGATGAGATTGTGCTGATCGACGCGAACCCGCTGGCGCTTGCTGCCGCGGCGGAAGGTCTCATCCTGAACTCCATGAGCGAT
>CAYHEX010000200.1:0-8403 GCA_964355365.1 uncultured Solibacteraceae bacterium | reverse complement strand
TTATCCCGATCTACCCGGCCAAACCAAGGCTCGCGCAGAGACGCGGAGATCGCGATGTGGATCTTGGGCCGGCGCCGCCTCAATCGGGCGGCCGCGCCAGAATCTCGCGCGCCTTCGTGGCATCGAAAGCGTCGTCCCACTTCGCGACCACGAGCGTCGCGACGGCGTTGCCGATGAAGTTGGTAATCGCCCGCGCCTCAGACATGAAGCGGTCGACGCCCAGGAGCAGGGTCAGGCCGCCCAGCGGCACGGCCGGGAAGATCGCCAGCGTGGCCGCGAGCGTGACGAATCCGCTGCCCGTCACGCCGGCGGCGCCTTTCGACGTGAGCAGCAACACCGCCAGCAGGCCCACCTGCTGGCCCAGCGTGAGGTTGACGCCGCTCACTTGCGCCACAAACACCGCGGCCATCGCCATGTAGATGGACGTGCCGTCCAGGTTGAACGAGTAGCCGGCCGGCACCACGATGCCGACCACGCGCTTCGCGCAGCCCAGCTTCTCGAGCTTGTCCATCAACCTCGGCAGCGCCGATTCGGATGACGACGTGCCGAGCACGATCAGGATCTCGGCGCCGATGTAGCGCAGGAACCGGATCAGGCTGAAGCCGTGGATGGCCATGATGATGTTGACGATGCCCAGAATGAAGAGCGCGCAGGCCAGATAGACGCCGAACATCAGCTTGCCGAGCGTGATGAGGGCCGCCACGCCATACTTGCCGATGGCGAAGGCCATCGCACCGAAGGCGCCGATCGGCGCGGCCCGCATGATGAGACCGACCAGTGCGAACAGGATCTCTGACAGCTTCTCGATCAGGTCCACAATGGGCGTGACCGCGGGGCCGAGGCGGAGTAGCACCAGCCCGAACAGCACCGACACGAACAGCACCTGCAGGATTTCACCGCGCGCAAACGCGCCCACGAGTGTGTCGGGGATCACGTTCATCAGGAATTCCACTGTCGTGAGCTGTTGCGCGGGCGCCGCGTAGGCCGCCACGGCCTTCATGTCGACGGCCGCCGCGTCGAAGACGATCCCGCGTCCAGGCTGCAGCACGTTGACGACGACGAGGCCGATGATCGGCGCGAAGATCGTGACGCCCTCGAAGTAGAGCATCGCCTTCAGGCCGATGCGGCCGACCTCCTTCATGTCGCCGGCCTGGGCAATGCCCAGCACGACCGTGGTGAAGATGATCGGCGCGATGAGCATTTTCACGAGTTTGATGAACCCGTCGCCGAACGGCTTCATGGCGGCGGCATGGGCGGGGTCAAGAAAGCCGAACAACGCCCCGAGGGCAATGGCGCACAGCACCTGGACGTAGAGGCTTCCGAACGCCTTCTTCATGGATTGAGGTTGTACACCATCCGGCGGGTTCGTCGTGTATTCTTCGCGGAAGATTCGTCTTTCCCTGGAGCCACATGAGAGCCCTGCGCGTCTTTATCTTCGCCGTCGTCGTTGTCAGTCTCGTGCCGTTTGCGCGGCCCGCCGCGCAATTGGCGAAGGACTACCCGGTGCAACCGGTGCCGTTCACCGCCGTGCGGCTGACCGATCAATTCTGGGCGCCCAAGATCGAGACGAACCGCAATGTGTCGATCCCGTTCGCGTTCGAGCAGTGCGAGACGACGGGGCGCGTCGAGAACTTCATTCGGGCCGCCAAGGCCATCCAGGGCACGCTTGGCGACGCCGACCGCAAGATTCCGCCGTATCCCTTCGATGACACCGACCTCTACAAGGTGATCGAAGGCGCGTCCTACGCACTGAGCGTGCATCCAGACCCGAAGCTCGACGCGTATGTCGACAGCCTCATCGCGAAGATCGCCGCCGCCCAGGAGCAGGACGGCTATCTCTATCCGGCGCGAACGATCAATCCGGCGAAGCCTCACGCGTGGTCCGGGACGGAGCGCTGGCAGTTGGAGAAGGTCGACAGCCACGAGCTCTACGAAGTGGGCCATCTGACGGAAGCGGCGGTGGCGCACTATCAGGCGACCGGAAAGAAGACGCTGCTCAACGTGGCGACGAAGTTCGCGGATCTGCTCGTGCGCACGTTCGGCCCAGGCAAACGCGCGATTTGGCCCGGCCACCAGATCACCGAGATGGCGCTGGTGAAGCTCTATCGCATGACCGGCAACGAGCAGTACCTGACGCTGTCGAAGTTCATGCTCGACGTGCGCGGCCCCGATGGCGATCGGGGCGCGGGCCGCACCTACAATCAGTCGCAGGCCAAGGTCATTGACCAGACCGAAGCGGTCGGTCACGCGGTGCGGGCCAGCTACATGTACTCCGGGATGGCGGACGTGGCCGCGATGACGGGCGACCTCAGCTACCTCCACGCCATTGACGCGATCTGGAACGATGTTGTGGGCAAGAAGCTCTACATCACGGGCGGCATCGGCGCGAGCGGCGCCGGTGAAGCGTTCGGCGACGCCTACGAGCTGCCGAACATGTCGGCCTACTGCGAGACGTGCGCCGCCATCGGCAACGACTACTGGAATCAGCGCCTGTTCCTGCTGCACGCCGACGCGAAGTACATCGACGTGATGGAGCGCACGCTCTACAACGGGCTGATCAGCGGCGTGTCGCTCGACGGCAAGTCGTTCTTCTACCCCAACCCGCTCGAGTCGCGCGGACAGCACGAGCGCAAGCCGTGGTTCGGCGTGGCCTGCTGCCCGGGCAACATCACGCGCTTCATCGCGTCGGTCGGCGGCTATCAATACGCGAAGCAGGGCCAGACCATCTTCGTGAACCTGTTCGCGGCCGGCACGGCCGACGTCGCGCTCGACCCTTCGACAGGCTCAGGGCAAGCAACCCACGTCAAGATCGCACAGGCGACGAATTACCCGTGGGACGGCAAGGTCACGATGACCGTGACGCCCTCCAAGGCGGGCAACTTCGCGATGAACATTCGCGTGCCCGGATGGGCGCAGAACACCGCGGTGCCGAGCGATCTCTACGCGTTCACCGACACGGTTGCGACGCCCGTCACGCTGACCGTGAACGGCGTGGCGCAGAAGGTCGCGCCGGTCAACGGTTACGCTCGCATCAATCGTGCGTGGAAGGCGGGCGATGTTGTGGTCCTCAATCTGCCGATGCCGGTGCGGCGCGTCGCGGCGCATGCGAAGGTGGCCGCCGATGCGGGCCGCGTGGCGTTGCAGCGCGGGCCGATCGTGTACGCCGCGGAGTGGCCCGACAACCCGACGGCGTATCTGCGCAACTTGTTCGTATCCGACTCCGCGCCGATGACCACCGAGTTCCGACCCACGATGCTCGGCGGCGTGCAGGTCGTGAAGACGCGGGCAACGTCCGTGGGGACCAACGCCGCCGGTCAGATTGAGAAGAAGGAGACCGAGCTCGTGGCGATTCCGTACTACGCCTGGGCGAACCGCGGCAAAGGCGACATGGCGGTGTGGTTGGCGCGTTCTGAAGCCGCCGCCACGCCGCGCCCGTTCCCGACGCTCGCCATGCGGAGCAAGGTCAGTGTGTCCCGCAAGAGTCACTTGCCGGAGAGCATGGTCAATGACGGCGAGGCGCCGACCAAGTCGAACCGCTCCGGTGGCAGCAGCTTCGACTGGTGGCCCACGTTCGGGTCGACCGAGTGGCTGCAGTACGATTTCCCGACAGCGTCACCCGTGTCGGAAACACAGGTATTCTGGTTCGACGACACCGGCGCAGGCGGCGTCAAGGTGCCGGCGTCGTGGCGCCTCCTCTACAAGGACGGCGATCAGTGGAAGCCGGTCGAGCCCACGTCGCCGTACACGGTCGCGCTCGACAAGTACAACGTCGTGTCATTCAAGCCGGTCACCACGACGGCGGTGCGGTTGGAGATGACGGCACATCCGGGCGTGTCGTCTGGGGTGATTGAGTGGAAGGTCAAGTAACCAGCGACCCTTCGCATCGACATCGCGTTCGCGTGCATCGGAAACGCACGCTGGGCGAGAAGATCACGAAGCTGCTGGAGATGCCGAAGCTCAAGCGGCGCGACCGCAATCAGCGTCTCGCGATCGTCGGCGTCGTGCTGTTTCTGCTGGTGTATCTGGTGGTCCTTCGTCCCCTGATCGACTTCTTCTTCCCAGACACCCGGCCGAAGCAGCGGCAGTCCGCGCCCGCCCAGAGGCCGGCGGGCAAGGGTGGCCTGCAGCGGAATCGCTGACCGCGCGTGCTATCGTCGTGGCGCGTTGAATAGCACCCTGCCCGTGACCGCCGCCACCGTGCTCGAGGCGCGCAATCTGAGCAAGCACTACACGATGGGCACCAACGTCGTCCGGGCGTTGGATGAGGTGTCGCTCGCGGTCGCCGAAGGCGAATTCGTCGGCCTGTTGGGCACCTCCGGTTCCGGCAAATCCACGCTGCTCAATCTGATTGCCGGCCTCGATCAGGCCACTGGCGGCGAGCTGTTGGTCTTCGGCCAGGACCTTGCGAAAATGACCAGCGAGGCGCTGAGCAAACATCGTCAGACGAACGTCGGCATTATCTTTCAATCGTTCAACCTCATCTCGACGATGACCGCGGCGGAGAACGTGGCGCTGTCGATGATGTTCGCGGGTGTGCCGCGCGCGGCGCGCGAGCGCGAGGCGGCCACGATACTCGCGTCGGTCGGCCTCGCGGGCCGGCAGACGCATCGGCCCAAAGAACTGTCGGGCGGCGAACAGCAGCGCGTGGCGATTGCGCGGGCTCTCTCGAACAAGCCGCGGTTGTTGCTCGCCGATGAACCGACGGGCAATCTCGATAGCCGCACGTCGCAAGAAATCATGGCGCTCCTGAAGGATCTGAACGAGCGCGCTGGAAAGACCGTGATTATGGTGACGCACGACGCGGATCTCGCGCGGCGCTACGCGCATCGCATCGTCACGATGCTCGACGGCCGTGTGGTGGATGCGGTGACCGTATGATCCTCGCCGACACGCTGCGACTCGCGGTCAACAACCTCAGACAGGCGAAGCTGCGGACCGGCCTGACGGCGCTCGGCGTGTCGATCGGCATCGCGTCGCTCATCGGCATGGTGTCGCTCGGCGTGGGTCTGCAGGATCAGCTCCTCGGCCGTTTCATGCAATCGGGCGTGTTCGACGCCATTACGGTGACCGGGGGCGGCGCGGGGAATCTGCCCGCGTTTCTCGGTGGCGACGGAGGACGTCGCGGCGGGCGTGGCGGCGTCGGGGCTGGTGCGGCGCCGGAGCGCCCGCGTCCGAAGGTGCTGGACGACGCGGCGTTGCAGACATTGGCCGGCCTGGCCAACGTGAAGGATGTCTTTCCGTCGATTCGCGTGCCCCTGCAATTCAAGCTGGGCGAGTTTCAGGAGAGCGGCACGGCGGTCGGCGTTCCGATGTCGGCGAAGGACGAAGGCGCCTTTCGGTCGATGACGGCCGGCGCGTTCTTTGCGAGTGACGACGAGGAGGCGTTGGTGTTGAGCCTCGACGTCGCGAAGCGCATCGCGCCCGACGATCCGAAGTCGCTGGTCGGCCAGTCCATGACGCTGACGTACGCCGCGTCGACCGGCGCAACCGCGCCTGTGCCGGCCCCGCCCTTGCTGCCGGGCCTGCCAGCGATGCCCGGGTTCGGCGCGTTGCTGCAGGTCCAGCGCGTGGATCGCGCGTATCGGATCGTGGGCATTGTGGAGCGTGAGCCCGGCGCGAATCTCGGCGGGTTCGGATTCGCGAGCGTGATGATTCCGCTGCCGAAGGCCATGGAGATCGACGCGAGCGTGGTGCGATCTGCGCAGTCGCTGCTGGCGGGGCCGTCGTCGGCGAAGGCGAGGACGTATGCGTCGGTGACGGTCAAGGTGACGCGCGCGCAGTACACGCAGGACGTCGAAGCCGAGATCAAGGCGATGGGCTACACGGCGTTCTCGCTCAACGACGCCTTGCAGGGGGCGAAGCGCGCGTTCATCCTTGTCGATCTGCTGTTGAGCCTGATTGGATCGATCGCGCTGGCCGTGTCGTCGCTCGGCATCGTCAACACGATGGTGATGTCGATCCTCGAGCGGACCCGCGAAATTGGCGTGATGAAGGCGATCGGGGCCAGCGATCGGGATATCCGGCGGATCTTCCTGGTGGAGGCATCGGCGATCGGTGTGCTGGGCGGCGTGGCCGGTCTGGCGCTGGGGTGGCTGGTCGCGCGCGGCGTGAACATCGCGGCCAATATCTACATCGAGCGGCAGGGGGGCGACCCGGGGAATCTGTTCTCGTTTCCGCTGTGGCTGGTCGGGGGCGCGCTCGCATTCTCCTGGCTGGTCAGCCTGATGGCCGGCAGCTATCCGGCGAATCGCGCGGCCCGGCTCAATCCGATTCAAGCATTGCGGCACGACTGATACACGTAAGCGGACGGCCGGTGACGGGCGTCTTCAGCTGAAGGAGCGAGACATGCAGGATCGACTGACACGTTCATCGAAGGGGTTCTACGCACTGTTGCTGCTGGCGGCGCTGGCGCCGTTCGGCGTTCTGGCCCAGACGGCCCAGACGGCCAAGCCGGCCCAGAAGCCGGCGGCCAAGGTGGCCACGCCGGCCGCTCCGGCCATGCCCGCAGGGCCGGCCCCGTTTGTGTCGAAGGAGATGCCGTTCTCCGGCCCGGGCTGGCAGGACGCGATCATCAAACAGGAGGGCTACGTGATGCCTCCCACAGCGATCGCCGACGCCGTGTTGGCGAAGCGCTACCTGAATGTGTCGCTGACGAATCTCAGCCCCGACAAGAAGTGGGCGCTCGTGCAGGTCGGCGACGGCCCCGTCGTGATGAAGACCTTCTCGAAGCCGTTTGACGAGCTGGGCGGCGTCTTCATCGACCACCGCGCCAATCGCGTTCGGACGCTGACCATCACCAACGGCGTGGGCATCGATGTGATCTCGACCACGGACGGCACCCGCAAGTCCATTGCGTTGCCGGCCGGCACGCGTGTGTCGAACGCGACGTGGACGCCCGACGGCAAGAACATCGCCTTCTTCGTGCACGGCGACACCGCGACGCAGGTCTGGTTTGCCGATGCGGCCACGCTCGCGACGCGCCAGGTGACGAAAACGCCGCTGCTGGCCACGATGGTGTCTGGCATGAGCTTCTCGAGCGACGGCAAACAGCTCTTTACCGTGGTGCCGCCCGATGGCCGCGCGCCGCGCCCGATCGAGCCGGAGATGCCCGGCGGTCCGCGCGTGAAAGTGCTCTCCGGACAGAAGGAACAGAACCGGACCTATGCCAGCCTGATGAACACGCCGTTCGACTTCGAGCTGCTCGAGTGGCACGCCACGGGCCAGCTGGCCGCGATCGACACGACGACGGGTGTGGCCACGAAAATTGGCGCGCCGGCGATGATCACCGGCATCAACCCCGCGCCCGACGGGCAGTTCGTGCGCGTCACGCGCATGACCAAGCCGTTCTCGTATCTGGTGCCGGTCAGCAGCTTCGGATCGATCGAAGAAGTGTGGGATCGCACCGGCAAATCGTTGACGCAGCTGTCGGAGCGGAAGATCAATCTCGGGTCGGCGGGCGCCGACGATCCTGCGGCCGATCCGGCGGCGGGCGGCGGCCGCGGCGGCGCCAACCAGACCGGCAAGCGCGAGATCGCCTGGCGGACGGATGGCGCGGGTCTGACCTATCTCGAGCAGGAGCCGGCGCCGGCGGGTGAGGCCGCGGCAGGTCGCACGGGTGGCGGTCGCGGAGCGGCGGGCGCGGCGGGACGCGCAGGTGGCGGCAACGGTGCCGCGGCGCCGCAGCGTAAGGACCGGCTCTATACCTGGGCGCCGCCGTTCGCGGCCGACGCCGGCAAGGTCATCTACGAGAACCCGACCCGGATGACGGGTGTGCGGTTCACGCCGGACATGTCGATGATCTTCTGGCGCGAGACGCAGGGCACCAACTCGATCGACTACGCGGTGACCCTCGCCAACACGGCAGAGAAGCTGACGCTGGCGCGCTTCCGCACGGACGACCTCCAGGCCAACCCGGGCGCGATCGCGGGCGTGCGCGCCGGTGGTGGTGGCCGCGCGGGCGGCGGTGGCGGACGCGGCGGTGGTGGCGGCACCGGCACGGTGCTGCTGTCGGCCGACAAGACCGCCGTCTTCTACGAAGGCACGCTCTACGACAAGAGCCCCGATCAGGTCGCGCCGAAGACGTTCATCGATCGGTTCAACATCAAGACCGGCGAGAAGACACGGATCTTCGAAGGCAACAACGACGGCGTGTTCGAGTCGGTGGTGGCCATCCTCGACGCGGACGCGAAGAAGTTCCTGATTGCGAAGGAATCGCCGTCGCTCGTCACGCAGAACGTGCTCGCCGCCGACGGCACGCGCACACAACTCACGAAGAATGTGGATCCGGCAGAAGACCTGACGGCGGCGGTGCGCGAGCGCTTCTACGTGACGCGGCCCGACGGGTTCAAGTTCAAGGTCAGCGTGACGTTACCGCCGAACTACAAAGCGGGGACCCGTTTGCCC
>CAYHEX010000199.1:0-8414 GCA_964355365.1 uncultured Solibacteraceae bacterium | reverse complement strand
CGAGTACACACCGGAGCGCGTCATTCAGGTGCAGCGCAACCTCGGCGCCGACGTCATCATGCAACTCGACGAACTCGTGAACGGCGGCAGCGACTTCGCCCCCGCGCGCGCCGCGATGGAGCGCAGCCTCCGCTGGCTCGAGCGATGCGTCGCCGAGTTCGACCGGATCACGCGCGAAGGCCGCGCGCCGCTCGATGAGATCGCCTCGCCGGTCGGCACGCCGCCATTGGCCACGGTGAGTCCCCTGCCGAACGCCGCAGCGATAGCGGACGACCAGCGCGCGCCGGTGCAGGCCCTCTTCCCGATTGTGCAGGGCGGTGTGCACGCGGCACTGCGACTCGCCTCGTTGCGCGGCGTGCTGAGCATCGGCGACTGGGACGGGATCGCCGTCGGCGGACTCTCCACGGGCGAACCCAAGCCGGAGATGTACGCCACGCTCGACCTCTGCGGCGCTGAGTTACCGCGTGAGCGTCCGCGCTATTTGATGGGCGTGGGATTTCCGGACGATCTGATCGAGGGGGTCCGCCGCGGCATGGACCTCTTCGACTGCGTGGCCCCGACACGCATGGGACGCCACGGCACGGCGTTCACACCACGGGGCACGGTGCAGCTCCTCAAAGGCACCCATCGTCTCGACCGGACACCGCTTGTGGAGGGCTGCCCCTGTCCGGCCTGCACCCAGTACGACCGGGCGTATCTGCGTCATCTCTTCGCGGCCGACGAGCCGCTCGGGCCCCGCCTCATCGCGCTGCACAATCTTGCGATGCTGATGGGACTCATGCGCGACGCGCGCGCCGCCATCTGCGCAGGCACTTTCGGGCGGTGGAGTGACGAGTGGCTGCGCGAGTACCGCGCGGAGTCGACAGGCGCCTGAACCAACCGCCGAGGTCAGCCGGTGCTACTTGCCGCCCAGCGCGGCCAGGCGCAGACGCGCCAACATCCCCACCGTCGCGCCGTCATCGGCAATAACTTCGTTCTCCACGACGGCCGCTTCCTTGTAGGCGGCGACGGCCAGATCGCGCTCGCCGAGCTCCTCATGGCACCGCGCGGACAGGTACTTCGCGACGCCCGGGCCGACCCCGTCGCCACGCGGCAGCGACGCGAGGCCTGCGAACGACGTCAGCGCCCGCCGCCACTCGCCGAAGCGCATGTAGGTCACGGCCAGACTAAACGCGACGAGGTCGCGGTCCGCCGGCGCCTGCGGCGACAGGGAGCGCGCGGTCAGCTTGGCGATCAGCGCATTGCCCGGCACCGACGTGTCAAACGCCGGCACTCGTCTTGCGACCCGCTGCACCGCGATCGACACCTCGCGGGCCGCCCCGTTGTCGCCGACGACTCGCAGCACCACCAGATCGCCTGGCTTGCGCGCGGCAATCCTCTCGGCCAACTGCGCGGCGGTGGCCGGCGCGCGATCGACCGCGCCGATCGCCTCGCCGACCTTGAGGCCCGCCACGTCGGTCGCCGAACCAGAGCGCACGGCGACGATCAGCAATGGCGCAGCCGGCAGCCCCGTGTCGGCCACGCGCAATCCGATGTCGTTGCGCCCAATCCACTCGCCGATGTCCGCTGGCGCATTCAGGCGCGCGATGGCCGCTGCGAGTTCCCGCTCCCCGGAGCCCTCCACGCGCACGCGATCGACCGCCGCGTGTTCCGTCCAGAACAGCAGCAGCTCGGCCGCCGATCCCGCTTTTCGCACCGCGGTCAGGACCAGTGGCGTATCGAAGTTCGCCACCACCTGTTTCTGCAGGCGCGCGATCGCGTCACGGTCGCCGGCGTCAACCGCGCGCACGAGTTCCGCGGTCATGGCGTCCGTCCAGGGACGCACCTCGGGCGGCACCTCCTGCCGACTCGCCAGATGAAACGTCGTGAGGCCGGTCGCCAACGCGCGATCCACCTGCGAGGTCAGATCCAGCACCACGGCGCCACCGCCGTCAACCGCGCCAAGAAAGGCGACGTCCGGCTTGAGCGGCACGTCGATCGCCTCGGTACGCCCACGCGTGATGGTCGCGGCGATGTTGTACGACCCGATGCGATGGCGAATGCGAATGCGATGGGCGCCGGCGCAGAGATCACGTTCGAATGGCGTCCGCCCGACGAGCAGCCCGTCAATCAGGACGTCCGCGTCCGATGGTGTCGACGCAATGCGCACGGTCCCGACATCGGGCACCATCCGCAGCAGAGACGACGTCCCGAGCCAGGCGACGGGCGCGAGGGGATCGAGCGTGTCCAGGACCGCGGAGGTGAGCGCCACCGGCCGCGTCTCGTCAACGAAGCACTCGCGACGGAACCGCAACGTGATCGTCTTGTCGGGTGTCGGCTGCCGCACGAGCACACCCGCCGCCGTCTGCGGATCGAGTTTCGCGGAAGCGACCAACTGGTCGATGGCCGCGCTCTCCTCCACCGAGATCACGCCTCGCCACGCCGACAGGCGCAGCGTCTTGCCCACGCTGACATTGTCGGCCGTGACCTCAATGCCGTCGCGATCGGACAGGATCGCGATCGGCGGAATGTTCTGCACCGGCGTCAGATCGCCGACCGCCGCCGTTTGCCCCGCCGCGACCGTGACGCGGCCGACCGCGGGCTTGAAGCGCGCTTTCTCGAGACGAATCTCGTACGCGCCGGCGATCAGCGACACGCGCACGGGTGCGTCACCGGTCACCCCAACGTCCATCCCGTCGACCAGCACGCGCGCGCCAGGCACCGTGCTCGTCACCTCGATGACGCCGCCCTCCTTCTGACGCAGGCCATCGACGACCTGCTGCTCGAGCGGCGACAGTTCGCCGGTGAATGACGGCGCGATGCGCAGCAACTCGCGGAAGCTCTCTTCGACTTTCTCGTTCGCCAGCAGCTGCAGGTGCAGGCGGCCGCGCAGGAGGAACAGCCGCGTGTGCACCTCGCGTTCGGCGGGCGTCAGCGCGCGGGCTCGACGCAGTTCGATCGAGTCCACCGCCAGATGGTCGAAGGCTTCCGCCGCGCCGGGCGCGTCCGCCTCCATCTGCGCGGCGGCGGCATCCACACGCGCGCGCAGCGCCGCAATCGCATCCGGCTGCTGCGCGTACGCCACACCGGCGCACAGCAGCGTCACAAGGACCAGCGCGGCCGCCTTCATTGAAACCTCAACAGCCGCGCCGATGCACGGCCGGCAATCACCACGGATCCATCGGGCATCACGCCGATCGCCGAGGGGGTCTTCACGCCTGCCTCGCCTTCACTGGGAACCATCGCGGCGCCGATGGACACCACGCTCACGCCATTCGCGCGGTCCGTCCGCAGCGCGAGCACGTCGACGCGTCGCGTCTGCTTGTCGAGAATGTAGAGGCCGTAGGCGCGATCGACGGCGATGTCGACGATCTCCCCGAATTTCACGCCACCCTGTATCGGCCCGATTCCGGCCAGCACGCGGCCCGTGGCGTCGAGCACGCGCACGGCCTGTTGCTTGTCGTCGAGCACAAAGACGAAATCCGACGCGCCCACGGCCACCGTGCGCAGCTTGCCGGGAGGCCCCCACACCACACACGTGCCGTCAACCTTGCACCGCAACAGGCCGTCGTAGTCCTTGTCGATCACCAGCAGGTCGCCGGTCGACAGCGCCGCCAGCGCGCGCGTCTTCTTCATCTGCCGCGCCTTGCCGCCCCATGTGCCGGAGAAGAACGCGGGCCGGGCGCCGCCGATCGCAATGCCGGTCTTGTCGGCGGTCACCATGCGGCCGTCGGGCATGAACGCCGCCGCGGTGACGTCCTGTCCGGCCGGCACCAGCGTGGCCGCGCCCGCCGTGATCGCATACGCGCGGCCCTGTCCGCTGTCGGTCAGCAGCACGTTCCCCGACGGCGCCACGTCAATGTGCGTGGGCTCGTCGCTCGACGCCCATCCACGCACCGCCAGACCGCTCGCGCCTGACAAGTAGCCGCGCGACGCCGACGCGCGCAGGCGTCTCGCCAGCAGCGTCGCCAGATCGAACGCCGGCTGACGCAGCGCGTGGTCAGCGGGCACCTCGTTGCGGAGTGTCTGGCACTCGAGCAGCGCTGAGGGCCACTCGCCCGCGAGCGCAAGCAACGTCGCCAACCGCGCGCGCGCGCGCCAGGCGTCGGCGCCGCTCGGTTGCTCGACAACGATCTGATACAGGCGGTCGGTCGCCAGATCAAATCGCAGCGCCGCTTCGGCGCGGAACGCCTGATCGAGCAGCGATCCGGCCGCGGGCTGTTGCGCCGCGACAGTCGCCACCAGCGAGACAGCACAGAGCGCGCTAACGAATCTGCTGAACCACAACTTGATCATTCTCTGGCACCGCGCGAATCAGAAGGTGGCCGCCGGTCTTGACGTCGAAGGACTGCGTGAGTGCTTTGCCGGCGAGCGGGCCCGACACCCACGCGAACCGGATCACGTGCGCCCCTCCGCTCAGCCGCGGCAATTGTGCCGGATACGGCAATGCCACCTGCACATCGTCCACGAAGATTCGCACCCCGGCGTAGGCCTCACCCTTCACCGTCGCCACAGCGCTGCCGAAGGCCGGCGCTGCGGCCGGCGCCGGAGGCGGCGCGGCAGGCGCTGAGGCCGCCGGCGGCTCGGCCGCTGGCGAGGCTTTCGCGATCGGCACCGCCGTGCCCCCAGGGAGCGTCGGCACGTGTGGCGCCGGCATCGACGGGATCGGCGCCGGCACCACGGGCGGGGCCGCGATCGACGGCGGCGGGGGCGGAGTCGCCTGCGAGGGTCGCTCGGCGCTGCTGCTGATCGCAGCCGACACGTTGCGGCGAGGCTCGGCTGACGGTTGCGATGCCGGCCGGCTCGCTCGGACATCCGGCGCAGCCGATCGCGCCGCCGGGGCCGGCGTCGCCGCCACCGACGAGGGCACTGGCGGCACGGCGGTCGGCACTCCAGACGTCGCATTGGCCACCGCAGGCGCCGGCGATGCGGTCTGCGGCGCCGCGCGCAGCCACATCATGACGGCCACACCAATCGCGCCAACGAGGCCGACCACGCCAAGCACCAGCAACGCGCGCGGCCGCGTGTTGGCGCCATCAGCTGACACTTGACCCGCGCGGGAACGGGGCCCACCTGCGGCAGCCCGGAGCGCCTGCGTGAGCGCGGCTCCGGTCGCAAAGCGCGCGGACGGATCCTTCGCCAGCGCGCGCGTCATCACGCGTTCAATCGCGGTCGGCACCAGCGGATTCAGCGTGCGCATCGGCGCGGCGGCCTCATGGACGATGCGATACAGCGTATTCGCAGCCTCCGTGCCGCTGAACGGATTGCGCCCGGTGAGCATCTCGTAGAACACGGTGGCGGCGGAGAACAGATCCGATCGCGCATCGAGCGCGCCACCGCGCACCTGTTCGGGCGACATGTAGCCGGCCGATCCGAGCACGGCGCCGCTCATCGTGAACGTCGACGCCGGCAAACGCGCGATGCCGAAATCCGCGATCCGCGGCCGCCCATCGAGACCGACGAGAATATTCGCCGGCTTGATGTCGCGATGCACGATCCCGCGCGCCGCCGCATAGTCGAGCCCTGAACAGACCTGTTCCATCAACACCAGGGCTTCATCGATCGGCAGCGGTGCGCGACGCGCGATCATCGACGCCAGCGTTTCGCCTTCGACAAACTCCATTGCGACCGCCGTGGTGTCGGCGTCGTGCACGACGTCATGAATCGTGACGATATTCGGATGCGCGAGTGCGCCGGCGGCGGACGCCTCGCGAAAGAGTCGCTGGCGGAACTCCGCCGCATCCTCCGCCATCGCGCCAACGACAATCGTCTTGAGCGCCACCGGCCGGCCGATGACGGGGTCGAAACCGCGATACACCACGCCCATGGCCCCGCGACCGATCTCCTCGACCACCTGATAGCGGCCGACCGTGCGGAGCGGTACGAGGTCCTCGGTCGCCATGCGCGCGACCCCTAGACAGTTGGTCCAGCGGACGTGCGAACGAACTTCAGTGCGGTGGACCCGAACTGGATCATGTCGTTGGGCTGCAGCAGCGCGCTCTCGACGGCCGTCCCGTTGACGCGCACGGGATTCGTCACGCTCTCGTTGATCAGGTTGAATGTGTGATCCGTCGGGTTGTAGATGATTTTCGCGTGTTCGCGCGACACCGACTGGTCGATCAGTTCCACATCGTTGGCTCGTCCACCATGGCGCCCGATCGTGATGCGGGGCTTGGTCAGCGGAAACTTCTTGCCGCTGTCCGGTCCCTCGGCCACCACCAGATCAGCGCCCAGGTCCACAAAGATCGTCGTTGCCGCCGCGGGGGCCACCGGTTTGGGCGCCACAAAGCGCGTCGCCAAATCCGCGGCCGGCTCGACCGCACGCGGCGCGCCGGGCAACTGCGGCATCGAGCGTGAGCCCTGCACAATCACGCGCGGCTCGAGCTCCACCATCGGCGGCTCGGCGCGCTTCGGGCGGAACGCGAGGATCAATCCGAGACTCAGAATGGCGATCACGCCGAGCAGGCTATAGATCATCGTGGTCGACAGACCAGCCGCGGCGTCCGAGACGGGTTCCGGCGTGATCGGAGCGAGAGTGGGCGCCGGCGCGGCGGCTGGCGCCGCGGTCACAGGTGCCGGCGCCGACGTCGCCGGCGGCGCAGGGGCGGCGTCCTTCGGCACCTTCGGCGCCGCGTTGGGCGCGGCGGGCAGGGCGATCACGCCCACGCGTCGCGTCACTTCGTGCAGCACCGGCACGGTCGCATCGGGCGTTTCCTGCTCCACCGTCGCGGTCAACGTGTATTCCTTGCCGACCGACGGCAGCTCGGTCGTGGCGACCGTGATGTCGCTGTCACTCGAGTCGCGAAAGACAAAGGTGCCGCGACTGGTGCCCGGTGGGTTGGGCGTGACCGTGCGCACATGCCCCTTCACCACAACCGTGGTGTTCCAGAACTTCTGCGGCGTCGTCAGCAGGTCGACAATCAATTGTGTTGATTGCGCGTGGAGCGGCGCCAGGACACTGGGGCCAAAGAGCAGCGTCATCGCGAGCGCGAGGACCCTGCCGGTGTGACGGAGCGTGCGATAAGTCATTCCCGATCCCTCCTGCGTACCCAACCGATGTGCCCTACTTCTTGCCAATCTCCTTGATCTTCCGCTCCAGTTCGGCCGGCGTTGCGCCACGCGCATCTTCCTGCACGACCGGCACCTTCGTATCAATAGTGAGCTGCAACACCGTGCCGTAGACAAAGAACTCGGTGCCGACCGCGGGCAGATCACCCGTCATTACGTCGATATCGCGATCGGAATTGTCGCGGAATTTGTAGGACCCGCGATTGGTGCCGGGCGGATCGGGCTTGACCGACACCACGTGCGCCCTCAACGTCACGGTCTTGTTCCAGAACTTGTTGGGACGCGTGAGCAGGTCCACGATCAAGTCGATCGGTCGCGCGGATGGCACGATCGACGTCGCCGCTGTCTGCGGCATGTCTTTGCGGCCGGGTGCGGTCTGCTGTCCGGACGACCACAGAAGGGGGATGAACATCAGGACGGTCAGAGACTTGCCGACCATGAAAGGACGCTCCTCACGCGAAGTGGCAACGATGACGCGGCCACTGATTACCCAGTATCTGCCCGCGTCTTTGAGAGTCAAGGAATTTCTCGCCATCTCCGCATCGTCGGCGGCACAATGCCAGAGCGAGGTCGCGCGTGCGAAAGCTCCCAGGAGGCAGGTTCATCGGAACGGTGTTGATTGCCGGTGTCTGCCTTGTGCACGGCATGCTCGGTATTCTCGACGCGCAGGAACCGCTCACCGCCATTCGCACCGCACGTGGTTTCTCGGATGGGCGCCTCGTCGATCCCGTCGCCGTGTTCCCACCCACGGCCACCGTATTTGTCGCGTTCCAGCACGCAGGGCTCAGCGACGGCGCCGAAGTGCAGTCGGCGTGGTATTTCATGACGCCCGACGGTCCAACCGCCGCGGGTGAGGCCGCCGCGGTCGTACACGCCAACAGCCCGATCGCCGCACTCAGCGTCGCACCGCCATCGGGCGGCTGGCGCGAAGGCGAGTACCGCGTCGTGCTGCTGATCGACGCGCAGCAGGTGGGCGTGGCGACGTTCACCGTGTCGCCCACAGCGCCCACAGCGACGGCAGCGCCCACAGCGCCGGCAGCGCCGGCGGCGCCGGCAGCGACGCCGCCGACGGCGCCAACATCTGCGGTGCCCGTGCCGGCTCTGACGTTACCGAGTCCGACAGAATCGGCGCCGGCGCGGACACGCAGCGGATTCAGTGTGACGGCGCCCGCAGGGTGGACCGTCGACCACTCAGCCACCGATGTGGAATTGCGCATGACGCCACAGAACGGCGGCGATGTCATTGACGTGGCGTCTCTGCCGGCCGCGGTCGACGATGAGCCGCAGACGCTGGGGGCCGCGTGGGAATCGGCGAACGTCGGGCGCGGCAAGACATTCACCGTCCGCCTCCGCAGCGACCTCTTGAC
>CAYHEX010000198.1:0-8465 GCA_964355365.1 uncultured Solibacteraceae bacterium | reverse complement strand
TGCCAGAGTCGGCGCGCGCCGGCGGGCCGTCGGGCGCCGAGCGTGGCCGACCGTGGTGGCTGTTGGCGGGACTGGCCGCCTGTTTCCTGTTGGCGGCTGAGTGGTGGACGTGGCAGCGACGAGTGACGGTCTGACATGAACATCAGTTGGACCACGCCCTCCGCGCTCTGGCTGCTGGCCGCGATTCCACTCGTGTGGCTCGCGCTCCGCTTTGCCCGGACGAACTTCAATCCGCGGCAACGCCTGCTGCAAACGGTCATCCGCTCGCTCCTGCTCGCGCTCGTCGTGCTCGCACTCGCGCGGCCGGTGATCTCCGCCGGGTCGTCGCAGTTGTCGGTCGTCTACCTCGTGGACGTGTCGCATAGCGTGGACGCATCGCAAATCGTGGCGGCGGCCAAGCAGATCGACGAACTGACCGCGTCGGTTCGGCCCGCCTACTCGCGCATCGTGGTCTTCGGCGCCGACACGGCGACGGTGCCCACCACTGACGCGCTGCGGCAACTGGCGGCGGCAGACACGGAGACCACCGCCGCCGCGACGTCCGCACCGCGCGTGGCGGTCAATCGACTCGGCACCGATCTCGAAGGCGCGTTGATGTTCGCGCGCGCGTCGCTCACGCCGGGCGCACTGCCGCGCATCATCGTGTTCTCGGACGGCCGCGCCACGGCCGGCGACACGAATGACGCCATTGCGCGGCTCGCTGCGGGCGGCGTGCCCGTGTCAGTGATTCCGCTCACGCCGCCGGACCTCGGCGATGCGTGGATCGACGCGATTGACGTGCCCGCAACGATGTCCGCTGGTGCGACGTTCGCGGTAACGGTGCATGTGACCAGTCAGCGCCCGACGACCGGCGCAGAGCAGCCGCGCGCGGCCACGATCGAACTGCGCGCGCTCGGCCGCGTGCTCGCGACGAAATCACTCTCGCTCGCCGTCGGCTCAACGCCGGTGGTGCTCGATGTGGCGCTCGACACGATTGGCGCACAGGCGATCGAGGCCACGCTCGTGAGTGCCGGCGATCCGCTGCCGGCGAACAATCGGCTCGACGTGGCGGTGTCCGTGGCGCCGAAGCCGCGCGTGCTCTACATGGAGGGGTCCACCGCCGCGAGCGCGCGGTACCTGACCGGCGCATTGACGTCGGCGGGCATCGACGTGGCCGTGCGCGCGCCATCCGCATGGCAGCGCGGTGTGGAGAATCTGGACCCGTGGGATGTGGTGATCCTCAGCGACGTCGCGCGCTCGATGTTGCCCGACACCGCGATGCGCACCGTGGCCGACTGGGTCGAAACGAAGGGCGGCGGTCTGCTGATCGCCGGCGGCGAGGCCGTGTTCGGCGAAGGGCCGCAGGGCTATCGCAAGACCGAACTCGAACGCGTCGCTCCCGTCACCTTCGAGCGCCGCGACGAACCCGAGATCGCGCTCGTCATCGTCCTCGACAAGTCGTGGAGCATGAACGGCGCGGTGATGGAGTTGTGCAAGAGCGCCGCGCTGGCCGCCATTGGTGCGTTGGCCGACGAGCAGTCGATCGGCGTGATCACGTTCAACGACGGCTTCAACTGGGACGTGCCGGTGCAGAACGTCGGCAAGCGTCGGGCCGAGATCAACAAGGCCGTGTCGGCGATTCAGGCCAGCGGCCAGACGATGATCTTTCCGGCGGTGGAGCAGGCGTTCAAGGCGTTGTCGTCGGTGAAGGCGCGCGCGAAACACGTGGTGCTCCTGTCGGACGGCCGGTCGTATCCCGATGACTACGAAGGCCTCGTCAAGAAGATGGTGGCGGCCAAGATCACCGTCTCGTCAGTGGCCGTGGGCCAGAGCGCGGACGGCGAACTGCTGGGCAACATCGCGAAGTGGGGCAAAGGCCGCGGGTATCTCGTGCTGGACGCGAAGGAAGTGCCGCAGATCTTCGTGAAGGAAGCCAAGGAAATTCCGAACCTGTCGTTCGAAGAGAAGCGGCTCGCGCCGGTCGTCAAACATCTCGGGTTTCTCGATGGGCTGGACTTCACCAAGGCGCCCGCGCTCCGTGGGCGCACGGCCACGGTGATCAAGGACTCCGCGCTCGAACTGCTGTCCACGAAGGACGGCGATCCGTTGCTCGCGTTCTGGCCGGTCGGTCTCGGCCGCGCAGCGGTGTTCACGTCGGATGTGAAAGACCGCTGGGCCAGCGACTGGATCACGTGGCGCGGGTATGGGCCGTTCTTCGCCGCGGTGATCCGCGCGCTCGAGCGTCAGCGCCCGCCGGCGATGTCGCTCACCGTCGTGCCGGGTGCCGTGCATGGCACCACACGGTCGATGGCGTTGCTGGTTGATGCGCATGACGCGGACGGCAAGCCGCACGACTTCCTCACGCCACGCGTGCGGGTGCAGAGCGGCACGAAGGCGCCGGTGGACATCCCCGCGCGCCAAACCGCGCCCGGGCATTACGAAGCGCGCGCGATCGTTGACGCGGCGGAGACATTCGCGGCGAGTGTGATCTCCACGAACACGACCGGCGTGCCGGACACCGGCATCACCTCGGGCCTCGTCGTGCCCGACCCGAACGCCGAGTATCGCTTCGGCCCGCCGGACGAGCCGCGCCTGCGATCGATCGCGGACGCGACGGGCGGCCAGTGGAAACCCACCGCCGCGCAGTTGTCGAACACCTCCGGTGAGCATCGCGCCACACGCCGACCGATGTGGCCGGCACTGCTGTGGACCGCACTGGGGCTGTGGATGGTGGATCTGCTGCTGCGACGCGTGCGCGTGTTCGAGCGGGTCTAGGCGTTCGGCCGTGGCCGGAGGTGGATGCCGGCGAGCATGCAACGGACAGACCCGCCCGCCAATTCGATGGTGGGCACGTCCACCGGCAGGAGCCGCACGCTCTGCCTCAGCGCGGCCACCTGGTCAGCCGATAGCGCCTGCAGCGCGCGTGACGACAGTGCCAGCAGGCGACCGCCCGTGCCCTGAAGCTCGAGCGCGTTGCCGGCAAATTCACTGACCTGCGCGGTCGTCAGCGGGATCACCGTGCGGCCGCTCTCCGCGAGCCGCTCGCGCACGTCGCTGCGACGATGCTCGTCGGGGATCATGTCGAATCCCGCCATCACGAAGTCGGTGCCGACGCACATCAGCACGTTCGTGTGGTACACAGGTCGGCCCTCGGAATCGGCCGCGTCGAAGGCCATGGGCTCGTAGTTGAAGTGGGTGCAGAAACGTTCGAGCGCGAGCGGGTTCGCGCGACTCGAGCGTGCCACGTAGGCCACTCGCTCGACATGATCGAGCACCATCGCCCCCGTGCCCTCCAGAAACACGTCGTCCTGTTCCAGGCCGGAGTAGTCGATCACGTCCTGCACGCGGTAGCGCTGCTTCAGCAGGTCGATCACATCCGAGCGACGCTCTCGCCGCCGGTTCGGTGTGGTCATGGGATAGATCGCCACTTGGCCTCCGGCGTGCGTGGAGAACCAGTTGTTGGGAAAGACCGAGTCGGGTGTGTCGTGCGTGAGGTCCTCAAAGAGGTGCACCGTCACGCCGGCGTGTTCGAGTTGCGCCGCGAGCGCCGTGACTTCCGCATAGGCAGCTGCGGCGAGCGTGGTCGTGGCGTCTCCGTCGCTCGACGCCTGGAACGCGTTGTCGCGCATGGTGTCCGGGTTCGAGCGGAACGCGTGCGGCCGCACCATCACGACCGCACCCGGCGCCTGAGTGGAGAACGGCGAGCTCATGCGACGACCGCCTCCTCGACGCCGAGCGCCGCATAGAGGTCGCGAGGATCCGCGAGGTCCGGAATCAGCGGCAGCGTCGTGCCGACATTCAGCGACCGCGCCAACGTGTCCATGTAGCGAAGGGCCGAGAAGTCCTCGAGCGCGAAGCCCACAGAGTCGAACAGCGTGATGTCTGCCGCACGCGTGCGGCCTGCGGCGCGACCGCTCAGGACCTGCGCCAGCTCGGTGACCGCGAACGTCGCGTCCATTTGCTGCAGATCGCCCTCCACACGCGTCTGCGGCTCGTACTCCACGAAGACCCTGGCCGCAGAGAGGACGTCGGGATGAATCTCCGTCTTGCCCGGACAGTCGCCGCCCACGGCGTTGAGGTGCATGCCGGCGCGAACCATGTCCGCGGTGATGATCGTCGCGTTGGTCTTGTCGGCCGTCACCGTCGTGATGATGTCTGCGCCGGTCACGGCATCAGCCGTGCTGCGGCAGGCGACCAGCCGCATCCCGCGCGCGTCCGGGCTGTGCTGGAGGTTCTGCAGGAGCTTGGCGGTTGCGCGCGGATCCACATCGAAGAGCCGCACCTCCGAGATGCCGAGCAGGTGGTGGAACGCCAGCGCTTGAAACTCGCTTTGCGCGCCGTTGCCGATGATGGCCATCACGCGGCTGTCGGCTCGCGCCAGCGCGCGTGCCGCCACCGCCGACGTGGCAGCGGTGCGGATCGCGGTGATGAGCGTGAGTTCACTCAGCAGTCGCGGAAATCCGCTCGCGACGTCTGCGAGCACGCCGAACGCCATCACCGTGGGCAGTCCGCGCATCGCATTCTTCGGATGACCGTTCACGTACTTGAACGCGTAGGTGTCGGCGTCTGCGATCGGCATCAGTTCGATCACGCCATCAGGAGAGTGGCTTGCGACCCGGGCCGACTTGTCGAAGCTCGCCCAACGCAGGAAATCGTGCTCAATGGCCTCAGCCATGCCGCCGAGGATGGCGGCCAGGCCGCGACGACGAACAATTGTGGCCACGTCGTGCGGGCTGAGGAAACGGGTCGAGCGAGTGCTGAATGCGGTGTCCATGAGTTGAAGGCCGAGTCTGACAGCTGAGCAGGACAGTCACAATAGTCAGTAATGCCAGTAAATAGGCAGCAATCTGTCAAAACGGCATGATAAATTGACGAAATGGATGACATGGACCACAAGCTGCTCTCGCTGCTGCGGCAGAACGCGCGAGCGACAGTGGCTGAGCTGGCGACCAAGCTGCGCGTATCGCGGGGCACGGTGACCAACCGGATCAGGCGGCTGGAAAAGGACGCCGTCATCGTGGGCTATACCGTTCGGCTCAGACCGGACGTGCGGCACAACGACATCAGAGCCTGGATGAGCATCGGGGTGGACGGCAATCAAACACGCGCGGTGATTTCGCGTTTGCTGGGCGAGCCCGGCGTGGCGTCGTTGCACGACACCAACGGCCGATGGGATCTGCTGGCAGAGTTGCGGGCGGAGACGCTTCAGGGCATGGCGAAGGTGCTCGAGCGCATTCGTCTGGTGAAGGGCATCAGCAACACCGAGACCAGCATCCATCTCGAGACGTTCAGGGGCGACGCCGCATGATCGTCCGCTACTACTCCATCCGCGCCTTCGGCCGCAGCGGCGTCGGCGCCATCGCGCCAGCCGCCCGCTACTGCGCCGTCCTCTGGCGCGGCGAACACAGAATCGAACGACGGCATCTGACCGGTGGCGCCTGGAAACAATTGGAAGTCGAAGTGGCCGACGCGTCGTCGAGCGTGGCCGTTGCGTCTGAGGTGTGGCACGCGTTCGCGCCCAATGAAACCGGCGCCGAGATCATGGCCACCAGCATGAGCGATGTCACCGCCGCGCCGCTGCGCGTGGCCGCGGCGATCGACGCGCTGCTGCGCGAACAGGTCTAGCGGATCATCTCCGGCTCCATGACGCGCTCGACCGCCTTGCCGCCCGCCACGCTCACGTAGTACACCTTCGCGCCGGCGCGCGCCGAGACGACGCGCTTCACCGTGTTGTCTTCGAAGTAGATGCCCGCGTCGTTATCGCAGGCGTAGCCCGGCTTCATCTCGCCCGAGCTGATCAGCTTCTGGTACAGCGGTCGTCGTCCGGCTTCGGCGTCGTAATGCGGCGAGTGGCTGCCTGTGATGAATCCGAGGCCCCGGACGATGGACAGGGCTTGCGGCCGCGAGTCGGTCGTGCCCTCCTCGAACCAGCACAGCGATCCCGCGCTCGCGCCGCCCAGGACCACGCCGCGATCCCAGGCCTTCCGCAGCACGAGGTCGATGCCCTGTGCCTTCCAGATCGCCTGCTGATTGAGTGTGTTGCCGCCGGAGACCACGACGCCATCGACCGAGAGGAAGACGTCCTCCCAGCTGCGCGTCTGCGTGAGGCTCTCGATGAAGCTCTCTTGCACCGACGGTTCCACGTTGAGCGGCGCGCAGTTCTTGAAGAAGTTGATGATGCCGTCCGGCGCATCCGCCGACGCCGTCGGCAGGTAGCAGATCTTCGGACGTGGCTTGCCGGTCAGTTCCGCCATGTAGCGGATGAACGCGGTGCCGAAGCCGCCCCCGGCGATCAGGATCTTGCGCGTGGCGGCAGGTGTCTGGTCGTTGTGATCTGCGTGTGTCATAGGGTTGATGCTGTCGGCAGCGAGGTCGCGGCTGACCGCGAGGCCGGCGGCGCCGGCGAGTGACGTGGTGATGAATGTGCGGCGTTTCATCGCGGAGCGGATTCTCTCACGGTCTGTCCTGTCGCGGGCGCCCCGATGTATTCTGCCAGCCTTATGCGCACACGCCTCCTGTCTGCCAGCCTGTTCGCGGCCGCTGTCGTCGGCCTCGCCGCCCAGTCCACCGATCTCGCGTCCGAAGGCAAGCAGTGGTGGGCGCATGTGCAGTTCCTCGCGGACGACAAGCTCGAAGGCCGCAACGTCGGCACGCCGGGCTTCGACAAGGCGGTCGACTATGTCGAAGGCCAGTTCCGATCGATCGGACTGAAGCCCATCGGCTCCGCTCAGGGCGGGCCCGCGGGCACGGCCGGGTTCCGGCAGCCGGTTCAACTCGACAGTCGCGTGTTGATCGCGGCGGAATCCCGGCTGGCGCTGGTGCGCGACGGCAAGGAACAACCGCTCGTGATCGGGCAGGACGCGTCGCTGACCGCGCGTGGCGAACTCGACGGATCGATGGAAGCGCCGATCGTGTTTGTCGGCTACGGTCTGTCGATTCCCGAGGCGGGATGGGACGACTTCGCCGGTCTGGATCTCAAGGGCAAGATCGCCGTCTACGTGAACGCCTTCCCGCCGGCGAAGGTGTCTGACAACGTCAAGTCCCATGTCAACACGGCGGACGAGCGATGGCTCGCGCTGAAACGCGCCGGAGCCGTTGGCGTGGCGACGATTACGCCGCGCCCCGCGGGCGCCGCACCCGCCGCGGCTACTGCCGCACCGGCGGCCCCGGCCGCGGCCGCCGGCGGGGGCGGCGGCGGAACGCCGCAGCCCACCATCACGCTACTGGATCGCACGCTCGTTGATGCTGCCGGAGAAATCGTGGCGATCACCCTCACCTCGCGCGGCGCCGAGGCCTTGCTCGCCGGCAGCGGTCACACGCTCGACGAGTTGAATCAACTCGTCGCCGACAGCAAGCCGCTGCCGCGATTCGCGCTGAACGGCACGCTCAAAGCGCAGGCGAAGCTGACGCGCGAGACCATCAACTCTGCCAACGTCGTGGGCGTGTTCGAAGGCTCAGACCCGGCTCTGAGATCCGAATACGTCGTCATGTCGGCGCACCTGGATCACGTCGGCATCGGCCGCGCCGTGAACGGCGACGCGCTCTACAACGGCGCGATGGACGATGCGTCTGGCGTGGCGGCAATGATCGAGACGGCGCGTTTGCTGAAGGCGTCGGGCGTGAAGACGAAGCGGTCGGTGCTCTTTGTCGCCGTGACCGCCGAAGAGAAAGGCTTGCTCGGGTCGCGCTACTTCGCCGGCAAGCCGACGGTGCCGTTCACGCAGATCGTCGCCGACATCAACCTCGACATGTTCTTGCCACTCTACCCGCTGAAGGTCATCGAAGTGCAGGGCCTCGCCGAGTCGTCACTCGGCGAATCGGCGAAGGCCGCCGCCGCTTCGCTCGGCGTTGGCGTGCAGGTCGACCGCGAACCCGAGCAGAATCGCTTCATCCGTAGCGATCAGTACAGTTTCATTCGCAAGGGCGTGCCGGCCCTCGCGTTCAAGTTCGGCTATGAGTTCGGTTCGCCGGACGAGACGATTCGCCGCAACTGGGTCCGCGACGTGTACCACAAGCCGTCCGACGACACGAACCAGCCGGTGAACCTCGAAGCGGCGGCCACGTTCAATCGCGTGATCATGACCCTGCTGCAGCGTGTGGCGAACGACGCGGCCCGGCCCACATGGAACGCGGACAGCTTCTTCAGACGATTCGCAGTGGGGCGGTAGCGCAATTGAAATCGGGAATCAATTCGACGAATTGATTCC
The DNA here is from genome assembly GCA_964355365.1 of uncultured Solibacteraceae bacterium. GTDB lineage: Bacteria > Acidobacteriota > Vicinamibacteria > Vicinamibacterales > SCN-69-37 > SCUN01. The sequence continues at coordinate 279 of CAYHEX010000198.1, read as the reverse complement.
CGATTTCAATTCGGATCCTGTCAGCCGATGGGCGGCCTGCGGCCGGCGAGCCCCGTCGCAGATTCGATGACCCGTGCCACCACCAGCAGGCCGGCTTCGTCGTAGAGACGCCCTGCGAGTGTGAATCCGGTCGGTGTGCCGTTGGCGCGAAAGCCGGTCGGCACGGCGATCGCCGGATGGCCAGTGAGGCTGGTGATCGGATTCAGGCTGGTCGCGTCGAGCGTGACCGCACCGCCAATGACGACGTCCACATCCTGCGTGGCGCGTGCATACGCTTCC
>CAYHEX010000197.1:0-8545 GCA_964355365.1 uncultured Solibacteraceae bacterium | reverse complement strand
GGCGTGGTACGCCGAACTTGTCGGGCCGTATGACCGTGCCCTTTTGCGGCGTTTGGTCGCCGGTGAGTAGCCGCATGAACGTCGTCTTGCCTGCGCCGTTCGGCCCGGTGAGGCCGTAGCGGCGGCGGGCTGAAAACGTCGTGGTGACGTCCTCGAAGAGGATCTTGTTGCCGAAGCGCATGGAGACGTTCTGGACGGAAATCACAACCTGCCATTGTACTAGCCTTCGTTCCCTGAACGCTGCGATAGAGTGACCGAGGCATTTCTTGAGATGAGCGCCCAGCCGGAACTCTCCATCATCGTCGCCACGTACCAGCGGCCGCGGAGCCTCCGGCTGTGCCTGGCCTCGATCGCCAGACAGTCCATCGCGGGGCCGCGCATCGAGGTGATCGTTGCCGACGACGGCTCGGCCGACGACACGGCGGATGTGGTCGAGCGGTTCCGACGCACGGTGGAGTTCCCAGTCCAGTTCACCACTCACGCGCATCACGAGTTTCAGGCCGGCCGCTGCCGCAACGACGGCGTCCGAGCGAGCCGCGCGCCGTACCTGCTCTTCGTGGATCAGGACTGCGTGCTGCCACCCGATCACGCCCGCGTCCATCTGGCCCGGCGGCAAGCGAACGCCGTGTGCGGCAGCGACGCATATCGGCTGACGCAGGCGGAGTCCCAACGCCTGACCGATCGCGGCGGCGTGGACACGACGCCGGCGGTGTCGCTGCGCGAGCGTTGGCGGGTGGGGCGGGACCACCTCGAGGCGCGCGTGAACTGGTTCTTGCGCAACCCGCATCGGCCGCGGCTCGCGGGCTGCGACATCGGGATGTGGCGGAGTGACTTCGAACGCGTCAACGGCTTCGATCACAAATTCAGCCGGTGGGGCGGTGACGATGACGACCTGCGCCTGCGATTGCGGCAGGCGGGCGTGACGATCCGCTCGATCAGGCATCTCACGGCGACCTGGCACCTGTGGCATCCGCCCGCGTCGTCGAAGCCCGCACGGTGGAAGGACGGACCCAACGTGCACTATCTGCAACGCCGGTTTCGTCTGACACGTTGTGTGGATGGCCTGACGTCGCGGCGGGTGGAGGATCTGTCGATTCGCGTGCGTAATCCGAAGAGTCGCGAGTCGCTGATCGCGATGATCGGTCCGGCTCGACCGGGCCCGTCGTCGACCGCGGATTGTGTGGATGTCGAATGCCTGTTCCTTCCCGGCCCTGATGGATTCACTGGCAACGCCGATTGCAACGTGCTGATCCTCACCGATCAGGTGGAACAGCCGCCGCTCGATGAGGCGCATGTCCTCGTGACGGATCGCGACGACGTGGTGTGGCATGGCGGGCCGCGACTGCGCTTGGCCGAGTTCGCGCGGATCTGGGACCTGGTGCGCTGAACGGAGTCAGCGCACCTGTCGACGTCGCCAGATCTTCGCGTGGCGCAGGAAGAAAGACGCGGACATCTGACAGGCGGCGATCAAGCCGGCCAACCCGTCGAGCACGCCGCCCTGCACGAAGTACTTATGGAGAAACACCAGCGGCGGCTCGGCGAGCATGCCGAACCAGATGCGCGGCGACGTCATCGCGAGGTCGCGAGCGGCGATGATCTCGGTGTAGTGATTGATCTTCCGCAACTCGTCGGCCAGGTCGCGGTAGGGGGTATGCAGAATTCTTCCAGAGAGCGCTTGGACGTGCCCGTGAGAAACCTCGAGATGCTCGTGGACAACATCCGGGGTCCAGCGGGCCGCTCCGCGCCGCACCAGACGCAGCTTCCATTCGGATAACCACGCGCAGCGGTCCATCCAGTGGCCGAGATAGTTCGTACGCATGCGCAGCCGATACCCCGTCACGCTCGAGTCCGGACCGGCCGCGAGCGCTGCAGCAATCGCGTGCCGCGCCTCCTCGTCGAGCCATTCGTCCGCATCGAGACACAGGATCCAGTCGGTGGTGGCCTGTGCCAGCGCAAACTGCTTCTGGGCACCGTATCCGGCGAATGGATGCGTCATCACGGTGGCGCCGGCCGACGCCGCGATGTCCCTCGTGCGATCGGTACTCCCCGAGTCGACGACGATGCTTTGATGTGCGAGCCCGGCGACTGAGCCGAGGCAGCGCGCGATGTGCGCGTCTGCATTCAGGCTGATGACGACCAGCGCGAGCGTCGGCGTGGTCGCTTCGGGAGCGTCCACTATCGCCGTGGTTCCTTCCGGTAGTAGATGTTCATGAGTGTGTGACGGTCGCCCGCGTCCTCGCCCATCAGCTCGACGCCGTGAAAGCTGTTCCAGCGCACGCCAAACGCGTAACCGGAATTGGGTCGAAACGGGAACTGCTTCACCCTCTCCATCATCGAGGCGCGTTCCATGAACACCGCGCGGCGAAACGGATTCAGCCGATACAGCACCGTGCCCAGCTCTTCGTGCGTCGCATCTGACGCGAGGTAGAACTGCATCGTGATGTGCTTGGTCCGAGTGTCGGGATGCGGTTCGATCCAATACCCGGGCAGATCGTGGACGAGGCGGGAGATCGGCCGCCCGCGCTCCGGAACGCGCAGCGTGGTGCAGATGGCGTGGCGTAACGCATCGGACGCCAGCGCCGCATGCACCGCCGTCCACACGTCGCGCGCGTCGGCGGACATCAGGCCGAGCGACGGACCCAGGTCTACGACACCCCGACTGCATCGGCCGTCCGGGCGGCCGTACTTGGCCATATTGGCGGGACGGTACGCCTCGGGCGGCGGCAGACCGGCCAGCATCGCGGCGTACACCGTCTCCGGGAACGCGTCCGAAAAGTTGATGTGATTAAAGGGCGTTTGAACGAGCGGTGTACGTTCGATCGCCGCGACCAGATGGCCCGTGATCTCATCGCGCAGCGTCTCGTTAATCAGCACGGGGAATACGATAGCCGAGGGCGTTGATCAAGTATACGACTCGCATTCCGGAACCGAGCGTCGGGATCTCCACCCGGCGTGGCGCCTCGACGGTGTCGAAGTGCTGTCGCACGAGCGCGAGCCACGACGCGTCCGCCGTTCGCAACACGATGACGGCCGGTCTGCCGACAAAGCGTTGGAGATCGGTCCAGTAGCGGAAGCCCAGCCCGTCGGCGCCGAGTGCGAACGTGTTGACCGTGTCCTTCGGCGCGCGCATATAGAAGCCCAACTCGGCCGCGAGATTGTATTTGTCGGCGCCCACCACAAAGGGCGCTTGCCCGGTTCGTGCGTGTAGTTGCTGCTTCGCGCGCTCCACCTCTGCGGCCATGGGCTGCCATCCGCCGACATGGCTGGAGAGGCGGACGTCCGGGTGGCCGAATGTCAGCGTGCCTGTGGCGAGACACAGACCACCGACGACCACCGCGCCGGTGATCCAAATTGTCCTCCGCCAATGCGCCGATTGGGCGTACCGCTCTCGCATCACGGCCGCGGCGACGGGCAACATGGCCACATACGCGGGCGCGGTCCAATCGATGTGCACGTCCGTTCCAAAGCTGGCGAGGAGGAACACGGCAAACAGGGGAACCGCGAAGCAGGCCGCGAACATCCCGGCCGCGTCCCAGCGTCGTAACGCGCGCCCGAACAGCAACAGGCCCGGCGGCGTCACCGCGGCGATCTGATTGACCCAGAACATCGACGCGCTCAGAGCGATTGCGCCGGCGGGAAGGCCCAGGCGCGCGCCCTGAAATCGGAAGGACGCCCACGCATGCTGGCTGTTCCACAGGATCACCGGTGTGAACAGGCACACGCCGAGGCCGAATGACAGCCACGGGTGCGGCCGTCGCAGCCAGTGTCGATACGCGGGATTGATGAGCAGCAGGGCCAACACCGACGGCGCCAACACCACGGCCGTGTAGCGCGACAGCAGTGCGCCGCCGAATCCGAGACCGGCCCACAGCCAACCGATCGCCCGATTGTCTGTCACTGCCATCGTGACGCCGAACATCGTCAGCAGCGTGCAGAACGTCTGCGGCGCATCAGGCAGTGCCAGCATTCCCGTGACCGAGAACACGGGCAGCAGGGTGAAGAGCGCCACGGCCCACCAGGCGGCCTGCGACCCGACCCAACGGCGGGCCACGTCGAAGACCAATGCGGCTGACCCCAGCGAGAGCACCATGGCGCCCAACCGCACGCCGAACGCGGTGTCGCCAAAGAGTCGAACGCCGGGCGCGATGATCCAGGCCACGGCGGGCGGATGATCGAAGTAGCTGAGGGCCGGATGGGCGAAGTAGGTCCAGTAGTACGCCTCTACGGGGATGAGCTCAGTGTGGCCTGCCACCCAGAGTCGGAGCAGGGCGATCGCCACAACGCCGCTCATCACCAGACGCGGGAGACGGCGCTCCACGCGAGTCACACGCCCGCTCCGGTGCCGCGTCGTTGATGTCCGCGATGCCGCCGCGTTGCGGCCAGCACGGCTTCGATCTTGTGCACCTGCGCATTGACGGCAAAGTGTTGTTGCGCCCGCGCGCGTCCGGCGGCGCCGTATTGGGCGCGCAGCTCTGGCGACTGGAGCAGTGACACGATGCGCTCAACGAAACGCCGGTCGTCGCGGATCGGGACGACGAATCCCGTCGCGCCGTCGATCACCGACTCGGCGATGCCGCCGACATCTCTCGCCACGACGGGGACGCCGCACGCCATCGCCTCAGCGGTGACGACCGAGAACGATTCATCGCGGGAGTTGACGACGAGGACGTCCAATGCGCTCATAATCTCCGGCATTTCGGTACGGTGTCCGGTCCAGGAGATCTGCCCGGCCACACCGCACCGTTCGGCCTCCGCCTTCGCTTGGGCGAGGTAGTCGGCAGGCCCGTCTCCGACGATCACCAATCGCGCGTGCGGCACGGCGCGATAGATGTCGGCAAACAGCCGCACGAATTCCACGACACCTTTCTGCGGATAGATGTTGCCGACCATGCCCACGACAATGGCTGACGGCACGAGCCCGAGCGCGGCGCTCGTCAGCCGCCGCTCCGTGTCCGTCCGAGGGGCGAATCGGTTCGTGTCGACAAACGGATGCACCACGTGCAGACGATTACGCCTCACGCGGTTGAATGTCCGCTGGAACCGCGCCACCGACCCGGAGACAGCGATCACCGCGTCGTTGAACATCCAGTGCGGCTGCACACGGTGACTGTGCGCCGTTGCCACAACGGGCACGTCGCTGAAACAGCGGAGCAGGACTCCGAAAAAGTGCGCGCGGCTCATGTGCGTGTGCACGACATCGATGTCCTGTTCGCGGACGATCGTGGCGATGCGCTTCAATTCGTCGGTTGGCCATCGGTGCAGATCCGACGGCACGATGCCCACCGGACTACCTCGAAGCTCCCGTTCGATCCACGATCCCGGTCGGCAGGCCACCTGCACCGCATGGCCTCGCGTTGTCAGTTCCCGCGCGAGCTGCACGACGTGGATGCACGCCCCGTCGATGCCGGTGCCTGAGACGGCCTCGAGGATCCTCATCGTTCCGTCGACGTCTCAGGCCAGCGTCGATAGCCGACCATCAGGGATTTGCGGAATCCATCCACGCACGCGAGCCATTGCCCCGGCGTCACCTCGTGGGCGTCCATGTGGTGCATGCCGCGCGCGTTCCAGCCGTGTCGGGTGCCGTGCAGGAGCGGCGTCGGCCCGGCAGGCCGCTCCTCGTATGCGGTCGGCGTCAGCGCCGTGATCTCGAAGGCATTGACCCGCATTCCGTACGACCCGGAGTTGTCCTGCGCGAGTCGGAACAGGCGATCGCCGCTCACGATGATGCGGCCGGCCGATCGAGATCGGTCGCGTGCATTTAGCAGCAGGGGGTTACGCGCGTGCGGCGTCCAGACGCCGTCAGGCCGGTCGGCATGAAACACGGCAAGCGTGCTGTCGCCGGGGAAGCTGGTGAAGAGCCACCAGATGCGCTGGAAGTACACGATCGATGAATCGGTGAACCCGGCACCCGTCAGCAGCGTGCGTTCGAAGGTCCACGTTGTCGGGTACGCCGTGGCGCGGTACAGCCGCACCTGCTGCTGGCCGCGCGTTTCCGGAATCATGTACTGTGCGCCGCCCCAGGCGAAGACGAACGGAAACGAGAGATGGAAGGGCTCGCGCAGCACGATCTGGCGATAGGTCCAGCGTCGCCCATCAGTGCTGGACGCCATGCCGATCTCGCCTCGGCGGATGTCGGACCGGTAGACCTCAAAGAACATGTGCCAGTCCGTGCCGTCGCGCAACATGAAGGGATCGGCGACGAAGAAGGCGGGGACGTCGGTGACGTGGGCGGCCGTGAGAACCGGATTATCGAGACCCGCCGACGGACGCAGAGCGAGCGGGTCGCTGCCCTCGTAGATGCCGATGCTCCAGCACTTCTCGATGCTGGGGAGCGGAATCCCCCGGGACGCGCCTAGCATCGAGGTGCAGCACCCGGTCGGCGCATCGCCCCGGCGAGCGATCGGGCCACCCGCCGCCAGTGATGCATGGTCGTCGCGAAGAGCGTGCCCGCGGCGCGCGGATCGGTGACGCACAACGAGAGGACCCGGCCGTTCTTGCGGGCGTTGTGTTTGAGTTGCCGCGCCTGATCCCACCACCAGCGGCGCCAACTCCACACTTCGACGCGAATATCCTGTGGTCCAAGCGCCGTGTAGGCCGCGAGCCGCTTGTGTCCATCGGCGACGAGATAGCGCGCGCCCCAGGTCACGACGGAGATCGGCGGGAACTGCGCACCCGACAGCATGGCGGCGCGATAGGCCGCAACCCGATCGGGCGCGTGCGGTTCTGCGGCGAGCAGGTCCACGACCCGTTCGAGGGGAACGATGACCGTTGGTGCGGACGCACGGGCGGCGTCGAACGGATCGATGGCCGATCCGGTCATGGGCGCCGGTTCAGCCACTCGTCCCACGGCCACTTCAGAATCCATTCATAGGTCAGTTTACGCGTGTGATAACCCACCAGCCGAACGGCGCCTTCTTGAAACGACGGCCCCCAGTCGCGCTCCCCCCATTCAACGGTGGCATGCCAGGGGTTCGCAAAGAGCCGCCCTGCGGCACCACGGGCGACGGCGACGGCCCGCTCGTCCTGCGACGCAAGCGACACAATGCGATCGGGAATGCACGACTCGAACAGGCCGCCCGCCATGAGCAGCGCGACCCAGAGCACACGGCTCATGCGAGCCTCCCGCGCCTGCTCGATGACGATGTCCCAGTCCGTGATCTGCGCGGCGACGGCATCGATGTCGCTCGCCGACCTCAGGAAACTCCAGCCGTGCTGAATGCCGTGAATCGCCATCGAGAGCATGGCGTCGTTGGGGCACAGCGTCGGGAGCGACTGGCCGGCGACGTTCACCGTGATGGCCCGGTCGAACAGAGCCGAGGTGCTGATCCGAATGCCGTGCGGCCATTCGGCGAGCCCGACTTGCACGTCGACGTCGGTCTCTCCCGGTCGTCCTGAGCGCAGCACATCCGTGCGCCCCGCCGGCGGATACAGACCGTACAGCATCGAACCGGCCCGGTGCCGGCGGCGTGGGGCCAGTGAGTAGCCGTCGGCCAGCAGCACGGCGCGCGCGCGAGCGGCGTTCGGCCGGTCAATCAGAATGTCGACGTCGTTCGACACCCGGCGTCCAAGGCTTCCGTGCATGTGCAAGGCAAACACCGGCCCCTTGAACGCGAGCGCGCGAATGCCGTTGTGGGAAAGGAGCTGCAGGATCGCGACCAGTTGACCCGTGCGATTGAGGTTCTGACCGATGGCCTCGATCGCGCACTGACTGAGGCGCTCCACCACCCAGCCGGGCACGCGAGCCGGTTGGGCCGTGAGTGGCGACACGAGCAATTCGGTGACGCCGTGCGCGCCGGCGGTCTTGAGCACGTCATCCCAATCGATGGGGTCGTCGGGAATCAGACACGACGTCGCATCGGCCGCCTGCGCGCGGTGGCCGACCGAGTTCAACAGGACGGTCACTTCGGGACGTGACGGGACGGTCATCTTCATCGAAGCGGCCGATCCTACCATCCGCCGTCACCCACTCGCTGCACCGCGGTGGCCCGAGCCTCGGCGAGTGAGGCGCCGAGGCTGCTGGTCAGCGCGGCCAATTCCTGCCGAGTGGCCTCGAACGGCAGGTCCAGGCGCGTTAAGACGATGGCCACGCGCGTGAAGGGCATCGGCAGATACATACCCGACCAGGTCCGGGGGAAGACCCAGTGGTGTCGCGCGGCCGCGCCGAGTGCGTAGAGCGGGCTGCGCGCCTTGATCGCGCAGAGGACGGCGCCCGGCTTGGGCTGGCCGGACGGGCCGAGCGGGCCATCGACCACCAACCCGAGCGTGTGCTCCTCGTCTCGCACGAGGCGGATGAGTTGGCGCATGGCCTCAGCGCCGTATCGTCTGGTGGCGCCACGCACCACTCGGCAGCCCAACGTGCCGAGCACGGTGCCCGCAAACTCGCCATCGCGACTTGGCGTCGTGAGCACGGTGAATCCGGAGCCGAGCGTGCCGGACACGGCCAGTGTGTCTCGCTCGCAGAGGGCGACGACGCAGCGTGCGCGTGGATAGTCAGTCGGGTGGGTGACCAGGCCGTCGGCCCGTGTGATTCGTACTCGCAGGGTGG
>CAYHEX010000196.1:0-8585 GCA_964355365.1 uncultured Solibacteraceae bacterium | reverse complement strand
TCGGCAAGCGCGCGATTGGGCGCAACGAGATTTGGGTCCGTCAGCGACGACTCGGACACCGGCGTGAAGCCGAGCATCCAGCCTTCAACAAACACCAGGTCGAGCGGCGTCGGCACCGTGCGCCACTGCTCCACCGGGGCGCGGTCGCCACGGCCACCGTGCGCGGATTTGTCGTACACCGGCAGCAACGCACCAGCCCGCACCCACTCGCCCCCATCCGCACCCGCCCGCACCTGCTCGCACCCGTCCGCACCAGCTCGCACCTGTTCGCACCCGTCCGCACCCGCCCGCACCGGTCCGCACCCACGAAGACTCTCCAGCGTCTGCTCGCCCAACGCGACGTCGTGCGTGCCCGGATAGCCGCGATGCTCCATGTACGGATTGCCGGGATGTGCGGCGGCAACCTCGAGCTGGCCGGCGCGCGTCATATAGAAGTCATCGATCGAAACCGTGGTGCCCGTCAGGCCAAGCGCAGGCAGCGCGTCGATCAGCGCGCGCGTGAGCGTGGTCTTGCCGGCCCCCTGCGGACCTTGGATGCCGATCACCACCGGACGATGTGTCTGCTGCGCCAGTTGCGCGCGGCAGAACGCGAGGACTTCTGCGTAGAGAGGGCTCATGACCCTCGCACTATAATTGACGTTCCACACACATTCACGAGGCCGCAATGTCTATTCGCGCTGTGAAACAGATTTCCCAGGCGACGCCCACGCTCGAAGGTGCCGGCGTGCACCTCCATCGTGGTTTCGGATTTGGCAAGACGAGCGAGTTCGATCCGTTCCTGCTCTTCGACGACTTTCGCGGCGACCGCCCGTCCGACTACCTCGCGGGATTCCCGTGGCACCCGCATCGCGGCATCGAGACCATCACGTACGTTCTCGCGGGAACGGTCGCCCACGGCGACAGCCTCGGCAATCGCGGCGAGATGACCGCCGGTGACGTGCAGTGGATGACCGCCGGCAGCGGCATCCTCCACCAGGAGATGCCGACCGGCGATGCCGAAGGCCGTATGCACGGCTTCCAGTTGTGGGCCAACCTGCCGCGCCAATACAAGATGGTGGCGCCGCGGTACCAGGACGTGAAGTCCGCCGACATCGCCGAAGTCGTTGATGACGACGGCACCCGCGTGCGCATTGTGTGCGGCGAGTTCTGGGGCAAGCGCGGGCCGGTCGATGGCATCGCCGCGGACCCGACCTATCTCGATATTTCCGTCCCGCCCGGCAAGCGCAAGGTCCTGCCCGTGTCGCTCGAGCGTCACGCCTTCGCGTACGTCTTCGCCGGATCCGGCTCGTTCCGCGACGCGTCAGCGCCGAGGGCCGTGCTCACCGACATGACCGGCGAACTCGACGAGTCGCCGATTCTCACCACGACCGGCAACCGATCGCTGGTGCTGTTCGATCGCGGGGACGAGATTGTCGTGCAGGCCGGCGACGAAGGCATTCGTTTCCTGCTCGTGTCGGGTAAGCCCATCGAAGAACCGGTCGCGTGGTACGGCCCGATCGTGATGAACACGCAGGCGGAACTTCAGGACGCGTGGAAGGAACTGCAGGACGGGACGTTCATCAAACACCCGTAGCGTCAGCCGTCACTCCTGCGGATGCGCAATGGCGTCGCGGACAAAGTCCGGTGACAGCGTCGTCTCCGGCATCTCGATGGCGAGTCCGTCGAACCACGAGTGCGCGGGGCGGCCGAGGCCGATGCCCAATCGAAACTGGTCGACCGCGCGCCGGAGGCCTGGGGCGAACTGCTCGTGGTCGATCGCGCCCGCCGCATCACCTTCCAACAGGTCGTACTCCAACAGATAGTTGCTGAACGGGCGCGTCGTCGTCGGACGCAGGGTGATGCCGTATTTGGCGGGGTTGTGCGCCATCGGACTGTACTGCGTGAGTCCGAACGCATGCCAGACGGCGGAATGGAGCGCGCCGGCGGCAAACATCTGGCGCACGAACTCCAGCGCGTCAACGGTGTCCTGCGCCGTCTCGGTCGGAAACCCGAAGATCAGATACGCGTGCACGAAGATCCCGGCGCGCGCGAGGCGGTCGCACACATACGCGCCCTGCTCGAGCGACACGCCTTTGTCGATCAACGCGAGCGTCCGCGCCGACGCCGTCTCGAGTCCGCCGGTGATGGCGATGCAACCCGCCTCGGCCATCAGCGGCGCAATGTCGGCCAGCGCGCGATCAAAACGCGCGTTGCCCCACCACGACATCGCCACGCCATCGTTGACGATCCGCTCGGCCAGACGACGCACGAGCGCGGGCGGCATGGCTTCGTCCACAAAGTGAAACCCGCTCTCGCCGGTTTCGGCGATGAGCCCGTTGATGCGCGCCATCAGCGCATCGACGGGCACCTGTTCGTAGCGGTTGATGTAGTCGAGATGGGTGTCGCAGAACGAGCACTTCTTCCAGTAGCAGCCGTGCGCGAGCGTGAGCTTGTTCCACCGCGTGGCCCAGATCCGCTGGTACGTCTGCACCGTCGGGCGGTAGCAGAGATACTCGCCGAGCGGCAGCCCCGCGTAGGTCGGCGTTCCGGTGTCGGCCCACGACACGTCACGTTCGCGCGGATCGTTGACGAAGACGACGCGATCGTCACGTCGCACGAACGTTCGGCAGAGCTGATCGGGCTGGCGCCGCTGCTCCAGTAACTCGAGCACACACGTGAGCGGTCGCTCGCCGTCATCCAGCGTGACGAAGTCAACGTAGTCGAATACTGCGGGCTCGCTGAGTTGCCGCAGCTGCGTGTTGACCCACCCGCCGCCCATGACGATCTGCGTGGCCGGTCGCAGCATCTTGAACTGCCGGGCCATGCGCAGCGCCCCGTAGACGCAGCCGGCGAACGGCACGGAGAACCCGACCACATCGGGCTGGTGCTCCCGGGCCAGCGCCACGGCCGTCGCATCCACATAGCGATCGATGACGCCGTCGGTGGCGAGCAACCGGGCATGCAGCGCATCGAACGAGGCACACTCGTCGCTCAGCCGTTCGGCATACGCGCCCAGTTCGAAGTCCGGCTCGATGGCCAGTTGAATGACTTTTGAGAACTCCGCCACGGCGCGACTCGCGTGAAACCTGGCCTCATCGGTTTCCGACGAGGTGCCGAACGCAAACCGGAACGGCGCGGTCGACTCGAGCAGCCGCGCGCGCTGCGACGGCGTCAACGAGCCCACCTCGGCCTCGACACCCTGGATGTTGTAGTAGACCTGCGTGGCCCACGTGCTGCGCGGCTCAATCGGGGGCGGAAAGTAGCCCGGCCGCAGGGCTCGCGCCAGCGCGCCTTGATCGGTGCCTTGCAGACACTTCATTGCGGTGTCGATCGTCCGCGCGTAGTGGTCCACGTGATCGAGAAACGCCTGGACGCGTTCATCGCGCGGGTCCCCGTCGGCGCGGGACAGAATCTGCTCCGCCACCGCATGCACGCCCGGCCGGCTGAACAGCTGCCGCAGCACCGCCAGACTCGCATCCGCCATCGCCGCCTTCCGGCCCACGGTGTGCAGAAACCCGGCCAGATGGCAGATGGCGGGATACGGTCCCATCGGCTCGGTGAACGGCGGGTTAACGAGCAGGATGTTCATCGCTGAAGCTCCGGCATGTTATCCCACTCAAGTTCCGACCACTTGTTCCGATTTCTCCAATCGGAGGACCTTTGAGTAGCCCCATGAAGTCTGCGACTCGGCCGATTGATTTAGGGTTGCGTGACGACCCGGCGGAGGTCGTGCGCGGCCTGCTCGGCCGGTCTCTCGCCCTGATCGGCGATTGCGTCTCGGTGCATGCCAACGCCGAGATCGCGGTCGTGGAACTCCAGGACTGTCAAACGATGATCGCGCTCGGCTCGAGTCCGGCGGAAATCGAATCGGTCTGCCTGAATACCCTCGATATCTGCCGCGAGTTCCTGGCGACGGCCGGCTGCGGTGAGGCCGAGCGCCAGCAGTACTTCGCCGATCTCATGGGACTGGCGCAAGGCGCGCTGAAGGACATCGGCGCCAGTCCGAAGCTCGCCGGCAACGACGTGGTGGAGGCCGCCGGCCGGTTTGAAGGGGTGCTGAAGTTCGCCACACTCGCCGAGGTCAAAGCGGGGCTCGCGGCCGAACTGGCAGCGCTCCGCCGCGCCAGCGCCGAGCAGCAACAGGCCTTTACCGAAACGATGGCGGTCTATCAGACCCAGATCACCGAACTCGAGGCGGGCATCATCCGAAACGACGCCGAGGTGACGATGGACGCGCTGACGGGCCTGATCAACCGCGGCGCGTTCGACCGCACCGTCAAAGGCCTCGCGGAAATGGAGGGCGCCCACTTCTCGCTGGTCCTGCTCGATGTCGACCACCTCAAGAGAGTCAACGCCGAGCATGGCCATCTCGCCGGCGACCGCGTGATGCTGGCCGTGGCGCAGGTGTTGGTGGCGGCCGTCCCCAACACCGACCTGGTCGCGCGCCACGATGGCGACGAGTTCGCCGTCCTGATGCGCGACGCCACGCTGCGCCAGTGCGAGGCCTCTATCTACAACGCCGTGTCCACGATTACGCACGGTCGACTCACGGCGGACGACGGCCGCGCCGTGCAGTTCACGATGTCGGGCGGCATCGCGGAATTGTCGCCGGGCGACACGGTCACCACCGTGATGGCCCGCGCGCAGGCGGCCCTGGCCGACGCCAAACGGAACGGCTGTAACCGAATCGTTTCGCGCGGTGACGCGCAGTACTCAAGCCTTGGTTCGCCCAGTCGATTACGTCACTGATGCTACCCCTGCCTGTTCAGCCACTTCCTCCTGGCACTGCCACCATCGACGCGGCGGCACCCGATGCCGTCCTGCTGACAAGAGAACTCACACCGCGGTCAATCGAAGTGTGGAGTTCCATGCTGGGGCTTGGGCTTGAGCCGGAGGGCGAGGACGTCCCCCGCGCGTCGGCCGGTCACCGACGGTGGTCGGGCTGCATCGCGCTGTCGGGCGATTGGCGCGGCGCCGTGACGGTGTCGTGCATCGATCCGCTCGCGCGCATCATGACGGGCGCCATGTTTGGCATCGAGCCCGACGTGGCCACCGAGGCGGAGATTCAGGACGCCATCGGCGAAATGGCGAACATCCTCGGCGGGCAGACCAAGCAGGTCCTGGGCGACCGGTGCGTGCTCGGCTTGCCGGTCGTGATCGAAGGCGACAACTTCGAAGCCACGGTGCCGGGGTCACACGCCGTGGTGAAGCTGCACTTCCGCTGCGAGAGCCATCCGGTGGAAGTGTCTGTGGTCGGCGCGAACGCCCGCGTCATCGTCCGACGAGATGGCCCCAGAGTTCCGGAGAACTAACCATGCGCATCCTTATTGTCGACGACAGCCGCGCCATGCGGATGATCATCACCCGGACCCTGCGACAGGCCGGATACAAAGACCACACCTTCGAAGAAGCCGGCGACGGCAAGGCCGCACTCGATGCCATTCGCGCGGCGGCTCCGGATGTGGTGCTGTCCGACTGGAACATGCCGGTGATGAACGGCATCGAGTTACTGGAGGAACTGCAGAAGGACGGCCCCGCCGTCACCTTCGGCTTCCTCACGACAGAAGGCAGCGACGAGATGCGCGAACGGGCCAAGAACGCCGGCGCGAAGTTTTTCATCACGAAGCCGTTTTCACCGGAGTCGTTCCAGGAAGCACTCGGCGGCGTCATGTAGATTGCGGTGTCGGGATTCCGACACCGCAGATTCATTAAAGCCGTGGAGTACCGCGCCGATTACATCGCTGATGGTGAACGCGGATATTAGACGACCGGAACACGGCGAACCTCCCTCCCCAACAGCGCCTGCCTGGCCCAGCGCCTCACTCCTCACGCAGGAACTCACCCCGCGCGTGCAGGAAGTGTGGAACTCGATGCTCGGGCTCGACCTTCAGTCCTCTGACCAGTCGCTGCCCTCGACGACCCCGGGCGTCAACCGCTGGTCGGGTTGCATCGCGCTGTCGGGCGAGACCCGGGGCGCGGTGACCGTGTCGTGCATGGAGCCGATGGCCACGCTGGCTGCGGCGGCGATGTTCGGCATGGACGCGGCCGACACGACCGCCGCCGAAATTCAGGACGCCATCGGCGAACTCGCCAACATCGTCGGTGGCCAGACCAAAGCCGTGCTGGGCGGCGCCTGCACGTTGGGCCTCCCTATGGTCGTCGAAGGCCAATCATTTGAGGCCACCGTGCCGCACTCGCACGTGGTGGTCATCTTGCACTTCCTCTGTGACGGCCATCCAGTGGAAGTGGCCATTGTCGGGGCCGATACGGAGTGATGACGTTATGCGCATTCTGATTGTTGACGACAGCCGGGCGATGCGAATGATCATCACCCGCACCCTGCGACAGGCGGGTTACAAGGACCACACCGTGGAGGAAGCGGGCGACGGCGCGGCCGCGCTCGACGCCATTCGCGCATCCGCGCCCGATGTGGTGCTGTCGGACTGGAACATGCCGGTGATGAACGGCATCGAGTTGCTCGAGGAACTCCAGAAGAACGGGCCGAACCCGGCCTTCGGATTCCTGACGACGGAAGGCAGCGATGAAATGCGCGAGCGGGCCAAGAATGCCGGCGCCAAATTCTTCATCACGAAACCGTTCTCTCCCGAAGCATTCCAGGAAGCCCTGCACGGCGTGATCTAACCGGAGTCCACCATGAGTTCCCCTGCCATCGCCCCTCGCATCATGCCGCCCCAGGACGCCATTCGGCGACTGCTGTCGGATTTATTCGGACGCCCGGTGATTGTCTCGCGCAATCCGCCGCTGATCCGGCAGGCCACCGACAAGTTCACGGCCGCGCTCTTCACCAAAGAGGACGGCGCGGTAGGCGTGATCGGACTTGCCGACCTGGAGTTCACGGCCTACGCCGGCGCGGCGCTCACGATGTTCCCCACGCCGATGGCGGAACGTCAGATCGAAACCGGCCAGGTCGACGAGATGGTGTTCGAGAACTTCCGCGAGATCATGAACGTCTGCGCCAGTCAGTTCAACGGCGCGAACGTCGCACACGTCAAGCTCACCACGTTGCTCCGCCTGCCGAAAGACAGGCTGCCGCCGGAGGTGGAAGCCCTGATGCGTCGGCCGGTCGGCCGCCTTGATCTCACGGCTCAGATCCCGAACTACGGCAAGGGTCGCCTGACGTTTCTTGCCGTCTAAGTCCCCCCGTCCCCACCGGAGCCCCATTGCGCCGCCTACTGTTCCTCATCGTCGTCACTCTGACCATTGGTATTGCCATGGCCGCGTGGCTCGTCCTGGATGCTCGCGCAAACGCCGCGAGCTCGCGGGACATCGCGGCACTCACCAAGCAGGATGCCCTCGCGGCCGACGCGCACATTGCCTCGCTCAGCATGGCGGGCGCGGTCCGTGGCTTCCTGATGGATCAGCGCCAGACCGACGAGCTGGCCCGGAAGAACGCGGCCGACGAACGGTTCAACGCGGCCATCATCGAACTCGCGAAGCTCAACACGGACCCGAAGCGCGCGGCCCTGATCGCCGAGATCGGCAAGGCCGACGAGAGGACGCTCGATCCGGGCGAAGACAGGATCATGGCGCTGGCACGGAAAGACGCACGGGCGGCCGTTGACATGTACTTCGCGGAGTACGCGCCAGCTCAGGCCGAACAGCTCACGCGTCTCGAAGCGCTCGACTCGCGCGAGGCGGAAACGCAGTTGAACGCCGAGGCCGAGGCGTCCGCGTTCACCGCCACGCTCACGCTGTGGAGCACGATCGGGATCTTCGGCCTGCTCATCGCGGGGGTCGTCCTCACGCAACGCAACGTGATGTCAGAGATGACGTCCGCCGTCACCGATCTGTCGGAAGGCGCCAACGAAGTGGTCACGGCCGCGCGCCAGGTGGCGACGTCCTCACAGTCACTGTCGCAAGGCTCCACCGAGCAGGCGGCGTCGCTGGAAGAGACCTCGGCGTCCGCCGAGGAGTTGTCGTCGATGACACGACAAAACGCCGCGAACGCGCTCGAGGCTGCGCGGTTGACCGGTGATCTTGAATCCGCCGTCCAGCACTCGGCCACCGCGCTGGGTGAGATGGTGACGTCCGTGGCGGCCATTCAGGACTCCAGCCGTCAGGTCGCGAAGATCATCAAGACCATCGACGAGATCGCGTTCCAGACGAACATCCTGGCGCTCAACGCGGCGGTGGAAGCCGCCCGCGCCGGTGAGGCCGGCATGGGCTTTGCCGTCGTCGCCGATGAAGTGCGCAATCTGGCCCAGCGCTCCGCGCAGGCCGCCAAGGACACCGCGACCATGATCGAAGCGTCGATCAGCCGATCGGAAGCGGGCACGCAGCAGGTGGAGCGTGTGGCCACAGCCATCAGCTCCCTGACGTCGGGCATGGCCAAGGTCAAGTCGCTGGTCGACGACGTGAACCACTCGAGCCAGGAGCAGAGCCGCGGCTTCGATCAGATCTCGACCGCGGTCGCGCAGATGGAGAAAGTGACGCAGTCCACCGCGGCCACGGCAGAAGAAAGTGCGGCGGCGAGTGAAGAACTGAACGCGCAGGCCGAATCTACTCTCGTGACCGTGGCGCGGCTCGAAACGATTCTCGGACGAAAGGCGGCTCACTGGGCCGCCGCCGAACCGCAGCGCCTCGCG
>CAYHEX010000195.1:0-8643 GCA_964355365.1 uncultured Solibacteraceae bacterium | reverse complement strand
TGCGCAGCGCCTGCGACATCAAGCGGGCCTGGAGACCCATCTGCGCTTCGCCCATCTCGCCTTCGATTTCTGCGCGGGGCACGAGCGCGGCCACCGAGTCGACGACGACGACGTCAACGCCGCCGGAGCGGATGAGCACTTCCGCGATTTCGAGCGCCTGCTCGCCGTTGTCGGGCTGCGACACGAGCAGGTTCTCGAGGTCCACGCCGAGTTTCTGCGCGTACTTCGCATCGAGCGCGTGTTCCGCGTCGATGAAGGCCGCCACGCCGCCGAGCTTCTGAGCCTGGGCGATGGTCATGAGGGTGAGGGTGGTCTTGCCGGACGACTCCGGGCCGAAGACTTCCACCACGCGGCCCCGGGGGATACCGCCGATGCCGAGCGCCCAATCAAGGCTGATCGAGCCAGTGGAAATGGACGGGATCATCGAATCTGCGTTGTGCTGGCCCAGCCGCATGATCGATCCCTTGCCGAACTGCTTCTCGATCTGGCCAAAGGCCATCTCGACGGCTTTCGCGCGTTCCTTCTCGTTGCGTTCGTTCTTTTCGTCTTCTCGAACTGCCATGGTTTTCCTCGCTGAGGCACCTCCGCCAAAAGCGGCGACGGTGGCTGGGCCGAAATGGATACTAGGAGCGTGCCAGGCGAATGTCAAGCGAAAATTGGACGTCATACGGTGTCTATCCTCATGAATAACAACAGGTTACGGTGCTTGCCGACTTTCGCCTCTCGCATCGCGATTCGCACTTTTTGCGAATCTGACGCCGCGAAAACCTGGCAATTTCTGCAACGTGGATGAGTGTGGCCGCACCCTGTGACAGCATGGGTCACAGACATGCCGTCACCTGTGGGACATAGCCTTGCGGGAATCGCCGTCGGCTGGGCCGTGGGTCGCCCAGCCCGCCCCACGCGGGCGCTGGTCGTGCAGGTCCTGGTGCTGGCCGCGATCGGCGTGGCCCCGGATCTGGACCTGCTCTGGGGCCGCCACAGCTACGAGACGCACAGCATCGGGGCCGCCGTGATGGTCGCGAGCGTCGCGGCCTGGCGCCGCTGGCCGGTCGGCCCAGAGACGCGGGCAGGCATCTTCGCCACGGTCTGTCTGGCGTGGCTGATCCACCCGTTGCTCGACATGTTCTCGATGGACAACAACCCGCCGATCGGCGTCATGCTGTGGTGGCCATTCAGTTCGGACTTCGTGCACGCCACGCCGTTCTTCGATCCGATCTCGCGCTACTGGTCCCGTCCCGAAACCTGGCCGAACAACTTCGCCGCCGCGGGGCGTGAGCTGCTGCTCATCGCGCCCGTGGCGTTCGTGATCTGGTTGGTGAGGCGCGGCCGGCCCTGAAGGTCCGGCCCTCGAGCTAGTACGTGTAGAAACCCTTACCCGACTTGCGGCCGAGCTGACCGGCCGCCACCATCCGGCGGAGCAGGGGACACGCGCGGTATTTCGGATCGCCGAGGCCCGTGTGCAGGACTTCGAGGATCGCCAGGCACACGTCGAGGCCGATGAAGTCAGCCAGCGTGAGCGGGCCCATCGGGTGGTTCATGCCGAGCTTCATCACCTGGTCGATCGCCTCCGGCGTGCCAACGCCCTCCATCACGGCGAAGATCGCTTCGTTGATCATCGGCATGAGGATGCGATTCGCGATGAAGCCGGGGTAGTCGGCGGCTTCGACCGGGATCTTGCCGAGCGTTTTGCAGAGCTCGGTGGCGGTGGCCATCGCTTCGTCGGACGTGGCCTGGCCGCGGATCGTCTCGACCAGCGTCATGAGCGGCACCGGATTCATGAAGTGCATGCCGAGCACGAGCTGCGGCCGCTTCGTGAACGCGCCAAGCGTGGTGATCGAGATCGATGACGTGTTCGACGTGAGGATGACATCGGGCCGCGTGATCGCGTCGAGCTTCGTGAAGATCGCGCGCTTGACGTCCAGATTCTCGATGACCGCCTCAACGACGTAATCCGCATCGCCGAGGTCGTCAATCGACGGCGTCGCGCTCAGCCGACCGAGCGCGGCGTCCCTGTCCGCGGCCTGGAGCTTGCCCTTCTCGACGAACTTCGCCAGCGACTTGTCGATGCCCTTGAGCGCGCGATCGAGAGCGGCGGGCGCCGCGTCATGCAATTTGACCGTGAAGCCCGACTGCGCGAAGACCTGCGCGATGCCGTTGCCCATCGTGCCTGCGCCGATCACACCGACGGTTTTGATCGAGATCGCCATTAGAGGAGCTCCACGGCGAGCGCGACGCCGTTGCCGCCGCCAAGGCACAGGGTCGCCACGCCCTTCGTGCCGCCGTGACGCCGCAATGCGTAGAGCAGTGTGGTGAGCACGCGCCCACCGCTCGAGCCGATCGCGTGACCGAGCGCCACCGCGCCGCCGTGCACGTTGACCTTGGCCGCGTCGATACCCAGTTCGCGGATGACCGCGACGGCCTGCACCGCGAACGCCTCGTTCAGTTCGAAGAGGTCCACCTCTCCCAACGCCCAGCCGGCCTTCTTCGTGACCATGCGCACCGCTTCGACTGGCGTCATCAGCAACAGCTTCGGATCGAGACCCGACGTGGCCTGTGCCACGATGCGTGCGATCGGCTTGAGTCCGAGTGAGGCGGCCGTATCCGCCCCCATCACGACGAGCGCAGAGGCGCCGTCATTCACGCCGGGCGCGTTGCCGGCCGTCACCGTGCCGTCCTTCTTGAATGCCGGCTTCAGCTTGCCGAGGCCCTCCGCCGTTGTGTCTTCGCGGACGCTCTCGTCTTTGTTGACGACGATCGGGTCGCCCTTCTTTTGCGGAATCGAGATCGGGATGATCTCGTCGGCAAACCAGCCTTCGCGCATCGCGTGCGCGGCCTTCTTGTGGCTGCCGGCGGCAAACGCATCCTGCTCTTCGCGTGTGACTTTGAAGAGGTCGGCGACGTGTTCGCCCGTCAATCCCATATGGACGTTGTCGTACGGGTCCCACAGCCCGTCATGAATCATCGAGTCGATCATCTTGCCGTCGCCCATGCGCAGGCCTTCGCGCGCGCCGTTCAGCAGGTAGGGGCAGTTGCTCATCGACTCCATGCCGCCGGCCACCGCGATGTCGATGTCGCCGGCCGCGATCGCCTGCTGCGCGAGCATCACGGCCTTCAGACCCGAGCCGCACACTTTGTTGATCGTGAGCGCCGCGACGCGGTGGTGAAGGCCGGCGCCGAGCGCCGCCTGCCTGGCCGGCGCCTGCCCGGTGCCGGCGCTGACGACGTTGCCCATGATGCACTCGTCAACGGAGGCGGGATCGATGCCGGCGCGGGCGACGGCCTCGCGGATGGCGATCGCGCCGAGCTGCGGCGCCTTGAAATCCTTCAGGCCACCCAGAAACTTGCCGGTGGGCGTACGAACAGCACTGACGATCACGGATTCACGCATGGGTATCCTCAATCACAAGAATCTTACGAACCACTTGCTGGCCCAGCAGGAATGCCAGGCGGTCTTTGATTACGGGTGTCGCGCGTTCGAGCTCGCGCCGCCACGCGGCGCCGCGCGCGCAGAGCGTGAGCGTGCCATCCGCGGACCATTCCGCGCTCGCTGACTTCGACAGGCTCGCGCCGGCGGCGAATCGCCACGCGAACACGACTTTGGCGGCCGAGAGTGGCTGGCGCTCGAGCATCTGGCGAATTGTGTGCGTGGCGGTGGTGGAGACAGACTCCATGCGGACAGTCGTCCTAATTTATCATCAGGAGATGTTGATCCTGGCCTCCGCCTCACCTCGTCGTTGCGAATTGCTTGCGGCAGCGGGCGTGCCGTGCGTCGTGGATCCGGCGCATGTTGACGAGACGCAGCGGCCGGGCGAGCCCGCCGCCGTGTACGCGGAGCGGTTGGCGCGAGAAAAAGCCGCGGCCGTCGCCGTCCGGCACCCGGGTCAGAGCGTCTTAGGTGCAGATACGGTCGTCGTGGTCGATGGCGAAGTGTTTGGCAAGCCCGTTGACTCCGAGGACGCGCGTCGAATGCTCCGCCGACTTTCCGGCAGAGCGCATGTCGTTGTTACCGGGGTGGCCGTCGCGCGCAACGGCGAATTGTTCTCGGATGTGGAAAATTCCACTGTTGAGATGCGGGTAATTTCCGAAATCGAGCTCAGAACGTATGTCGAGACCGGCGAACCGATGGACAAGGCCGGCGCCTATGCGATTCAGGGGCTCGCCGGTGCTTTTGTATACCGAGTTTCCGGCAATTTCGACACCATCGTCGGATTGCCGGTGAAGTTGGCCCTAAAGTTGCTTAATAGCTGTGGTGAGCCGTATTCTGAATGCTGAAGTGAGGCCTTATGTCTAACAAGCTTGTTCGCGTCGCGCTGACCGTAATGCTGATTGGCGGCACCCTTGGGTTCATGTTCTATTCCACGCTGTCCACAGGGACTGAGTACTACAAGCACGTGGACGAGGTCATGGACAGCCCGCAGGATTGGTATGGCAAGCGCCTGAAGCTGCACGGATATGTCGTTGAGAAGTCGATTCTGGTCAACAGCCAGACGCTCGAGTATCGATTTGCCATCGAGAACAACGGCCACAAGGTCGAGACGGCCTACAAGGGCGTTGTGCCGGACACCTTCAAGGGTGGCGCGGAAGTTGTGGTCAGCGGGCAGTTGGACAGCGCCGGCTTTCATGCCGACAACATGACCGCAAAGTGCCCGTCAAAATATGACCCAGCGGGCGGCGGCAAGACCATCGGCGGCACCTCCGCCGGCGGCGGGTCGGAGTAGGTCCGCCCGTGGCATCACTCGGCACTCTCGTCATTCTGACGGCGTTCGTTCTGGCGGCTGCCGCGTTTGCGGCCTCGGTGGCCGGCGCGCGTCGCCGTGACACCCGCTTCGTGGCGGCCGGCACCGCGCTGTTTCACACGGTCACGGCGCTGACCCTGATCGTCTCCGCGATCATCATCCATGCCTTCGTCGTCGGCGACTACCGCATTAAGTACGTCCAGCACTACTCGGATGCGATGCAGCCGCTGTTCTACAAGATCACGTCGTACTGGGGCGGCCTCGACGGCTCGTTGCTGTTCTGGGTCGCGTTGTTGGCCTCATTCGGCAGCGTGGCGGTGCAGGTCAACCGGTCGCGCCAGCGCCTGCTGATTCCGTGGGTCATCGCCGTCATTTCCGTTGTGGAGATGTTCTTCCTCTTC
Organism: uncultured Solibacteraceae bacterium; assembly: GCA_964355365.1. GTDB lineage: Bacteria > Acidobacteriota > Vicinamibacteria > Vicinamibacterales > SCN-69-37 > SCUN01. Next base: position 3,503 of record CAYHEX010000195.1, on the reverse strand, counting down.
CTGATGGTCGTGCACAACAACCCGTTCGAGACGTTCCTCGGCCCGGCACCGACCCAGGGACAGGGGCTCAACCCGCTGCTCCAGAACTTCTACATGGCGATCCATCCGCCGATGCTCTATCTGGGCTTCGTCGGGATGACCATTCCGTTCGCGTTCGGCATGGCGGCATTGATCTCGGGTCAACTCGACGATTCCTGGCTCCGCTCCGTGCGTCGCTGGACGCTGGTCGCCTGGTTGTTCCTGACCATCGGCCTCGCGCTCGGTGGTTTGTGGGCGTATGAAGAACTCGGCTGGGGCGGCTACTGGGGCTGGGATCCGGTGGAAAACGCCGGCCTGCTGCCGTGGTTTACCGCGACGGCGTTTCTGCATTCGGTGATGGTGCAGGAGCGGCGCGGCATGCTGAAGGCGTGGAACGTGTCGCTGGTGGTGGTCACGTTCTTCCTGACGATCTTCGGCACCTTCATGACGCGTTCAGGCGTGGTGCAGTCGGTGCACGCCTTCGGCGAAGACAAGCAACTGGCGTGGATGTTCACCGTCTTCATGGTGCTCATCGTGACCGTCAGCTTCGGCGCGATCATCTACCGCATGCCGATGCTGCGTTCGCGCCATGACCTCGAGTCGTACGTCTCGAAGGAAGCCGCGTTTCTCGCGAACAACTGGATCCTGCTGTTCTCCGCCTTCTTCGTGTTGTTTGCCACGATGTTCCCGACGCTGAGCGAGGCCGTCCGCGGCGAGCGACTCACCGTGGGGCCGCCGTTCTTCAATCAGTGGATGCTGCCGATCGGGCTGATCCTGCTGTTCCTCACCGGCGTTGGTCCGATGCTCGCGTGGCGCAAGTCCACGGTCACCGCCCTGAAGAACCAGTTCCTGTGGCCGATCGTGGTGTCTGTCGCCACGGTGCTGGGTGTGCGGCTGCTGGGCGTGGGCTTCTGGGCCGCCGGGCTGTGCTTCGGGCTCTGCGCGTTTACCGCATGGACGGTGGTGCAGGAATTCTGGCGGGGAACCGGCGTTCGCAAAGAGGCGACCGGCTCGGATCCGCTGACGGCGGCGATCGGGTTGTTCTCGCGCTCGCGCCGGCGGTATGCCGGCTACGTGGTGCACGTCGGCATCGTCCTCGTGTTCCTCGGATTTGCCGGCAACGCCGGCAAGCTCGAAGAGCAGGTGGTGTTGAAGACGGCGCAGCAGGTCAACATCGGGCCCTACACGGTGCGCTACGACCAGCTGCGCATTGGTGACGACGGCGCGAAGCAGATGGTGACGGCGCAGGTCGAAGTGTTCCGTGAGGGCAAGGATCTTGGCGCGATGTACCCGGCGCGCTGGTTCTTCCGCAACAAGGAAGAGGAGCCGACCACCGAGGTGGCGATCCGTCGCAGCATTCCGGACGATCTGTACATCGTGCTGGCCGCGCAGAACGCCGAGCAGCAGTCCGTGACGCTGTCGATCGTGGTGAACCCGCTGATCAACTGGATCTGGATGGGCTTCGGCGTGATCATGTTCGGCACGTTCATCTCGCTCCTGCCGGAAACCGCGATGGCGTTTGCGACCAAGAAGGTGCCGGCTGGCGCGGCGACCACCGGGCTCGTGTTGCTCGTGCTGCTCGGCACCACCGCAACCTCACTGAAGGCGCAGCATGTGGAGATCGCGCAGACGGTGATGATTCTGCCGCGGTCGCCGCTCGAGAAAGAAATGCAGACCGGCATTATCTGCATGTGCGGCACGTGCGGGCGCAAGCGCATCGGCGAATGCACTTGTCAGTACGCCGCAGACATGCGTGCCGAACTGTCCACGCAGATCCAGGCGGGCAAGGACAAGCAGGGCGTGATCGCGTATTTCGTGACGAAATACGGCAGTCAGGAAGTGCTCGCGCAGCCGATCGACGAGGGCTTCAATCGCCTCGCCTGGTTCCTGCCGTATCTCACAGGTGTGTTGGGCGTGGCCGCCATCGGCGGCGTTGCGCTGCGGTGGTCGCGTCGCGGCTCCCACAATTCGGCCGCCACACAACCGGCCACGATGGACGCCGCGATGGAATCGCGTTTGGACGATGAGCTCCGAGACCTCGACTAAGCCAAGCCAGGTTTTTATTCTGTTGTCGATGGCCGCCGCCACGGTGGCCGTCATGTTGACGGGCCAGACCCATCCGGTCGCGCTGCTGGCGTTGAGCGCGGGCGTGCTGGCGTGTGGACTCGCCGCGTATTTCATTCACAGCGCCATGGCCGCGCTGATCGCGCCCAAGGGGAAACCCGCGGCCTTGGCCAGCGATCGCCGCGAGCTCCTTGAATGGGACAAACACCGCGTCCTGCATTCGATCAAAGAGCTGGAGTTCGATCACCGCATGGGCAAGATCAATGTGAAGGATTTCCAGACCCTTGCGGCGCCGCTGCGATTGCTGGCGGCCACGCTGCTGGAGGATATCGATCGGCTTGACGCCGAAGCCGCCAAGGTCGTGTCGGTGGTGGCCTCGCCGGAGTGTCCGAAGTGCGGCACGTCCAATGACGAGGACGCGCGGTTCTGCAAGTCGTGCGGCGAGAAGATCAATCACGGTGCCAAACACGCGCGCGGTTCCGCTGGGGCCGTGGGGGCGATGCTGCTGATCGCGACGCTCGGCGCGGCGTGGCCGACGATGGCCTCGGCACAGATCGCGATGCCGGATCCGAAGACCGTGTCTGGGATGGCGATTCCGGCGGCTGAAGTGGCGGGCGGTGCGTTGCAGGTCCGCGTGATTCGCGGGAGCTGGGACAAGGACATTCCCAATCAGCCGGTGGTGTTCACCGTCAGCGGCAAACCGCGCACGGTGAAGACCGATGCGAAAGGGCGCGCGGAGGTGACAGGACTCGCGCCGGGCACGGTCGTGAAGGTGTCGACGGTGGTCGACACGGAAACGATCACGTCGCAGGACATTACGATTGCGGCCACGGGCATTCGTGTGGCCCTGGTGGCCACCGATCCCGAGGCGGCGCTGCGCGAGGCGGAAGACAAGAAGTTGGCCGGCGGTCCGGCCGTGCCCGGCACGGTGACGCTCGGCACGAACACGCGCATCGTGGTCGAACCCGGCGACGAAGTGCTCACGGTCTACTACGTGCTGGATATCGTGAACAGCGGGAAGGCGCCCGTGGACCTCGGTGGTCCGCTGCAGCTTGACCTGCCCGAAGGCGCGCGCGGCGGCGGGATCATCGACGGTTCATCGCCGCAGGGCAAGTTACTCGGCGCGCATCTGACGGTGGTGGGCCCGTTCAAGCCAGGTTCCACGGAAGTGCAGCTCGGGTTCGAGTTGCCCACGGGTAGCGCGATCAAAACGATCACGCAGATGTTTCCTGTGGCGGTGCCTGAGACCACGGTCGTGCTGGAGCGTCCGGGCCAGGAAGATCTGGTGTCGCCGCAGCTTGTGGATCGGCAGGAGACGTCGAACCAAGGCAAGCCGATCATCATCGCTCGCGGAACGGCCCTGGGACCGCCACGAGCAGCGCCACGAGCGACAGCTGAAGAAGGACCGACAGCTCGCCCAG
>CAYHEX010000194.1:0-8644 GCA_964355365.1 uncultured Solibacteraceae bacterium | reverse complement strand
AGTAGACCGGCTCTTCCTTCTTCACCTCAACTGGCTTTGTCGGCACGGCCACATACACCGGCACGTAAACGGGGCGTTCCACCTCGCGCTCGACCTGGCGCTCCACCCGAACCTGCTGCGTCACGGTCTGGTTGACCACGACCGGCGCCGGAGCCGGGGTCCGCTGCGGCGTCGGCGCACGTTCGGCCGCGCGCTCGGCAGGTTCCGGCGCATCGGCCTGCTCGACGGGCTTCGGCCGCGAGGTTCTGATCATCGCCACGATCACCGTGTCGCTGAGGCCCTGATAGCGCAGGCTGCGGATGTCGTCCGCGTTGAGATTGAACTTCGACCCGTCGGTCTCGATGAGCGCCACCAGCACCGGGTCGGTGACGCCTTCGCGCGACAGCGACACAAGATCAGGGATGCTGACCGCAAAGGCCTGGGACACCGCGGGACCCAGCAACCCGAGAGCGACGACAGCGGCGGAGACGAGGGTGCGCGTGCGCATATCTGCGTGTGTTTGCAACAGTGATGCCCGGGCCGGGTGTCCCGGCAGGAGTACGGTGTGTCCTGCGGTTTGGGCCGATAATGGAAGAGCTCTCAGGTACGGGGCTTGCTCCTTGTCGGTGCGAGCAGGTGCGGGCAGGTGCGGGCAGGTGCGAGCCGAGGGCAGGGAGCCATGAGCGCGAAACTCGGAATTGTCGGACTGATCGGAATCGGATGCATCGTGGCGGCCGCCGGTGGCGGCTACCTGGCGTTGCGCTCCAACGCCGCTGACTTGCGGCCGGTTCCCACGGTCGAACCGGCCCAGACAGCCACAGCGCCAGCGGAGGTGCCGGTCGTTGTGCCCAACAGCCCGGAACCGGTTGCGGCCCCAGACCCGACGCCTCTCGCGCCGGCCATCGTCCCCTTCAGATCTCAGCCGGTGTCCACACCATCGGCGCCGTCTGCCGCGCCAAAGGCGCCGGCCGCCGCACCCGCAACGCCACCTGCAGTCGCGCCAGTAGTCATCCCCGTCAGCAGCGCAGACGCCTCCGCGCCGGCCTCAAACAGCGCCGCGTCCTCCGGGACGCCGGCCGCAACGGCGGCGCCCGCGCCGGCGCCCACGGCGCCCCTCATGCCACCGACACCGCCGCCCGCACGCTACGACGAAGTGATCGTCGCTGCCGACGCGGTGCTGGGTCTGCAACTCGACTCGACGATTTCCAGTGAGACGGCGCGCGTCGAAGATCGCGTGAACGCGCGGCTGTCGCGCGACGTGCTCGTGGACGGGCGCGTGGCGATTCCGTCGGGCGCGCGGCTCGAGGGCACGGTGACGCAGGTGGACCGCGGCGGCAAGTTCAAGGATCGCCCGCGCCTGGGCGTCGCGTTCAACGCGCTGGTCCTCGCGGACGGCACGCGCGTGGCGATTCAGACCGACACGATCTTCCGCGACGGCGACTCTCCGTCCGGCCAGGCCAACACCAAAGTCGGCGGCAGCGCCGTCGTTGGCGCCATTCTCGGCGCGATGATTGGCGGCAAGAAGGGCGCGCTGCTGGGCAGCACTGCCGGGGCGGCCGGCGGCGCGGCGGCAGTGGCCGCGGGCGATCGCGCGGAGACCAAATTGATATCGGGCACGCAACTCACGGCGCGGCTCAGCGCGCCGGTCACGGTGCTGATCGAGAGAAACCATGAAAACTAGACTGATCGTTGCTGCTGCTGTCCTGTCGCTCACCTCCCTGCTCTACGCGCAGAAGGAGACGATCGAAGGCATCCGCAATTTCACCAAGGTGGACGCCACGGTCGCGTGCGCGGGCAGCACCGAGCCGGCCGCGATGGCCGAGATCGGCAAGCGCGGCTACAAGGCGGTGATCAGCCTGCGCGAAGCGAGTGAGGCTGGCGCGCTCGTGGACGAGTCGAAGGCGGCCGCGGAAGCCGCCGGAATGAAGTTCATCCACCTCCCGCTCAACTCGACCAAGCCGGACGAAGCCGTGGTCGATCGCTATTTGACGGCGGTGAAAGACACGAGCAACCAGCCGACCTTCATCTTCTGCGCGAGCGGCAGCCGCGCGGGCACGCTGTGGCTGATCAAACGCATGCTCGTCGACGGCTGGCCGGAAGACACCGCCGTGGCCGAAGCGGTGATGATCGGCATGTCGTCACCGACCCTCAAACAGTTCGCGCTCGACTATGTCGGCAAACACAAGTAACAAGTGGCAAGTGGCAAGTGGCAAGTGGCAAGTGGCAGCAGACTGTCGTAGTCGCGGACCTTCAGGTCCGCGATTCCGGCGCGAAGGGTTCTTCGTCGAACAGTCGCAGCTTGCTGTGTTTCGCCAGTTGCGCGAAGTCGTCGTCAGCAGCGAACAGTTCGTGCCCGCCGGCGATCGTCATCGCGGCGATCAGACAATCCACTCCTGAGAGGTTGACGCCCTTGGCCGTGCAGACGTTGCGGAGCCGCGCAGCTTCAACGTGATCGGCAACCGTCGCGTGGATGATCGTGAATGACGACTGCAGCCGTTCCCGCAGGTCGTTGAACTCGCGGTCGTCGCGGATCCCGCTGAGCAATTCCTGAAGCACGATGCCGGGCAAACCGATAGGGATGTCCGCGCGGAGCAATCCCTCAACTGTTCCGCGGAACCGCTCTTCGCCGGGCCCCGGGCGACGCCGCCGGAAGACGCGCGACAGCACGGACGTATCGACCAGGATCACCGCGCGCGCCGTTCCTTCTTGTAGCTGTATTTCGGATCGTACGCGATGGTCCCGAACAACTTGACCAGGTCCACGCGCTGCCGGCGCTGAATGAACTCGCGCAGGGCCTCGTTGACCGTTTCACGCTTGGTACCGAAGCCGCCGACATCGAGGGCCTTGCTCAAGAGCCGATCATCGATCGCCAGATTAGTTGCCATACACAACTATCTTACACACTCGCTGTGTGTGACAAGCACGGCACCAGGGCCGCGAACGCGGCAACTACTCCGCTTCAGGAAACAGATCTTTCTCGATCGCCTCCGGCGTGTCGCCGGATCCGTAGCGCTTGACCACGTGCCCGTCGGGACCAACGAGGAACTTCGTGAAGTTCCATTTGATCGACTCGGTGCCGAAGATGCCTTTCTTCTCCGACTTCAACCACTTGAACAACGGATGCGCGTCGTCTCCGTTCACATCGACCTTCGAGAACAGCGGGAACGTCACGCCGTAGGTCGTGCCGCAGAACGCGGAGATCTCCGCATCCGAGCCGGTCTCCTGCGCGCCGAACTGATTGCACGGAAACCCCAGCACGACCAACTCCCGATCTCTGTATTTTCTGTAGAGCGCTTCGAGGCCCGCGTACTGCGGCGTGTAGCCGCACGCGCTCGCCACGTTGACGATCAGCACGGTCTTGCCGACATAGGCTGACAATTGTTCGCGCGTGCCGTCGATGCGCACCGCTTCGAAGGACGAGAGGTTGGTGTTCATTTATCCTTCCACGCCCACCAGTCGAGCTTCTTCGAGTTGGGCCGAGGCGTTTCCGCGAAATAGACGGCGCAGCGAAACACATAGAGCAGGCAGCGATCCTGCACCATGCCCCGCTTCGCGTTGCTGCGTGAATAGAGACGCTCGGGGTCTTTGCCCTTGAGATCGGCAATGCGCGCAATGCCAATCGCGCGGAGATCCTCCGCGATCGAGGGCCCCACGCCGGGAATGCGTTGCAGCTCGTCCTTGTGCGAGGCCTTAGTCTTCGAAATGGTCATCGGAGTCGTCAGTCACATCTCGCGCCGGCTGGTCGAGCAACTCGGTCGCCGTCTCGAGATTTTCGTCGTCAACGACCACCTGCACGCCGCCGGTCAGCCCCATCGCAGGCTGCACGCCGCCGCAGTCGTCACGACGCATCGCCGACTCGATCCCGGCCGCCTCGAGCACCGACATTGCGATTTCGGCTTCGATTTCGTTGTTGAAGGTCCTGACGATGGCCATGAGTGCCTCCACTCGCGGACCTGAAGGTCCGCGACTACGTGAGTGATCGTAACCCCTTGGTCAAGTCGTAGCCGGGGACCTTCAGGTCCCCGGTTTCACGCCGTGCAAAGCGCAGCCGGGGACCGTCAGGTCCCCGATTTCACGTCGTGCAAATCGTAGCCGGGGACCTTCAGGTCCCCGGTTTCACGTCGTGCAAATCGTAGCCGGGGACCTTCAGGTCCCCGGTTTCACCGCCTGGTCAAGCGTAGCAGCGTCACCGCGGCGCGCTTGGCCTGAACCGACAGCGTTGCCAGATCCGCCGTCTCGAGCGGCGAGTGGTCATCATGCCCCTTCAGGCCGACCGCGTCGATAACACTTTTCACCTGCGTAGCGATAAACGACACGTCGGCGGCGCCGGCGCGGTCGGGGCTGACGGCGGTGACGGTGCCCAGGCCGAGGTCCTCGCTCGCCTTGTTGTAGATCGCCAGCAGCGCCTCGTTCCCGGGCGTTGGCGCCAGCGGCGGGTAGCCGCCGCCAAATGTGATCGTTGCCTGCGTGGTCTTCGAATTCGCGGCCTTGACGATGGCGGTCATCGTGTCGCGGGTCTTCGCGAACTGGTCGAGCGTGAGGGCGCGCATGTCGCCCGTCACAACGGTCTCGGCCGCAACGACGTTGGTCTTGCCGAAGGCTTTGCCGGCGGCCTTGGTGTTGTCGAACTCGGTCGTCGTGCCGCCGACGATGGCGCCGGGGTTGAACGTCAGGTGGGGCTCGCCGGCCATCCTCTCGCGGAAGGCGTTGAGGATCTTCGCGGTTTCGAAGATCGCGCCGTTGCCCATGTCGGGCGTGAAGATCTGCGACGAGTGGCCGCCGGTCGCTTTCACCGTCAGCGTCCACGATTCCGTGCCGCGCCGCGCCGTCACCGCGTGCGCCGGGTTGCCGTCGCCGTCCTCGAAGCCGATCGCGTACTCGGCGCCCTTCGCGGCGTTCACGAGCGCTTCGCGCGCTTTGTCGCGCGGCGTGCCGGCTTCCTCTTCGTCACCCGTCATGACGACGACGATGTTCATCGTCGCCAGCGCGCCCGTGGACTTCAACGCCTTCAGCGCCTGGATGATGACGACGTCGCCGCCCTTCATGTCGATGATGCCGGGGCCCTTGGCCATGTTGCCGGGGAGGCGTTCGAATTTCTGAAACGGACTGTCGGCCTCGAACACGGTGTCGAGATGGCCGATGAGCAGGATGCGCGGTCCGCTGCCGGGATGATCCGCCACGAGATGGCCTGCGCGCTGAAACGCCGCGCCGTCGACCCACGTGGTCTTGAATCCGAGCGCGTCGAACTCCGCGCGAAAGAGCGCGCCCACCGCGCGCACACCGGCGTGGTTCTGCGTGCCGCTGTTGATGTTGACCGCCTTCTCGAGCAGCGCCACGCCCTCGGCGTCGTGGTCGTCGATGAACTTCGCGAGCGCGCGTTCATCGGTGGATGCGCCGCCGGTTTGGGCCAGGACGTTAACGGCAAACACCACGGCGAGCGTCAGGGACAGCTTCATGCGACGGAACGTTATCACCGAGCGCGTCGATGGCGCGCATCCGTCCGGGGGGCCTGGCCCTCGCGCTCACTTGAGCTGGCGTACCTGCCAGGGCAGAGGCCTCTCACGCGGAGGGCGCGGGGAGATCGGAGAGCCCGGAATGATTCAGGGATGATTGTCGAAAATCAGGTTCTTCTCCGCGTGGCTCCGCGTCCGCCGCGTGAGTGGGTCTGGCAGCCGTCAGCTTCGCCCTATCGCTGCGACTCCTTCAACAGTTGCACGAGGTGTTCCATCCAGACGGCGGCCAGCGTGTGGGTGCCGTGTCCGGCCGTCTTGTCACTGAGCGGAATCATGACCGCGCGCCCGCGCTTCACGCGCGTGATTTCCTTTTCGAGCACGCCGATCTCGGGCGGATTCACGATGTCGTCGGCGGAGTTCACGGCCAGGAGCGGCGCGATGATCTTCTCGAGCCCGGGCGCCGGATCGTAGTCGCGCGAGGCTTCATATTGATAGAGGATGTCGTTCGCGTCGGCATTGCGCAACGATCCGGCCAGCGCCGCCTCCATCACGCGATCGGCATCGGCCAGGGTCGGCGCCGCCTGATAGCGCTTCACCGGATTGCTGCCCACGAGCCAGATCATCTGCTGCACCGTGCGCAGGCTGTTGGGCTGCGTCGTGTACTCCCCGCCCATCCACGTCGGATCGTTGCGGATCGCGTCGATGATCAGCCGGCGCCACACGCGGTTGCGGCCCGAGATCTGGCCGGGCACGCTCGCGAGCGGCATCAGCGCGTCCATGAACGTCGGATACTGCTCGCCCCACAGCCACGTCTGCATGCCGCCCATCGACGTGCCCATCACGAGCCGCGCGTGGTTCACGCCGAGGCCGTCGACGAGCAGCGCGTGCTGCAGATCCACCATGTCGAGATAGCCGTAGTGCGGAAACTTCGCGTGGAGTCCATCGCTCGGCTTGCTGGATCCGCCATGGCCGATGCCGTCGGGCAGGACGATGAAGAACTTCGTTGCGTCGAGCGTCTGGCCTGGTCCGAAGAGCTCACCGGAAAAATTGCGCGTGACGAACTGGCCGCCCGTTCCGCCCGTGCCGTGCATGACCAGCACAGCGTTGGTGACCACACCGCGCGCGTCTTTCTGCGGCGTGCCGAGCGTGCGGTAATGCAGTTTCACCTCGGGCAGCGATTCGCCCGAGCGGAAGGTGTGGTTGCGGACGACGAAGTCGCCCTGCGTGACGGCCGGCCCGGTTTGCGCGGGTGGCGTCTGGGCGAAAGGAGCGCTCGAGAGGATTAGTGCGGCAGCGGCAACGAGCAGTGCGGTTCTGGGAAATGCCATGGCATCCACACTCCAGTGGAGGTCGGCCCGGAGGCCGCCAAGGTCGATGCCATGCATTGTAAGGGGGTTGACGAATCCTGCGCGCACCGGAGATGGATCATCTCCAGCGCGCGCGGGCCCGTCCGTTCTAACGGTTTACTTGAGGTGCTTGCCGACGAGCTTCGTCATTTCGAACATGTTCACGACGGCCTTGCCGCCGAACACGGCCTTGAGCTTGTCGTCAGCCTTGATGTTGCGCTTGTTCTTCGGATCCTGCAGGTTGTTCTTCTTGATGTACGCCCACAGTTTCTTGGTGACTTCCGTGCGCGGCATCGGGCTTCCACCGATAACAGCAGCAAGCGTCTCGCTGATGTTCATCGGCTTCATGAACGCGGCGTTGGCTTTCTTCGCGGGCTTCGCGGACTTCGCGGCCTTGGCGGGCTTTGCGGGCTTAGCGGACTTCTTTGCGGCTTTCTTGGCCATGTGATGCTCCTCAAAAAAAGAACGAACGACGGCTTATCTTAGTACCTTTTTCCGGGCATTCTCCTATGAAAATCGACGAAATACGTCGATTTCCCCTCGGAAAGTGCCCTTCCGGCCCCGTAGAAGTGCTGTTTTGGACGGGTCCGGCACGTCCGACGCATCAGCTATCTGGGCCAGAGCCATCCGAACGTGCCGCCAATCAGGCAGCCAAAGAGGAGGCCGTCCATCATGGAAATCAGCGTCGTGCGCCAGCTGCGACCGTACCAAATCGAGTGCTGCGGCAGCCCCATGGCAAAGCTCGCAAATCCCGCCGTGCCGGCCATGCGGAAGATCTGCGAATACGTCGCGCCCGGCCCATAGGCGATGCCGGTGATGTACGCGGCCACGAACGCGACCACGGCGCAGTAGACGAACCACACGCCGAGCGTCGCGCCCATGAAGTCAGCGCCCGGTTTGCGCACGGTGAAGAACACCGCCGGGCCCTTCGCCATCTTGGCTTTGAACTCGGGCGTGCCGAGGTCTTTGATCGAATCGGGCTTCGGCACGGCGTAGTCGCCGGGCGGAATGTTGAACTGACGCAGCGCGGTCATCAGGTCGTCTTGCTTCGCCACGCCCTTCACGTCGCCGGCGTGATACCCGAGCACCATGTGAATGATCGAACTGGCGACAAACACAAACACCGCGGACAGCAGAATCGGCAGCCAGAGCGAAAAGGCAGAGACGTGCGCAACCATTGGAATCCCCCTAAGGCCGCCGATTCTAGCCGAGAACCGTGACGCCGCGGTTACTTCTTCTTGAACGTCCTGAACGGACCCGTGGTCTTGCGCATCAGGATTTCGTCGTGGCCGTCGATGACGTATTCGCGCAACACACCGATGCGTTCGTAGCCGAGCCGCGCGTAGAACTTCTGCGCGCCGGGGTTGTACGACGAGACGCACAGGAACACATTCGGGCTCTGCTCCTGGATGTGGAGTTCGGACCATCCGAGCAGCGCCGCGCCGAGGCCGCCGCCGCGCCGGTCGGGACGCACGCAGATCGTCTGCACGTAGCCGTTGGTCAGTCCGCGCAGATCCAGAAGGATGAACGCCGCGATGCCGTCCGAGTCGCGCACCAGATGCACTTCCTTCACCGGATCGCTGATGATCGGCACCAGCGCCTCAACCGTCCGCCCCGACGTCATCCACGGCTCCGACGCCACCATCATGCGCGCGCACTCATGCACGTCGTTGACGTCGGCGAGCGGCTCGACGTGGATATCGGGCGGATGCAGATACATCAGTGCCTCGCCCGCACAGTCACCAGCGTCCTCGAGATTGGGAAACGACGCGGGGATGAACGACGCGTTGAGCAGAAACCCACCCTTCTCGAGCACGCGCGAGGATGCGCGATGCCGCGGATGGCAGAGGGAAAACAGCCGCGTGA
>CAYHEX010000193.1:6056-8651 GCA_964355365.1 uncultured Solibacteraceae bacterium | reverse complement strand
CCGACGGTCGAGCCCTTACCGACGATCAGCGAGCAGAGACCAGTGAGGCCGTGATCGGCCATGACCCTGTTGGCGATGTGCTGTACCGCCACGCCGCACAGCGGCGCCGGCTCGGCCGGCTTCCAGATGACGGGATCGCCGCACACGAGCGCGAGCGCGGTGTTCCACGCCCACACGGCGACCGGAAAGTTGAAGGCAGTAATGATGCCGACCGGACCGAGCGGCTGCCACTGCTCCATCATCCGGTGGCCGGGGCGCTCGGAGGCGAGGGTCAGGCCGTAGAGTTGACGCGACAGGCCCACCGCGAAGTCGCAGATGTCGATCATCTCCTGCACTTCGCCGTGCCCTTCCGCGCGGATCTTGCCCATCTCGAGCGACACCAGATCGCCGAGGGGCTCCTTCATCTCGCGCAGCGCGTTGCCCAGATCGCGCACCACATCGCCGCGCTTGGGCGCCGGCACGTCGCGCCACGTGGCAAACGCCTGCGCCGCTTCAGCGACCACGATCGACGCGGTGGCGGCCGAGGCACGCAACACCTTCGCGATCGGCTCACCGGTGGTCGGGTTGATCGAGACGAGCGCGTCCGCGTTCGACTCGGTCAGCCAGCGATCGGGCCCGGTGCACGTGCCGGGATTCACATCGTTGATCTGGAGTTTCTTAAGGAGCGCGGCGTGATCAGACATAACGGTTGGGAGTCGCTTGACGGGCCGTGGTACCTTCGGCACATCGGCCGTCCGGGAACCACGGTCCGTCAAGCGAACTCCCGGAATAAATGACGATAACACGCAGCGTTTGCTATCCTCGCGGCACATGATTTCGTCCTGGGCTACGGCCGCGCTTCTGACTGCACTCGCGCAGGCCCCTGCGCGTTCGACCCCGCCACCGGCGCCGCCGGTGGTGCAGACCGTGCCCGTGCCGACAACCGCGCCCGCGAACCCGTTTTCGAATCTCTTCAAGAATCTGGGCACTGACACGAAAGCGATGGTGTCGCCGAGCACGGCCGTGATTCTCGGCGTCGGGGGCGTCGCGGCGCTCGTCGTGCACGCCAGTAACGACCAGAAGCTGTACGACTGGGTGCAGAAACGCGATCCGAAGTCGCAGACCTCGGATGTGGCGAACTTCGTCGGAGGCGAGATCGTGCAGGGCGGCGGATCGATCATCGTGTGGGGAGTCGGCCGGGCCATGCAGAAGACGGGCACCGAGACGCTGGGCGCCGATCTGATCCGCGCCCACGCGTTGAACGGCGTCCTGACGCAGGCCATCAAGGTCACCGTCCAGCGGACGCGCCCGAGCGGTTCGAACTACTCATTCCCGTCGGGGCACACATCGTCGAGCATCACCACCGCGGCCGTGATTCAGCAGCACTACGGCTTCGCGTGGGCGCTCCCCTTTTACGGGCTCGGCGGCGCCGTCGCGTTCGCGCGGATTCGCACCAATCATCACTGGCTGAGTGACACGGTGTTCGGCGCTGCGCTGGGCATCGCCTCCGGCCGTGCGTCCACGCGCTATCACGCGACGAACTGGAACGTCGCACCGGTGAAGACGCCGGGCGGCGTCGCCGTCTATGTGACTAGAACTTCGACCCGCCGAACCGCGTCACCAGCACGGCGGTAACGCCGCACGCCACACCGCCCCAGGCTATGTCGACGGCGGCAAAGATGCCGGGGTAGCCGCGCAGCGTCGAGTAGTTGGTCAGGTCGTACACGCCGAACAGAATCCACCCAAACACCGCGCCGTACTTGGCCGCCTCAACCATCGATCCACGACGCACGCGCGGCACCACAAACATCGCAATACCCAACGCCATGAGGAGATACACCGGCGCGGCAGCCGCCCAGATCGGGGCCAGGGAACCGTCGGGCGCGAGCCGCGCCAGCGGGCCGAGCTGTTGGCGGTAAAAGGAGTTCATGACCAGGCCCAACCACAGCCCGTCGAGCACGACAAAACTCAGGACGCCAATAGCGACTCGTTTCAGCACTGTTGGTTGGACGCTCGCGTCTCGCGCTACGTCCCTGTCGAGCCGAATCCGCCACGATCCGGGCTGGACGCCGCGGCGGCTTCTTCGAACTCCGCGCGTACGAACGGCATGATCACGCCCTGCGCCAGCCGGTCGCCGCGCGTCACGTCCACGGGCGCGGACGTGACGTTCATCAGCTGAATCTTCAACTCGTCGGTCGGGCCCGAGTAGTCGCTGTCGAGCACGCCCACACCGTTGGCCACAACTAGTCCTCGCTTCAGCGGCGTGCTGCTGCGCGCGAAGATGCCGAGGAAGTGACCAGCCGGCACGGCGATGACCAGGCCGGTCGGCACGAGGGCAATCTGGCCGGGGTGAATGGTGAGATCGGCGGAAGCGGCAAGGTCGAACCCCGCCGCGCCGGCCGTCTGGTACGACGGCATCGGCACGGCAGGGTCGAGACGAACGATACGAATTCTCATGCAACCTTTCGGGGACCTGAAGGTCCCCGACTACGAGTGAAGCTTTCGGGGACCTGAAGGTCCCCGACTACGAGTGAAGGTCCCCGACTACGACTGAGCGCGGCACTACTTCCTGACCTCGGCCGCCTTCTTGGCGTCCGCGGCCTTCTGCGCGTCGGT
>CAYHEX010000193.1:0-5956 GCA_964355365.1 uncultured Solibacteraceae bacterium | reverse complement strand
ACTACTTCCTGACCTCGGCCGCCTTCTTGGCGTCCGCGGCCTTCTGCGCGTCGGTCTTGAACATCGGGGCCACGTCGCGCGTGCCCTTCTGCTGGAACGACACGCCCTTGTCCATCCACTCCGGCCGCGGCTTGCCGAGCAGGTAGTGGTCGAAGAACTCGTCCTGGTGCACAGTCCAGTACTTCTGGTTGTCGCGACTGCGCAGCCCGTGGGCTTCGCCGTTGAACGTGAACATGTACGCCTCTTTGCCGAGCCGGCGCATCGCGGTGTTGAACTCGATGCCCTGATACCACGGCACCGCATCGTCGGCGTCGTTGTGGATCGTGAGGTACGGCGTGTTGATGCGCTCGATCCAGAAGAGCGGCGAGTTCTCGATGAACTGCAGCGGCGCGTCCCACGGCGCGGCGCCGATGCGGCTCTGCGTCTTCTCGTACTGGAACTGCCGCACCATGCCCGTGCCCCAGCGGATCCCGCCGTACGCGCTGGTCATGTTGGTCACCGACGCGCCGGCTTGCACGGCCCGGAAGATATTCGTCTGGGTGATCATGTACGTGATCTGGTAGCCGCCCCACGAGTGGCCCTGAATGCCGATGCGCTTCGGATCGATGTAGCCCTGCGCCACCACGGTGTTGATCGCCGGGATCACGCACTTCATCGCGCTCGGTCCCGGATAGCCGGTCTCGTAGACGATGTCCGGCTGAAGGACGATGTAGCCGTTGCTGACGTAGCGCTGGATGTTGATGCTCGTGCCCGGATTCGGCGCGACGTAACCGTGGAGGCCGCTCGACAGCTCCTCATAGATGTAGACCATGAGCGGGTACTGCTTCTTCGGGTCGAAGTTCTCGGGCTTGATGAGCGTGGCGCTCAGTTGCTTGCCGTCGGTGTTGATGTACTTGATGTTCTCCGCCTTGCCGAACACGAACTGCGACTGCTGCGGATTGGCGTCCGAGATCTTCTTCGGCGCCGTGAAGTTCATGTCGCTCACCCAGAGGTCGGGGAACTCATCGAACTTCTGCTCGGTGAAGACCAGCACGTCGGCGTCCTTTGCCTTGGTCGGGGCGCCGAGGCGCTTGTCCATCATGACGATCTTCTCGGGCGCGCCGCCGGCGTAGTTCACTCGGTAGAAACCGGTCGCCTTGGTGTCGTCGTTGGTTGTGGTGAGCAGCAGCGGCTTGGTGGTCGGGATCGCGCGCTGGTCCGGATCAAACGTGCGGTAGCGGAACGACAGGTGCTGCTTGCGGCCTTCCCCGCCCGTGATCATGCGGGCGTTCGTGCCGTCGGGCCGCATCTCCCAGACGTCGAACTGGTCGTAGAGCAACACGGTCTTGTCGCCCTCGGTCCAGCCGCCGGTGCCGAGGGACGGCGCCAGACTCGGCGAGTCGTGACCTTCGTCGAAGAACTTCACCGGGAGCCGCTCGGTCAAATTCGTCTTTGCGCCGTCGGCGATGCGATACGTAAACCAGTCGGCCTGCCCGTCGTCGAAGTACAGCACGTAGCCGCCGCCGGGCGAGATCGTCGGGTTGCCGTTGAAATGCTCGAGGATCTTGCGGCGCGCGCCGGTCTTCAGGTCAACCAACGACACGTCGCTGTAGGTCGTGTCCCATGAAATCTCCTGCTGATACGGCAGGTCGTTGGTGCCGATCGCGCGATTGGGATCGAACCCGGGATTCACGTTCGGCAGATCTGCCGTCGCGAGTTGCACGTAGCGCTTGTCGTTCAGATGCACGATCGCGCGGTAGTTACGCGTGCGCTCCTGCGTGGCGCGCACCTGCTGCATCGGCTGAATCGTCGGATCCTTGAAGCTCCACAAATCGACCTTGGTCGGCGCGGGCGTCTTCGCGGCCGGATCGGCCGGCGGCGCGGGTGGCGGCGCGGTGCCGAGCATCAGGCGCAGGCCGTCCTCCGAGAAGCGCGGCGCGAAGTTGTCGCTGACCACCTGGCCCGCAATGATCCCTTTCGTCGTCGCCGACACGAGTTCCATCGCGGCGGCATCGCCGGCCTTCCAGTAATAGAGGCGATACGGCGAGACCTTCTTGTCGTACTCGGCCTGATCGCTGAGGAAGGCGACCTGCCTGCCCACGGTGTCCCCCGCGAGGCGCTTGTAGTTGCCCTTGCCCCTCTGCAGATTCACCGTTGAGCCGTCGGCGAGCTTGCGCGCGAACGCGCCGTCGTTCTCGGCCTTCTCCGACGACACCGAGTATGCGAGCCACGAGCCGTCCTTGTTCCACTGGTAGTCATTCACTTCCGCGACGGTCGTCTCCGCGCCCGTGGCGAGATTGCGAACGATCATGTCGGTGCCTGCGGTCTTGGTCTTCTCCGGCGTGGCCGGCGGCGTCGTGCCCGCGGCCTGCCCAGTGGCTGCGGGTGCAGCCGGCTCCGTTGCCGCAGCCGCCGGCGGCGTCGTCGCCGCGGCAGCACCGCGTCCGCCGCCCGCGCCACCTGCGCGAGCCGCGCCACCGCCGGCGCGTCCGTTGCGTCCAGCCCCCGGCGCTGCGCCCTTGCGGTACGCGAGCCAGGTCGAGTTCTCTTCGGGCAGCTTGAAACTCCCGATCCGCTCGATCGTCGTGACCTTGCCGTCGGCGAGCGTCATGATGCCGAGCGAGTTGCGATCGCCGCCACCACCGGCACCACCGCGTCCACCGGCCGCTGCGGCAGGCGCTGCGGCCCCGGCCGCGCCCTCACCTTCCGCCGGCGTATCCGCCTTCGGCGGCAGGATCGTGAACACCAGGAACTTGCTGTCCGGCGTGATCTGCGGCGCCGAGCCGCGCGGCGACCGGTATTCCTGCCCGCTCTTCAGATTGCGGACGACAAGCTCGCCGTCGTCACCCTGCGCGGTCAGCGCGTACGCGAGCCACTGGCCGTCATTCGACAGCTTCGTCGCGCCGATCGATCGCCACGAATCGTACACGTCGTAGCTGAGCGGACGCTTCGCCGTGCCTTGCGCGCCGACGGGGCGGCTCTGCGTTGAGACGAAGACCAGAAGCGCGGCGCCAAAGACCACAATGGCGCGCCAGTGAGAGCGAAGTCGCATCGTCAATACCTCCAGGAAGCACAAGACTAAAAGCGGCCTATGATCTCACGTCATGGCGTACCGGACCACGCTCTCTCTTGCGGCATGCGTAATCGCCAGCGTCGGGCTGCTGGGACAGGCCGTCGAACGACCGCGGGCCCGGGATTTGGGGCTGGCGCCGGGGACGCTCGCGACCGGGCCGATCAACGCGATCACGGACGTGCCGGGCGTGCGGGTCGGACACACCACCCTCATCGAAGGCGCCGGCGTCCGGACGGGCGTCACGGCGATCCTGCCCCACAGCGGCAACCTGTTTCAGAACAAGGTGCCGGGCGCGGTGTTTGTGGGCAACGCATTTGGCAAGCTTGCCGGCTCCACGCAAGTGGAGGAACTCGGCACGATCGAGACTCCGATCGTGCTGACGAACACCCTCGCCGTCGGCACGGCCATGGAGGCCGTGGTGCGGTGGACGCTGGCCCAATCCGGCAACGAGAACGTGCGATCGGTCAACGCGCTGGTTGGCGAGACGAATGACGGTGGCCTCAACGACATCCGCGGCATGCACGTCACGCGCGAGCACGTGACTGCGGCCATCACCAGCGCGAAGGACGGCGACGTCGCCGAGGGCGCGGTGGGCGCCGGCACCGGCACGATCGCGTTCGGCTGGAAAGGCGGCATCGGCACGTCGTCGCGCATCGTCACGCGTCAAACGGATCGATGGACGGTGGGCGTGCTCGTTCAGACGAACTTCGGCGGGAAGCTGACCATGGGCGGGGCGCCGATCTGGCGAGAAATCACGCCTGGTTCGACAGGTTCGATTGGTTCGACAGGTTCGATGAGTGCCGACGGCAGCTGCATGATCGTGGTCGCCACGGATGCGCCGCTTGATGCGCGCGATCTCAAGCGGCTTGCGGCGCGGGCGGTGTTTGCACTCGGCCGTACGGGATCCACCTACTCGAACGGCAGCGGCGACTTCGCGGTTGCGTTCTCGACGCACGCGGGCAATCGCGTGACCTCGGCGACCGGCCCGCAGGCGCGCACTTTCCTGCCGACCGACGGCGTATCCGCCCTCTTCGAGGCAGCGCTCGACGCGACCGAAGAGGCCGTCTACAACTCGTTACTGAAGGCGACGGATACGACCGGCAGCGGCCGGACGGTGCCGGCGCTGCCGATCGGGAAACTCAGGGACGTCCTCAAGAAATACGGACGCTGATTACTTCACGTCGAGGGTGCGGCGATCCAGGCCGCCGCGCGTGGATGCGATCTCGAGTGTGACAGTACCGGCACCGCGCACCTGCCACGTCACGGTCTTCTGCTCGCCGGGCTTCAACCAGCCGATCTCGCTCGACGCCCGCGGCGGTCCGGCCACCGCACCGCCGCGCCCGCCGCCGCCGCGCCCGCCGCCGCCACCGCGCCCACCGGCCGCCGGCGCGGCTGCCACGAAGGTCTGCCCGGCCGACAACTGAATCGACGCCGCATCCGGCCGGACGATCTTCACGCGCTTCGCGATCTCGAGCGCCGTCGGGATCAGGCCTTCGTTGGTCACCGTCATCGACACATCGAACACGCCGTCGGCGCCGGCCTTCGCAGTGGCCGAGACCACCTTCACCTGCGCGAGCTGCTGCGCGAGGAACACATTGAACATCGCCTCGTTCTTCGCCCACGTCTCGATCATTTCCGGGGGCGGATTCTGGGACCAGAACTTCGGATTCCAGCCGCCCACTTCCACCTCGCCGAGCGTCGGGTGCGTGGTTTTCGTCCACGGCTGGAAGTCATTCTTGCCGGGGCGATTCGCATCGAGCCAGGTGAACAGCTCGATGTCATCGGTGGTGCCGTCTTTGTTGGCGTCCGCTTCTTTCAAACGTCCGCCGTTCCAGATCTCGTCGCCGTACCAGACTGCACCGTAATAGAGGTAGCCGAAGTCCGGGCCGTGACCGAACAGCGGTGTGCCCTGCGCGTTGGGTGACGGCGGCTGGCCGCCGCGGCCGCGATTGGCGTACACGAAGAACGTGTCGCCCGCCCACGGATAGCCCGTGATCTCCATGCCCTTCGCATCAAAGCGGCGCAGGATCTCGAGGTCTTCCGGAAACACCGACTCTTCCGACTTGCTCGTCGACGGGCCGCGCAGAATCATCGGCACCGACGTGTCGAGCGACTGGACGATGCCGACATTCGTGTGGGTCATCAGGAAGTCGAACACGGCCTTGGTCTCCGGCTCCGACAGCGGGTACGCACCGCCGCCGGGCTGGGTATAGCCGCGGCCCGTCGCTTCGGTCATCGGGCGCCAGTTCTCGGGATAGTTGCGGTGCAGGTCGAGGCCGCCGATGCCGTCTTCGTTCACCGCGCCATCACCGTCGTTGTCGACGCCTTCCGAGTAGAGGTCGTAGTCGCCCTGCCCGGCGCCCACGTTCTGCATCAGGCGGCCCTTCGGATCGCGCGGATCGATCTTTGCGCTGCCCTTGCCGGCGCCCACGAACTTGCGCATCTGGCGCGCGAAGCCGTCGCCGTCGAGGTCCTCCGCGGAATCCTCGTCAAGCAGGCCGTCGCCGTCGCTGTCGTACGGCCGCACCGTCGACCGGAGCGATTGCGCCGTGTAGTGATAGAGCGAGTTGCCGTCGGGATCGTTACTCGGCTTGGCGTAAATCGCTTTGGTGTCGACCAGTTTGGTGATGGCCGCGTCTTTGCCGTAATTCGTCAGCACGTGGTTGATGAAATACAGCGTCGCTTCAATGCCGCTGATCTCGCCGGCGTGACGCCCGCCTTCGAGGAAGAAGGCCGCCTTGTCGGTGTCCTTGCCGGTCTTCTTGTTGGTGATCGTGATCTGCCAGATGTCGCGGCCTTCGAGGGACTTGCCGACCGAATACATCTCCACCAGGTTGGGATAGGCGGCGGCCCACTTGCGCAAGAGCGCCGTGTGCTCGTCGTAGCCGTGGTAGTGCTTGAAGT
>CAYHEX010000192.1:0-8690 GCA_964355365.1 uncultured Solibacteraceae bacterium | reverse complement strand
AACCTGCTGGGCGCCGCGCGCGCCTATCAGGCCAATCTTTCGGCGATCGGACTGATTCGCGACACTGTGCAGAAAGCCCTGGAGCTGGCGAAGTAGATCCTTATGTCGACACCAATCAACGCGCTCGGTCTGATGTCTCCAAGCAAGCTCGGTTCGGTCGGTTCCGTCGGTTCTGTCGGGTCGCCGGGTTCCTCGGGCGCCGCCGGGGCCGGTGGCGATTTCAGCAACACCCTCAAGGAATTGCTGGGGAAGGTCGACGAGTCGTCTGCGACGGCGAATGACGCCGTGAGCAGGATGGTCGACGGCACGGGCGACGTGCACCAAGCGATGATCGCCCTGCAGAACGCGGACGTCATGTTGCAGATGACGGTGCAGATCCGCAACAAGCTGGTGCAGGCGTATCAGGACGTCATGCGGATGCCGGTGTAGCGCGCCATGAATCCCGAACAGCTTCTGGCCGGTCTCAAGAAACTCGCGGGCTCGATGAGCAGCTTCCAGCTCGCGTCAATTGGCGCGGCGCTGGTGGGCGTTCTGGCGGTGATCGCCGCCTCGGTCTACTGGATCAACAAGCCCGACTTCGTCCTGCTCGCCGACGAGCTCAGCTCGGAAAGCGCGTCAGCGATTGTCGAGAAGCTCAACGCGCAGAAGGTCAAGTACGAACTGGTTGATAACGGCCACGCGATCCGGGTGCCCGCGGAGAAAGTCAACGAACTGCGCCTGAAGGTCGGTGCCGACGGATTCGTGTCCGGCGGTCGCCTCGGGTTCGAGCTCTTCGACAAGACGTCATTCGGGACCACCGACGCGCAGGAGAAGACCAACTACCAGCGTGCGTTGCAGACCGAACTCGAGCGCACCATTTCGACCCTGAGCGAAGTGGCCAGCGTGCGCGTGCTGTTGACGATGGCCAAGAGTTCGCTGTTCTCGGATCAGTCCGAGCCGGCCAAGGCATCGGTCACGCTCCGCCTCAAGACCAGTCGTCCGCTGCCGGAGGCCACGGTGCGCGGCATCGCCGGAATGGTGAGCCACAGCGTGGAGTCGCTGCGCCCCGAGTCGATCGCCATCATGGACACGTCCGGTCGCATCCTGTCGCGTAACGACGAGAACGGCGCGGCGCCCTCCGGTCTGCAACTCGACAAGCAGCTCCAGGTTGAACGCGACCTCTCGACGAAAGTCGTGGCGTTGCTTGAGCCCGTGGTGGGCGTCGGGCGTGTGCGCGTGAATGTGGCGGCCCGGTTGAAGGGGGACGCCGAAGAGGAGACCGAAGAGCGCTGGGATCCGACGACGGTCGTGCGCAGCAAGCAGACGAACATCGAAGCGGATTCGCGAACCACCAATCCGCAGGGCGGCATTGCGGGCGCCCGCGCCAACTTGCCGGAAGGCGCGTCGGCGGCCACGCCGCCGCCGTCACCGGCGCCGCAACTCACCGGCAACAGCCGCAATTCGGAAACCACCAACTACGAAGTGTCAAAACTGACGCGTCATCGCCTCAGCCCGCAGGGTCAACTGGCGCGCCTCTCCGTGGCCGTGATTGTCGACGACGCGCGCCCGGCGGCAGTCCCGGCGGCGCCCGGCGCGGCCGCACCGGCGCCGGTGAAGTCTGTGCCGCGCAAGCCGGAAGAGATTCAGCAGATCTCGAAAATCGTATCGGCGGCGGTCGGCTTTGATCAGGCCCGGGGTGACCAGCTGACGGTGGAGAACATCGCATTCGAAGCACCGCCTGAGGAGCTGCCGATGACGCCGGGCGGGTGGAAACAGACGATGTCGGACGTCGGCCGGCAGTACGGCATGTCCGCGTTCCGGACGACGGCGGTGCTGTTGCTGGCGTTGGCCGCGATCTTCGGCGTGTTCCGTCCGATGTCCAAACGCGCGATGGTGCTGCAGCGTGAATTGACCGCGGCCGGCAACGATCGTGTGCGCACGATTCACGAGATGGAAGCGTCTCCGGCCGGCGGGGCTCTGCCGGCGATTCCGATGGACGCCGCGCATCGGTTGCCCGGCTTGTCGCGGCAGGTCGCGCGTCTGGCCACCGACGAACCCGAACAGCTCGCCCGCATCGTGCGCGGCTGGCTCGCCGAAGAGGACCGCTAAATGTCAGCCGCCGCCGAACAGGTTGAACGGATCAGCGGGCCCCAGAAGGCCGCGATCATGCTGATGTCGCTCGACGAGCAGAGCTCGGCCTCGCTCTTCAAGCACTTCCTCGAGCCGGAGATCGAAAAGCTGGCGCGCGAGATCGCAAACATGGGCGCGGTGCCGGCCGAGATCGGCGAGTCGGTGTTGCTGGAAGTGCAGGACCTGGTGTCGGGCGGCTACATGCCGGCGGCGGGCGGCGTGGATGGCGCCCGGCGGCTGTTGGGTCGCGCGGTGGGCAACGATCAGTCGAGGCGCATTTTCGACCGCATCAAGCACTCGTTTCCGGTGGTCAGCGGCTTTGCGGGTCTCCAGAAAGTGAACCCGCAGCAGCTATCGAAGTTCATTCTTGGGGAACACCCACAGACGGTGGCGCTGATCCTGGCGCATCTCAATCCGAGCAGCGCCTCGCTGCTGCTGACCCAGTTGCCCGACGACATGCGCGCGGACGTGCTGATGCGCATGGCCAGCATGGAGGACATTCCTCCCGACGTCATCAACCGCGTGTCGGGCTTCATCGACCAGCGGCTCAAGTCGCTCGGCGGCGTGAAGCAGGAAACCCGCGGCGGCTTGCGCGCCGTGGCGGATCTGTTCAATCGACTCGACCGCGGCGTGAGCCGGCCGACGCTCGAGCACATCGAGAGTTCATCACCGGACATGGCGGTGGCCATTCGCAACCTCATGTTCGTGTTCGACGACCTGGTGCACGTTGAAGACAACGGCATTCGCGAGATCGTCAACCGGGCCGATCGGAAGACCCTGATCGTGGCGCTCAAGGGCGCCAGCGAGGATGTGCGGCAACGGTTCTTCGGCAACATGTCGAAACGCGCGGCGGATCTGCTGCGCGAGGAAATGGAAGTGCTGGGCGCCGTGCGGCTGCGGGAAGTGGAAAAGGCGCAGCACGAGATCGTCGGCATCGCGCGCAAGCTGGAAGAAGAAGGCGCCATTACGCTCGGCGGCGCGGCGGGTGAGCCGTATGTGGTCTAAAGCGCGTCGCATGCCGTCGGATGCCGCCACGGAGCCGTTCCAGTGGATCGGCGACGCGCATCCCGCGCCGGGCGCTCCGCGGCGGAAGCCCGCCGGGGCGGATGATCTACCGATGGACGAGGCGTCGATTCGCGCGCACATCGAGGCGCTGGAGCACGAGGCGTTCACCAAGGGGTACGCGCAAGGCGAGCGCGAGGGGCAGGCGGCGGCCGCGAAGCGCGCCGAGGCCCAAATCACACGGCTCTCGGGCACGATTGATGAAATCGCGGCGCTGCGCTCCGGCATGCTGCACAAGACCGAACGCGATGTGGTGCGCCTGGCGGTCGCGATGGCCGAGCGCGTGCTCCATCGCGCGCTGACTGTGGATCCGGACCTCCTGCTGGCCATGGCGCGCGTCGCCATCGACCGGTTGGGCGACAGCGTCGCGGCCACGATTCATCTGCATCCCGACGACCATCGCGCCATGACGGCGGTGCGCGCGAAGCGCCCCGAGGCGGTGCCGGCGGCGGTGGCGATCGAACCCGACCTGACGGTGCCGCGCGGGGGCTGCATTGTGCGCTCCGAGTTTGGTGTCATCGATCTCGGCATCAGCGCGCAGGTGTCGGAGTTGTCCCGGGCGTTGCTCGGCGACGGCGCTGCGAATGAACAGGCGAGTCCGCATGGCCACGACGTCGCCCATTGAGCCGTCTTCCTCGGGGCCGCCGCACGGCGGGTTTCTCAACATCGAGCGCTACCTCTCGCGCGTCGCGAAGGCGAATCCCGCGCCGTTAGCCGGGCACGTCGCCCGTGTGGTTGGCCTGGTGGTGGAGAGCCTGGGTCCGCACGCGAGTGTCGGCGAGATCTGCGAAGTTCGACTCAGCGACGGCGGCTCGATTCCCATGGAAGTCGTGGGCTTCCGAGATGGCCGCCTGCTGTCTGTGCCGTTGGCCGACATGGCGGGCATCTGCCCCGGGGATCGGCTCATCGCATCCGGCGCGGCCCGATCCATCGGGATCGGCGACGGATTGCTCGGCCGCGTCATTGACGGCCTCGGCCGCCCGATCGACGGTCTCGGTCCGCTGGCCACCACGGAAGACGGGCTGCTACAGCCGCCGTCGATCAATCCGATGGACCGCGATCCGGTCACCCGACCGCTCAGCACCGGTGTGCGCGCGATCGATGCGCTCCTGACCTGTGGCCGCGGCCAGCGCATCGGCCTGTTCGGCGGCAGCGGCGTCGGCAAGAGCACGCTGCTGGGCATGATCGCCCGCGGGACTGAAGCCGACGTGGTGGTGCTGGCCCTGGTTGGCGAGCGCGGCCGCGAAGTGCGCAGTTTCCTCGAGCACGATCTCGGCCCTGAGGGCCTCGCCAAGTCGGTCGTAGTCGTGTCGACCTCGGATAGCCCGGCGCTGGCCCGCATGCGCGCGGCGTATGCCGCGACCTCGATCGCCGAGGGCTTCCGCGACGCGGGCCGCAACGTGCTGCTGATGATGGACTCGGTCACGCGCTTCGCTATGGCGCAACGCGAAGTGGGCCTGGCCGCCGGCGAACCGCCCACCGCGAAGGGCTATCCGCCCTCGGTGTTCGGCCTGTTGCCCGGCCTGCTCGAACGCGCCGGCAGCATTCGCGGCAAGGGCAGCATCACGGCGTTTTACAACGTGCTCGTCGAGGGCGACGACAACAACGAACCCATCTCGGACGCCGTGCGTGGCATCCTCGACGGCCACATCGTGCTCTCGCGTGAACTGGCCGGACGCAATCACTATCCGGCGATCGACGTGCTGGCGAGCATCAGCCGAACGATGCCGGCCGTGACGACCTCGGAGCATCGTGCGAAGGCCGCCCAGATGCGCGAGTGGATGACGCTCCTGCGCGACAGCGAGGATCTGATCAGCGTTGGCGCCTACACGCCCGGCACCCAGCCGCGGCTCGACGCGGCCATTCTGCGTCGCGATGCCATTCGCGGGCTGCTGTGTCAGCCCGCCGACATGCTCGGCGGACTTTCCGACGCTGTCGACGCCCTGCACTCCCTCTAACCCATGGCCGTCTTTCGTTTTCGTGCCGCCGCCGCGCTCGACGCGCGGCGGCGCCAGGAAGATGAGGCCTTACTCGAATGCGCCCGTAAAGACGGGCTCAAACGCGACGCAGACGCGCGATGCGAGCAGATTGCGACTGAGCGCCGGGACGCGGCGCAGGCCCTGATCGACTCGCAAACGCAGGGTGAAGACAGCAGCACGCAGAGCTGGCACAGGAATTGGATTGCAGGTCTATCGGCGGCCGCGCATGTCGCGGCCGCCAAAGCTGCGGAGGCCGCTGAGGCGGTGCTGGTGTCGCGGCGGATCTGGCAGGAGGCGCGGAAGAAGCGTCTGGTGCTGGAGCGGTTGCGTGACCGGGCCTGGCGGCGATTCCGCCACGAGGAAACGCTCCGCGAGCAACGGGTCATTGATGAACTGGCCCGCGTGCGGTTTACGACGCGCGCGATGGCCGAAGGGAGTTCGAAGTGAGCAACGTCAACGCGCTTGGCAAGGATGCATTCATGAATCTGCTCGTGACGCAGATGAAGCACCAGAATCCGCTCGAACCGCAGGCGGACGGCGAGTTTCTGGCGCAGCTGGCGCAGTTCAGCTCGCTGGAGCAGCTGCAGGCTATCAACGACAACGTGTCAAAGCTGATGACGTTCGTGAACGGCCTCGCCGACCTTCCGACCAACACCACCACTTCGTCTTCGTCGTCAACGCAGGGAGCCTAAGTCATGTCCATGGGAGCGTTCTCGGCCAGCCTGGCCGGTCTTAATGCCAATCAACAGAAGCTCAGCGTGATTGGCAACAACTTGTCCAACATCAACACGATCGGCTTCAAGTCGAGCACGGTGCTGTTCGCGGATCTGGTCAGTCAGAACGTGGGCGGCACCAGCCACAACCCCATGCAGGTGGGGCTGGGTGTTACGACCGGGTCCATCTCGCCGAACTTCTCGCAGGGCGGCATCGAGAACACGGGCGTGGCCACCAACGTGGCGATTCAGGGCAACGGCTTCTTTGTGGTGAGCACCAAGTCCGCGGCGACCGGCGGCGCCACGAGCCGCTCGTACACGCGCGCGGGCGATTTCGGCTTCGATGCCACCGGAACGCTGGTGAGCTCGGGCGGCGATACGGTGTTGGGCTATACGACGCTGGATCCTGCCACGGGCACCATGCTCACGAGCGCGCAGCCGACGGCGATCAGCATTCCGCCCGGTGTGCTTCGTCCGCCGGTGCCGACCACGTCATTCTCGACGATCACGAATCTGGAGACCGCTGCCGCAGTGGGTCAGACGTTCTCGACATCGGTGCAGATGTATGACGCGCTGGGTGTACCGCATGTGGCGAGCTTGACGTTCACGAACACCGCTCCAGGCGCGTGGGACTACAACATCACGGTGCCGGGCGCGGAAGCGACGGGTGGTGTGGCCGGCACGCCGCTGCAGATCGCCGCCGGAACGCTGGGGTTTGACGCCAACGGTCGGTTGGCGACCGTTGATGGCGCGGCCGCGGCCAATGTGGTGGTGGTGAGCCCGGCCTGGGCCAACGGCGCGGCGCCGACCGACTTCACGTGGTCGTTGCTCGACGCCAACGGGCAGGGCACGATCACGGGCTTCTCGTCGCCGTCGGCGACGACGTCGGTGACGCAGAACGGTGCAGCGGCCGGGGCCATCGATTCGCTCAGCGTCAACTCGAGCGGCGAGTTGATCGCGTCGTTCGGCGCGGGCCGGTCGGTGACCATTGCGCAACTGGCGCTCGCGAGCTTCAGCAATCCTCAGGGGTTGACCAAGCTCGGCGCGAACGGCTACGGCGAGACCGAAGCGTCCGGCATCGCGAATGTCGGCACGGCCGGCTCGGGCGGGCGCGGCTCACTGATCGGCAGTTCACTCGAGCAGAGCAACGTGGACATCGCGCAGGAATTCACGCAGATGATCCTCGCGCAGCGCGGCTATCAGGCGAACTCGAAGAGCATCACCGTCGCGGACGAGATGCTCCAAGACACGCTGAATCTCAAACGGTAAAACCATCGGAGTGTCGTTGTGTTGATGTCCTTTCCCGGTCTCGTCGATACCGCTGCGCCCGTCACGGGCGCGGCGGGCAACGTCAAGCCCGGCGCCGCGGTTCCGCCCGATCTGGAGGGCGATTTCGCGTCGCTCATGCAGGGCGCGGAGGATGCGCAGGCTGCCCCCTCCGAGCCGGCGGCCGCAGGCGCACCCGATCCAACCCCGCAGGGCGCATCAGTCACGTCAGTCACGTTGAGTGCCGCGGATGCACGGCCGACGCCGGACGGTGAGGGCGTTGGCAACCAGCGCAGCGTGGCCGACCTGGCGGGCTTCTTCCGGTCCATGCGCACACAGGCGCCTGCTGCTGAGGCGGCCATCGCCTCCACGACACCAGAACAGGCGCGTGTGGCCGAGCCCCCCGAGCCATCGGCGGACGCCGTTTCCGGTGGCGAGGATCCGACCGTTGTTCCCGCCATCGTGGTCGTGGCTGACGTCTCGGTGACGCCGCACGCGCTGCCGGGGCTGGGTCTTCGGAACGTATCGGGTGCGCAGGAATGGCAGGACCTTCCGGCTGTCGATGGTGCGCAGGTTGCGCCGGATCGGCCGGTTGTCGCGGGCGCCACGGTCCACGCAAACCTGTCGAGTGTCGATGGTGCTGATGTCGTGCCGGTCGCGCAGAGCATGCCTGGCTCGCAGGACACGCGGACGATGCCGGACGCGTCGATGACGATCGACGTGACGATTGCCCCCGACGCGGCGCTTGACCCCGAGGTGACGGGGGCGACCGACACGACGATCCCATCGGACTTGGCGGGAGCGCAGGGCTCGCGCCCCGGGCGGTACACGCAGCAACAGCAGGACGCGCCAGGCCCGCTCGGCCCGCGCGAACCCCCCCCAGCGCAGGATGTTCCACTCATGCAGCGCTCACCACGTCTGCAGGACACGCCAGTGGCGCGCGACGTCGTGGCGTCAGTCGGCGTCACCCCCGCGCCCGTCCCTGCGGCGCCCGCTGATTCTCCGATGCCCTCGAAGACGCCGCTGTTGGCGGATGTCGCGCGTGGCCCACTGGCAGGGCTGCCCGCGACGGTGGAGGTGGCGCTCGAGATCGCGGCCGCCGCGGAGAACGGCTCGGTCCAGTTCGATGCGGCCACCGCTCCGGTGACCCCGGTCACGGCGCGCGCGCGCGAGATTGCGGAGTTGCTCCACGCCGAGGCGCAGAACGCCTCGAAGACACCCGCCGTGCTGCCCGCGTCGCCGGTCGT
The DNA here is from genome assembly GCA_964355365.1 of uncultured Solibacteraceae bacterium. Classification (GTDB taxonomy): domain Bacteria; phylum Acidobacteriota; class Vicinamibacteria; order Vicinamibacterales; family SCN-69-37; genus SCUN01. The sequence goes on along the minus strand of CAYHEX010000192.1, from coordinate 314 downwards.
GTTTGCGCGGCCGCCGATCGTGTCGCTCGCTGTTGACCACGCGGGCGCGCGAGTGTTGTCGCCCGTCTATGTTGCCCCGCACAGCACGCCGGCACCGATGGCGGCGGCAGCGGCACCGGCCGCAATGACCGTCGCCGGTCTGGTGGACGCGCAGGTCACGGACCAGATTGTGCAAACGCTGCGGATGCAGTGGGCTCAGGGCGGCGGCGATGCGACGATCGAATTGAATCCCAACGCGCTGGGCAAAGTGCGGATTCAAGTACGCGTCGATCGCGGCGTGGTCTCCGCGTCGGTCCAGGCCGAAACGCCGCTGG
>CAYHEX010000191.1:0-8805 GCA_964355365.1 uncultured Solibacteraceae bacterium | reverse complement strand
GCGCCAGCGCTTCCTGCGCCTTGGCCAGCGCCTCGGTGGCTGCGGTCGGCGCCGGCGGCGCCGGGGCAAATCCCACGGCGCCCGTCGCGCCCGCGGCGATGGCGCCGTTCACGCCCGCGTTCTGCGGGATGCGGGCAAAGCGGCCCGCGCCGGCCGCCGCCGTCGCGTTCATCCACACCGCGAGCTTGCCCTTGAGATCGAGGCCGGCCACCGGCGCGGCGTTCGTGCCGATGAACTGCGCGCCGTTCAAGGTCACGGTCTGCTTGCCGCCGCTCGCCACCGGAAACGTGACGTGTTCGCCCTGCTTGAAGGTCCTGGTCTGCCCGCCCACTTCGACCGTGACGGTGGAGTTGCGCGTGACCTTGTATCCACGGTTCTTCATGGTCTGCAGGTAGGTGCCGTGCTCGCCGATCGGCTTCACGCCCCACTTGCGCAGGTGCTCCTGGATGTAGCCGGCGGCCAGGCCGTAGCCTTCCGTATAGATCGCGCGGCCGGTGAGCTGGTCAGACGAAAGATACGTCAGATACTCCTTGAGCTCCGCCGGGCTGACCTGCGAGAACTTCACACCCTTCACCGGGGTGGGCGCTTGCGCCTGCACCAAACCGGACCAATTACCGGCCACGGCAATAACCGCCGCCAACACACCGCCCGCGAGCATCCGAACCGCATTACCTGATCGCACTCTCATCCTCAGCTCCTCCACAGGGCAATACGACACGCCGCCCCGCTGCATTGCAACTCAGTACTGTATATCGCGTCGGGCGTCAGCGGGCGCGGTCGGGGGACTTCAGCAGGCCTTGAATGATGGTGCTGAAGACGCTGATCAGGATGGCGGCGATGATCGTGTTGAACCAGCCCGAGACCGCGAAGCCGTCGATCAGGCCGGCCGTGATCTTCAGGCAGATGGCGCTGACGACGAAGTAGAAGAGGCCGAGCGTGACCAGCGTGATCGGCAGCGTGAGGACCACGAGGATGGGCTTGACGATGGCGTTGACCAGCGTCAGCACCAGGCCCGCCACGAACGCGTCCGTCCAGGACGCCACCGAGACACCGCTGAAGAGATAAGCGGCCAGCCAAATCGCCGCGGAATTGGCCACCCACGTCAGTACCAGGCTTGGCATCGCAAGTCCCCCTGACTCGAATGCTATACTCGTCGAGTTCGTCGCACACCATTTCAAAGCCGGAGTGGCGGAACTGGCAGACGCAGAGGACTCAAAATCCTCCGAGGCTTCGCCTCTTGTGGGTTCGATTCCCTCCTCCGGCACCAACTTCCCGCAGCGTGTTACGATCCGGTCCACCAACCCTGATGCGGACCATGCTCGGTTACATGCTGGCAGCCATGCTGATGCTCGCGGCGACGCGTGACGCGTCGGCCCAGACCATCCCCTCAACCGGCAGCGTCCGTGGTGTCACCACGGTCGACGGCGTTCCGGTCCCCGGCGTGACCGTGTCCCTGCTCAATCCGGCGACCGGAGCGGCGCAGGCCGCGGCCACTGACGACGCCGGCGCGTTCGCATTCGCGGGCCTCCCCGCCGGCACGTACCGCGTGCGCGTGGAACTCGGCGGCTTCGCGCCAGTCCAGCGCAACGATGTGCAAGTCATTGGGGGACAGGCGGCCACGCTGACCTTCGAACTGAAGCCGGTGACCTTCGGAGAAACGGTGGTCGTCACCGGCAGCCGCAAAGAGGAACTCGTCCGCTACACACCCGCCGCCATGTCGGTGATCGGCCGCGACGACATCCAGGCGAAACCCGTGCAGAACTACGCGGACATCCTGCGTAGCGTGCCGGGCGTGAACATCACGCAGTTCTCGGCGCGTGACGTGCAATTCACGGCGCGCGGCGCCGTGAGCCAGGCCTCGAACAAGACGCTGGCACTCATTGATGGCCGCCCAGCGTATCAGCCCTACTACGGCATGATCATCTGGGATCTGCTGGGCGTGGATTTTGACGAGATCAAGCAGGTTGAAGTGATGCGCGGACCCGGCTCCGCGCTGTGGGGCACCAACGCCCTGACAGGCGTGGTGAACATCCTCACGCGCGCGCCCGGCGAAGATCTCGGCACGCATGTGCGACTCGGTGGCGGCGCGTTGTCCACGGCCGACGTCGCCGTGCGGCACGCGGGTGTGCGCGGCCGTCTCGGCTACAAAGCCAGCGCCTCCTTCTTTCATCAAGACGCGTGGGAACGGCCGTTGGCGCTACCGGACGGCACACCACTGCCCCTCTACAAGAATTCAGGCACGACACGCGGCAGTGGCGGCGTGCGTCTGGACTTCTCGCAAGCCGACGGCGCCACGTGGCGCGCCGACGCCGGCTACGCCTCCACGAGCGGCGGCATGGTCACGGTCGTCGGACCGCAGGAAGCGAGCCCGATGCGGCAAGGCTTCGGCCGCGTGCAGTACGAGCGCAACGCGACACGCCTCAACGTCTCGTTCGACGCGCACGACGCCACCGTCACGAGCCTGTTGGCGCCGAGCGTCGTCACGTTCACCTATCAGACCGTGGCCGCGGAAGCCGAGCACCAATTCGTCCTCCCGCGCCAGGTCATCACCGTGGCCGGCACGACGCGGCTCAATCACTTCACGATCAACGTCGCGCCGGACGAGCACGCGCGGCAGGAAGTGGGCGTCGTCGCCGACACAGAGATCTTTGCGACCGACGCGATTCGTCTGCGCGCGGGCGGCCGCGTGGATTGGTTCAGTTCGTTCGGCACCACGGTGTCGCCGCGCGTGGGCGTGGTGATCGAGCCGGTCAAGGGCCACACCGTTCGCGCGAGCTTCAACCGGGCGTACGTCGCGCCGTCATTTCTTGAAAACTACCTGACGTTTGCCACCGAGACCGTTGTGCCGCTGCCGACCGGACCGTTCACGCTGCCCTTCCTGACGCAGGGCAACCGCGATCTGAAGCCACTCACCGACAACGCGCTCGAGGCCGGCTACACAGGCACGCTCGGACGCCGTGCCACCGTGACGCTGTCGGTGTATCGCAACGAGACGAAGGGCATCATCACGCTCGTGCCAACCGCGCTCTACACGCCGTCCGCACCGCCACCCGGTTGGCCGCTGCCCGCGGCGTTGCTCACGTCCATCCCGCTGCCCAAAGTGCTGACAGAGCTGAACCTCGGCAAGGTCATTGATGCGGGTTTTGAAGCGTCGATCGATGCGCGGCTGTCGACGTCGGTCTCGGTCTACGCAAACTACTCGTTCCAAAAGACTCCCGACGTCTCGAAGGATGTGCCGATCACGCTGAACATCCCGGCGCGCCACCGGACGAACGCGGGCCTCACCGCCTCACGCGGCCGCTATTTCGGCAGTCTCTCGGTCAGCGGCAACAGCCGCGCGTTCTGGGCGGATGTGCAACCGTATCAGGGTTGGACGAACCGGTTTGCGATGGTGAACGCCACGGCCGGTTATCGGTTTACGATGCGTCGCGGGGATGGGTCGCTGGCGCTGAAGGCCGTGAACCTCGCAGACGCCGCGGTACGACAGCACATCTTCGGCGATGTGTTGCGGCGGCGTATCAGCGTTGAGTTGCACCTCAATTTCTAAGGAGCTCCTGTGATCCAAGTTGATCTCCCGATCGCATTCGGCGCCGGCAGTCTGATGGCGCATGCCGCCCGACGGCAGTTGCTCTACGCCGACAAGCACGACGGTCCGATCGCGAAAGCGCTGATGCTCGTGATCATCTTCCACACGCTCTTCTTCCTGTGGCCGCCGCTCTACCTGCTCGTCTACTACTTCGGATTCGAGACCTCGCACATGTGGTTCCATGGCGACTCGATCATGGACTACCCGTGGCTGTTCCCCGTCGTCTTCCTCATGTTGTATCTGATGAAGTTCTGCGGTTTCATCGTGGGCTCCTACTTCGTCCGGCATGGCCGCCCGAAATACTCGGTCGTCGTCTACGTCCTGGCCGTGACCTTCTGCATGGGGTGGATCTTCCTGCAGCCCGATCGCACGATGACGTTGGGCACGTACTCAGACTGGATAAACGGCACGGCCCCATGGGGCAACACCGACCCGAAGTTCATGTTGTTCGTGTACGGACTGATCGGCTCCTACACCGCCGGCCTGATCTGGGTGTACCGGGCCATCCGCAAAGCTGGCCTGGCGCTTCAGGACTGAAGCGGTTCGATCACGCGAATGCGGCCGGCACGCCGCACCATGACTTCCAACGTGCAGTAGATGGCGCCGACGCACACTGGCGGATTGGTCGTCGTGAGCCCGAACCACGGCTCGACCGCGTGGTACCGCCAGCCGCCCAGAGACGTACCGTACGTTTCAACGACCAGCGCGATCGCAAACGCCACGCCGTAGAGCGCCTGCTCGCGGCCGAACACCATGAACGCGCCGAGCACGAGGAACCACAGCAGCCCTTGTGTGTCGAAGCCGGCCCACGCGGCATATCCAACGTACGGCGCAGCGCACGCCGCCACGACCCACGGGAACCAGGCCGGGACGCGACGGCTCATCCGCATCGCGGCAGTAAACACGAGTGCGTGACCGGGAGGGATGAACAGCGGGAGATTGAGGAGGCGGTAGTGATACAGCCCCCACACTTCCATCAGGAAGAGCTCTCCGAGCGTGGCCAGCACGACGCAGGCCGCCAGTTCGCGGCGATGTTCCGGAGTCGACTGCCACATCACCCAGGCGAGCGCGCCCCACGTCCAGACGTTGACGATCGACTGCGCGCCGCGCGGCCCGAGCGCATCAAGCGGAATGCCGAGTGTGAGAGTCAGTACGACGAGGACGATGACGCGCGTGTCGGTCTCACGCGACATGGCCGGTCGCGCGCAAGAGCTCGGAGAACTTCGGATGGCCGCGCAGCGGCTTGAACGCGGGATCCACATTCATCCATGTGGGCATCCACGCTTCGTGGGCCTCGACCGCGGCAGACAGCGCGCCGAGCGCCTGTTCATGATCGCCGAGGCCCATCCAGCCCACCGCCAGCCAGCCCTGCACGGGATAACCCATCGCGGCAAACGCACTCAGTTCGTCAATCGCCGCGCGCGCTTCGTCGCGACGTCCCGCGCGGCCGCGCATGTAGCCGAGCGGTCCGAGCACCAGGCCCTTGAGTTGCGGCACCGCGGCCATGCCGGCGAGGATCGCCTCCGCCTCTGCATACTGGGCGAGGTCCCCGAGCGCAAGCGCGAGATGAAACGTCGCCTGCATGTCGTTGGGCTCGACGAGCAGCCACGAGCGCAGCGACTCGACCGCGCGGTCGGCCCACCCGCCCATGCGATAGACCATGCCCATGCCCCACCGCACGTCGGAGTTGAACGGATTCACCGACGCCGCCTGCAGATAGCGCGCGACGGCCTCGTCATGCCGACCCATCAGCGAGAGCAAACTGCCGTGCTGATGCAACTGCTCTTCGTCACCGAGCGCCTGCGCGCGTTCGTACTCCACCAACGCCGCGCGATAGTCCCAGTCGTTGAGCCAGCGCGAGAACGCGACTGCCGCATGCGCGGCGGCCAGCCCGTCGTCGAGCATCACCGCGCGCTCCGCGGCCAGCTTGGCGCGGCCGAATGCGACGGCCGGCGGCACGAAGCCATATCCGCCGAGGCGATGGCAGATGTCGGCCTGCCCGACGTAGGCTGGAGCGAACGCCGGGTCGGCCGCGACACTCTGCTCGTAGTACGCGAGCGCCTGCTCGTAATCCGCGAGCGTCCAGACAGCCTTGTTCTGCAGATAGCGGCCCTTGAGCCATAGCTCGTGGGCGGCGCCGCTCGTCGGCCGTGCGGCGTTCAAGCGAGTCTGCTCCTCCGGCGACAGCTTCACGCGCAGGTCGGCGACGATCGCCTTCGCGACGTCACTGTGCAGCGCGAACACGTCATCGGCCGGACGATCGTAGCTGCCGGACCAGACGTTGCGATCCGCGGCCGCGTCGATCAACTGCGCCTGCACGCGGACGATGCCGCGGGCGATCATCACCGAGCCTTCGACAATGGCATCCACGCCGAGTTCCGCGGCAATCTCCGGCGCGGTCTTCGTCGTGTCGCGATAGCGCATCACCGACGTGCGCGAGATCACGCGCAACGCCTGCACGCGCGACAGTTCGGCAATCAGCGCGTCGGTCATGCCGTCGACGAAGAACTCCTGTCCCGGTTCCGCGCAGCGATTGGCAAGCGGCAGCACGGCCACAGACTCCATGCGCCGCGGCATCGCGGGACCGAAGTCGGCCCCCGTGTGGCGACCCGAGGTCAACGCCTGCCGCGCCGTCTGCAGCACGGCTTTCAGTTCACGCGCGCTTTGGTACCGCTCGCGACGCTCGCGCGCGAGACAGCGCTCGATCACGGAACTGACGGACGGGGGCACCGCCGCCGGCAACGGCTTCATGCTGTGGCCGATGATCGCGGCCACGAGGGCAAACGTGGAGTCCGCCACGAAGGGCCGGCGTCCGGCCGCGAGTTCGTAGAGCATCACGCCGACGCTCCAGATCTCACTCTGCGGATCCGCCGGTTCACCGCGCACCACTTCGGGAGACATGTACGCGAGTGTGCCGTTGATCACGCCCGGCGCGTCGATGACCTGCGTCATGGTCTCGGCCGTCGCGGCTGACGGGCGAATCGCAATGCCGAAGTCGAGCACCTTGACCCATTGCTCCGGAAGGTCAACGACGTTCGCGCACTTGAGATCGCGATGAATCACGCCGCGGCCATGGGCGTGAACCAGCGCGTCAGCGATCTGTTCCCCAATGCGCAGCACATCCTTCGCTTCGAGCGCGCCGCGCTCTACGCGCGTGCTGAGCGGCTCGCCGTCGATAAACTCCATGACGATGAACATGTGGCCGTCATGCTCGCCGACCTCATGCACGGTGCAGATGTGGGGATGATTCAGGGCGGAAACGCTGCGCGCTTCCTGCAGCAACCGGCCCGCTGCGTCTGACTGGCTGCTCAGGACCTTGATCGCGACGTCGCGCTGCAATACCTGGTCATGCGCGCGGTAGACGACGCCCATACCGCCGGCCCCGAGCCGGGCGTCGACGTGATAGCGGCCAAGGGTGCGGCCAACGAGGCTGTCCTGCTGCTGTGACACCGAGTGGTGCAGATTATCACGCAGGTCGGACGTCCAGTAACCTATGGCCATGGTTCGCTGCCTGTCCGTTCACGCCCAGTACCGCTGCCGGCACAGCGGTCTGTGCTGCACGTCCGGGTGGCCGATCCCCGACGATCAAGGCGGCCTCCTGCCCATGACGGCGCGCGGCTGCGCGTTTCATGACGCCGAGGCCCACCGCTGCGGGATCCAGGCGGCGCACGGGCACGAGGCGCTGCCGCTCGCCTGCCGCCAGTTCCCGCGGATCTCAATCACAGACCTGCGCGGCGTATCGGTCACGCTCTCGCACTACTGCCCCACCGCCCTCGACATGCTCGTCACTTTCGACGCGGACGTCGAGATCGTCGATAACGCCCCGGCGTTTCCGCCGGGCGCCGAATACGTCGGCCTCGACGCGCGCACCAGTCTCCCCCCGGCGCTGTGCCCGACCGTCCTGATGGACTGGGACAGCTGGTGGGAATGGGAACGACTGAGTGTGGAACTGTGCAACCTCAAGGAAACGCCGCGGCAAATCCTCGCGCGCCTCTCCATCGCCGTCGAGGCTGTTCGCACGTGGAGACCGGGCCAGGGCGAGTTGATCTATCGCGTACGCCACGCGCACGCCGTTGCCCGAACCACCCTCACGAACCCCACGAACCCCACGCAACCTTTCGAACAGAACCTCCCGAACCTCGCGAACCTTTCGAACCTCACGAACGTGTTTCTTGCCGCCCATGTCTTCGCGAACTGGACCGCGCACCTCGGCGAAGGCCTGCGCACATGGCTTCGCAGCATCGAGACGGTGCTCTTTCTGTTGGAGGTGGGTTGGACGATGCCCGAAGTCGATCTGTGGCTTCGGCACTACGCGGACCCACGACTGCTCGCACGAGTGTGGAGCAAGGCCGAATGCGAAATTAGCGAGTTAGCGAGTTAGCGAATTAGCGAATTAGCGAGTAGAAAAAGAAGGGGCGCGCTCCGAAGAGCCGCGCCCCCACCTGCCTTCTGCCTTCTGCCTTGTGCCTTCTGCCTTGTGTCTATTCTTCCGCCATGAACGGGTACTTGTAATCGCGGGGCGGCGTGAAGGTTTCCTTGATCGTGCGGGTGCTCACCCAGCGGATCAGGTTGAGCTTCGAGCCCGCCTTGTCATTCGTGCCCGACGCGCGCGCGCCGCCGAACGGCTGCTGGCCAACGACGGCGCCCGTGGGCTTGTCGTTGATGTAGAAATTGCCCGCCGCGTTGCGCAGCGCGCTGGTCGCCTGGCGCACCGCCGCGCGGTCCGTCGCGAAGATCGCGCCGGTCAGCGCGTACGGCGACGTGCGATCGACAATGTCGAGCGTCTCGGCCCACTGGGCGTCCGGATACGCGTAGGTGGTCATCACCGGTCCGAAGATCTCCTCGCAGAGCAGCTTGTAGGCCGGATCCTTCGTCTCGATCAGTGTCGGCTCGATGAAGTAGCCTTCGTCGCCCTTGGATCCGCCTCCGGCGATGATGTTCGCGTTCTGCTTCGCATCGGCCAGATACTCGCCGATCTTGTCGAACGCCTTCTTGTCGATCACGGCGCTCATGAAGTTGCGGAAGTCGCGCGGATCCCCCATCGCGATGTCCTTCATCATGGCCACCGCGCGCTCCTTCACTTCGCCCCACATCGACTGCGGAATGTACGAACGGCTGGCCGCCGAGCACTTCTGGCCCTGATACTCAAACGCGCCACGGACGAGGGCGACCGCCACTTCCTGCGGATCCGACGACGGGTGCGCCACGATGAAGTCCTT
>CAYHEX010000190.1:0-8865 GCA_964355365.1 uncultured Solibacteraceae bacterium | reverse complement strand
CAACGAGCACAACTGGGTGTGGTCGCCGCAGCAGGTTGTGGACATGCACCGGCCGGAGCGCTGGGGCTACGTGCAGTTTGCGGATGCGGCCACGCCGTTCGTGCCCGATCCCGCGTGGCTGGCGCGGCAGTGGCTGCAGGCCGTGTACGAAGCGCAGCGCGAGTTCCGCATCGCACAGAAACGCTATGCGGCCACGCTGGCGGAACTCGGCATGGCCGTGCCGGTCGACGCCGGCCTCGCCGAGCCGCAGCTCTTTGTCACGCCGTCACTCTTCGAGGCAACGATTCGAAGCCGGGTGTCCGGGAGCGAGACCGCCGTGTGGCACATTCGACAGGACGCGCGCGTCTGGCGCGAATGACCGAGCGGCATCCGGTATCATTTCGGTATGAACTTCGACGCGCTGGCCGAGCGATTTCCTGAACTTCCCCGTTTCGCGTTGCTCAAGACCGATATTCTGCGATCCGGCGTCAGGCTCGAAGCGCCGATCGGCAGCCGGTATTTTCACCATCACGACGAGGCGGGGCAGAAGGCCGTCGCCGATGCGCGTGTGCACATGCAGGGCAGCATCGAACTGCCGGGCGGCGTGCACGTGTTTGTACGGCACAACGCGACCAGCCCGTACGCGCTCGTGACCGATCCGGACACCGGGGCGATGTGGCTGGCGGACGGCGCCGATCAGTCGCACATCACTGAGGTCATCCCCGGGCCGCGGTTGCAGTGGCCGGGGCAGCGGACGTCGCGCGGCACGCCGAATGGCTCGCTGTTCTCGCCGAGCCTGGGCGGTGCGTGCGGGCCGATCGCGATCTTCCTCCTGCGCTACTGCGAGTTCGTCGCCGAGGAAGAGGAGTGCCGGTTCTGTTCGTGGGTGCGGATGGGCAAGTCGCACGAAGTGCGCCCGAACGTGGAGGACATGCGCGAGGCGATCCGCTCCGCGTGGCAGGAGCAGGGGTCGGTCGGCTATCTCGCGTTCAGCGGTGGGAGCCTGTTCAATCGCACGAAGGAAGCGGATGCGTTTCTGTTGTATATGAACGCGTTGCGCGAGACCGGTGAGCGCGTGCCGCCGACCGTCGCGGCGATTCAGGCGCTCGACCGCGCGGACAGTGCGCGCCTCAAGACGGCCGGTTTCGACTACGTGTGTTACTCGATGGAAGTGTGGAACGAGGCGCTGTGGCCGGAGATCATGCCGGGCAAGGCGCGGTCGGTTGGTCGCGACCGCTGGATGGATTGCCTCAAGGAAGCCGTGGACGTGTTTGGTCCGGGCCACGTGATGTGCAACTTCGTGGCCGGCGTGGAGACCGCGGTGCCCGGCGCCTACGCCTCACCGGAGGCGGCGGCTGACGCCACGCTCGAAGGCCTGGAGTGGTGCTATCAGCAGGGGATCTATCCCAAGTATTCGACGTGGATTGTTCCGGGCGGCGCGCGGTACAGCAATCGTGAACCCGCGCCGTTGGAGTATTACGCGCGCTTCCTGCCCGGGCGCCAGCAGCTGTACGCGAAATACGACTTGCCGATCCCGGCCACCGACTGCCCGCGGTGCCTCACCGAATCACTCGAAGCCGACCTCGCGCGGCTCGACCCCGCACGGTTCGCGCTGGGGGCCGCCGAGGAGTTCCTGACGCGCCGTGATCACGGCGCCGCGCAGTCGGCCGCGAAAACTATCTGAGTGGCGTCACCGACGATGAGGGAACGAGCGGATTCCGAATCGGCTGCGTGCTCTCGAAGATCGTGCCGCTTGAGTCGGTCGCGAAATATCTGACGCCGGTCACGCCCGGGGTGATGGGCTCGGCGCTGGCGAAGTACGAGCTGGCGGGCGGGTTTACCGACCCGTTGCAGGTCACGGCCGCCGGGCTGACATCGACCACTCCCGGGGCGCGATCTCGCTCGAGCGTCATGCGGTAGCCGCTCTTCTCGGCGCCTGCCGATCCAAGATCCGGCATGATGAACGCTGCCTGACTGCCAGCCGGCGGCTTCGCGAGATCCTCGAGGCGGATCGCGTAACCGCCGTTCGCGCATGCGGTCGCATAGGCCGCTTCCGCACTGGAGATGGATCGCAGCGATGCGATCGCCGACACCTCGTTGCCTGCTACGCGAGCCCGCAGGAGGCCCGGCACGGCGATCGCCGCGATGATGCCCGCGACGAAGATCACCAGAACCACAGCCGCCACCACGATCAGCACGATGACGCCGACCGACGACTTGGTCACCGCCTCGACTTCGGCCAACTCCGCCGCGCTGAGATCAGCGGCGGGCCGATCCGAGAACAGCGTCTTGATGCCGGGTTTGTTCAGATAGACCAACAGCAGAATCGAAATGATGGTCCCCACCGGAATGGCGAGGAGCCCGATCGCCGCAAAGACAATCTGCAGCGTGCGTCCGTACGATTTGAGCTTCAGCAGCCCAACGCCACAGGCCAGCTGCAGCGCTCCGCACACGCCGAGCACCATCGCCATGGGTGCGGCTACGGCGGCCGCGGCGGCGGGGCCGCCGGCGGCGAGACCCGCCATCACGCCCAGCGCGGCCAGCAGCCAGACGGCGCCGCCCAGGAACTGGAGTACCGCGAGGAAGGTGATCACTCCCGGGCGCTTCAATGGGCCCGACGCTCCAGCAGGTGCGGAGGTCGGCGCGCCGCAAGCGCCGCAGAATCTTGTGCCAGGAGTGAGTGGGCTGCCGCACCGTGAACAGAACATCGTGCCTCCCCGCGCGTGGGCTGCGCGGGATGATTATGGTCTCCGAGCGAGTTCTGGGCAACCAACCTTAAGGTTTTCGCAAGGCGTTCCCGGTCTTAATAGGCAACAGGAGGTTCCACCCGTGGGATTGTCGGCCCGTTCGAGAACCTTCACGCGTGTCATTGCCATCACTGCTGTGCTGATCGTGGGCGCGGCTGGTCTCTCCGCTCAGCGCGGACAGGGGAGGCCGCCTGCACCGCCACCGGACGCGCCGCCGCAAGGGCCGGGCCGCGGCGGACCCGGCGGCCCTGACGGGTTCGGCGGACTCAACGTCACGGCGGCCAATCCCCTCACGCTCGAGAAGATCGACGCTGGTCGCAAGCTCTTCTTCGACACGCGCTTGTCAGCCGATAACTCCACGTCCTGCGCGACCTGCCACGATCCGTCGAAGGCGTTTACTGACGGCCGGGCGATCGCGCGCGGTGTCCACGACGCGCTCGGCTCGCGCAACACGCCCTCGCTGGTGAACGCGGGTTTCGGACGCGCATTCTTCTGGGACGGCCGCGCCACGACACTCGAGGCGCAGGTGCTCGGCCCCATGACCAATCCCAACGAGATGGGCCTGACCGAGTCGGACATCCAGAAGCGCACGAACATGAAGGCCGCCGATGTGGCCGACGCTCTCGCGAGCTACGTGCGCACCATTCGTTCTCGCGACTCGCGTTATGACTACTTTCGGGCGGGGCAGACACAGATGTTGAGCGTTGATGAGCGCGCGGGGCTGGACGTGTTTCGTGGCCGGCAGTGCGTGACCTGCCACGGCGGGCCGAACCTCACGGACGATCGCTTCCACAACACCGGCATTGGCTGGGCCAATGGGCAGTTCGCGGATCAGGGCCGCGTTGTCGTGACGAACGATGAACGCGACCGCGGCGCGTTCAAGACGCCGTCACTGCGCGACGTCGCACGCACGGCGCCGTACATGCACGACGGCAGCCTGGCCACGCTCGGGGATGTGGTGGCGTTCTACTCGCAGGGCGGACGACGGAATCCGAATCAGGATCCGCGGATGCGCCCGCTGAACCTCAGCCGGGACGAACAGCGCGCACTCGTCGCGTTCCTCAAGGCGTTGAACGGGAAGATCAGCGACGGTCAGTGAGTCCAAAGTCCAGGGTCCAAAGTCCAAGGTCCAGAACGCTGGACTCTCGAACTCTGGACTGGACTCTGGACGTTGGACCTTGGACTCTGGACTCTGGACTCTGGACTAGAACATGCTCCAGAGATACTGGTTGGTCACTTCGTGGTGGAATTGCACCTCGGACGTCTTGATCTGCGAACCGAGCGCCTTCGGGCACCGTTCCGCTGACGCCAGTTTCACGTCCGCGTACCGAGTGTGCACGTCGTCGCCGAGCATGTCGCCCACGAATTTGCTGCTCTTGAACAGCCGGATCGCGTCATAAATGTTGTCGGGCAGGAACTTCGTGCGCGACCGGCGCGTCTCCGCGTCTTCCTCACCGATGGGGCCTTCGAGGCCCGTGCGCAGCAGCGTATAGAGCGCGAGATACGGGTTGGCGTCCGGCGCGATCGACCGCACCTCCACGCGCGCCGACTTCTCGTTGCCGATCGGAATGCGCACCATCGCGCCGCGGTTCACCGCGGACGCCTTGATCTGGTTCGGGGCTTCGTAGTGCGGATCCAGACGCCGATAGGCGTTCACGCTGGGGTTCAACGTGAGGCAGATCTCCTGGCCGCTCGCGAGAATGCGGTCGATGAAGTTCCAGCCCGCCTTCGACAGCATGTCCTGACCCTTCGCATCGAAGAACGTGTTCTTGCCGTTCTTCGAGATCGAGATGTTCGTATGCATGCCGTTGCCGTTGACGCCCGTCATCGGCTTCGGGAGGAAGCTCGCCGTCAGATCCATGCGCGCGGCCACCTGCCGGCACAGCAACTTGTAGAGCAGCACCTGGTCGGCCGCAATGTTCACTTCGCTGTACGAGTAGTTCATCTCGAACTGCGACGGCGCCACTTCCGGATGATCCTTCTCGTTCTCGAAGCCCATCGCGCGCTGCACTTCGGCGGCGCTGTCGATGAAGAGGCGGAGCGCGTCACCCGGCAGTGAGTGGTAGTAGCCGCCCGTGCTGATCAGGTCGAACTTGCCGGTCTCGTGATAGCGGCGCTCGGCATCGCGACCCTTGAACAGAAAGCCTTCGATTTCCATGGCGGCGTTGAAAACGGAGCCGTCCTTCTTGAAGCGCTGATCGGTGAATGCCTTCAGGCGCGAGCGCAGATCCGCAACGTACGGCGTGCCGTCTTTCTCGAGCACTTCGGCGAACACCAGCGCTTTGCCCGGCCCAAACACGTCGGACGGCAGCATGTAAAACGCCGGCCAGTCGATCGCCAGGCGGAGGTCGGATTCGGCCTGCTGCGAGAAGCCGCGGATCGACGATCCATCAAATGTGAGGTTGTCGGCCGACCGGAGCAGGAACTTCTTGTCGTAGTCGAGCACATGCATCCGGCCTTCGAGGTCGGAGAAGCAGACCGTGACGGCCTTGATGCGCTTTTCATCCGTCAGGTACTTCATCTGCCGCTCGCGCGCCTTGTGCGCGGGCGTGCGCTTGCGCCGCGCCTCTTTCGTGGCGAGGTTCATGTCTTCGAGCTTGTCGTAGGGGATTTCAAGAAAGTCACGCAGGGACATGGCTGGGCTCCATGGAGAATAAGATCAGGTATTTATAGCATAAAAACCTAAGAATTAAGACTAAAAGTAGTGTTTCTAATGAGAGGACACGAGGACAGGCTTTCATCAAGCCCTTTGGAAACCTGTGGGGGAGTTGGTGTTGATCTGCCCCATGGCTCTTCATGGCCCCCCATGTTGGATGGCTCTTGTGGCATCGTAGGTAGTCCAGTGGGAGAGGCCGCCGACATGACCGCGCTTCCGCGCAACCTCGCGCTCGATCTGAAAACCGTGACCACGATGGTCGCGCTGTATTGCCGCGCGAAACATGCGCCGGCGGCCGGGTCCCTCTGTGCGGAATGTACGGAACTGGCCGGCTACGCGGAAGTGCGCCTCTCGAAATGTCCATTCGGCGTCGAGAAGACGACCTGTCGTGAATGCCCCGTGCACTGCTACCGGCCCGGCGAGCGCGAGGCGATGCGCGCCGTGATGATCTACGCGGGGCCGCGCATGTTGTGGGCCCATCCGCTGCTGGCGATTCGTCACCTGTGGCTCGAACGCAAAGGCGCGCCGCCCTGGCCGCCGCGTCGGGCGTCCGAAGGAGTTCCGAAATCATGAGTCTTCCCCTGTTGCAGATCGACGCGTTCACCTCAGAAGCCTTCCGTGGCAATCCCGCGGCCGTGTGCCTGCTTGACGTCCCGCGTGCCGACGTGTGGATGCAGAACGTGGCGGCCGAGATGAACCTGTCGGAGACGGCGTTTGTGGAACCGCGCGCCGACGGTTTCAATCTGCGTTGGTTCACGCCGGTGGCTGAAGTGAGTCTCTGCGGACACGCGACACTGGCGAGCGCCCACGCGCTGTGGGAGACGGGCCGCCTCGCGTTGACGGACACCGCGCGCTTTCACACGCGCAGCGGACTGCTGACGGCCACGCACGACGGCCAGTGGATCGAACTGAACTTTCCGGTGTCGGTGCCCGAGCCGGTCGCGCCGCCGCCGGGCCTGCTCGACGGTCTTGGCCTCGCGGCGAGCGCGGTGCGATACGTCGGGCGCGGTGGCACCGACTATCTGATCGAGGTCGAGACCGAAGCCGCCGTGCGCGATCTCCACCCGGACTTCGCGCGACTCGTGTCGGTGGACTGCCGCGGCGTGACGGTGACGAGTGCCAGCGTCGACGGCGCGTGCGATTTCGTCTCGCGGTTCTTTGCGCCCAGAGTCGGCATCAACGAGGATCCCGTCACCGGCTCGGCCCACTGCCGGTTGGTGCCGTACTGGAGCGCGCGCCTCGGCCGCATCGAGATGCTCGCGCACCAGGTGTCGGCGCGCGGCGGCGTGCTGCTCGTCAAACTCGACGGCGATCGCGTGAAGATGGCCGGCCAGGCCGTGACCGTCTTGCGCGGCGAACTGCTGGTCTAGCGACGGCCAGGGCCGGAACCCGACTAAAAGCGAATGCCCAGTCCGAGCGACAGCACCGGGTAGAACTTCGCGAAGCCCTTGTTGAGCTTGTCGTTGAGCTTGGTCTGCTGATTCCTGATCTCCGCCTGGATGTCGGGCGCCGTGGCCACGTCGCGGCAGTTTGTGCCGTTCACCGCGCATGCCGAGCCGGTGAAGCCCAGCACACCGGTGGGCTTGCCGCCGAGCGTGATGCCGATCTCGAACGGCACGCTGAACCGGTGGCCCTGCGGCACGAGATTGCCCCAGCCCATCGTCAGCGCCGCGGCGGCGCTCGCCACCGTGACCTCGCCGCTCGCTTTCATCGGATTGGTCGAGCTGCCGACGTAGTCCGTGTCGTCGATCGTGATCTTCTTGCCCGCCGGGATCGACGAACTCAGCGTGACCTTGGTGTTGTTGCCAAACACCACGCCCGGGCTGATGTGAAAGCCGCCGCCCATCGGAAACCAGTCGAGAAACGCGTGTGCGGACCTCAACGAGGCCTTGCCCGTGTAGGTGATGTCGTTGTCGTTGAAGTCGCGCGTGAGGCTGAACGTATCCATGCCGGCCCGGAGATTCGCGCGTTCGCTCAGGCGCACGGCGACGTCACCGCCAATGCCCAGCGACGACACGTGCACGGCCACGCCGACCTTGCTGTTCGATGTTGAACCGGACGACGGGGCCGAGGGCGACGGCGCCTGTGCCGCAGCCTGCGCGGCAAAACCAAGAAGCACCGAAGCCGCTGCCGCGGCACGAAACACGGAATAGGGGATGCGCATGACTGATGAGACTACCCGGAATTCCGGTGTTGTCAACCGCACATGCAGGCACGGCCGCGCGGCCTTCCGGGTGTCCCCGAGAAGGCCGCGCCGTCCCCCTATTTCTTGACGGAGATGTTCTTGATCAGATCGTCCTGCTGGATCTTGTCGACGACGTCCATGCCCTTGATCACCTTGCCGAGCGGCGCGTACTTGCCGTTCAGCGCGGGATTGGGACCTTGCAGGATGAAGAACTGGCTGTCGGCCGTCTCCGGCTTGTAATTCGGCCGGTACGCCAGACCCACAATGCCGCGCTCGAATTTTCGCTTCGATGTCTCGGCCACGCCAATCGGTTTGTTCACGAAGCGCGGGCCGCTGCCGCCGGTGCCCCATTCTTTCTTCTTCGTCAGATCGCGCGACAGAGGGTCGCCGGCCTGCGCAAGGCCGTCCCTCACCCAGTGGAAGCGCTGGCCGCGGTAGAAGCCCTTGCCAGCCAGTTCCAGGAAATGCTCGACCGATTTCGGCGCGTCCGTGAACATCTCGATCTCAAACACGCCCCGCGCTGTCTCGACGACAACCACGGGACCGACCGCGGCCGGGGCGGCCTTGCCGGCCTGGCCGAGAACGGTATGGGGAAGAAGCAGTGCAGCAGCCAAACCCGCAACAAACATCGAACGCATTACTCACCTCCAATAGAAAAACTAATCGCTAGCATACGCTTCCGTCAGCCTTTTGTAGACGACGAGCTTTTCCCAGTCGATAGGGGAATATCCCGCGAAAACCACTCGATTTGCCGAGTTCTCGGCATCCGTTGCCGGGGATCCGGCTTGGCAAGTGGTTTGCCTATTGGTACGGCATGACGACGGCTGAGATGGTCGAAGCGGTCCTCGAACGAATCCGCCCGGCACTGAACGCAGACGGTGGCGACATCGAACTCGTGAATCTGGAGGGCGAAGTGGTCCGTGTGCGGCTCACCGGCGCCTGCTCGGGTTGCCCGAGCGCCGAGATGACCCTGCGCGTGGGCGTCGAAGGCGCCCTCCGTCGCGTCCGTCCAGGCCTTCGCGTGGTGCCGGTCCTGTGATGAACGCCAACATCGTCGTCGGCCCCAATTCGCGCATGCGCGCGATTTTTGAGTATGTCGCCCTGATCGGGCCCGGACTGGGCAGCGTGTTGGTCACCGGCGAGAGCGGCACGGGCAAGGAAGTGGTGGCCAATGCCCTGCATCAGCACAGCACACGGCGCCACAAGCCGTTCGTTGCGGTGAGCTGCGCGTTGTTTGCCGACTCGCTCATCGAGTCGGAATTGTTTGGACACGAGCGCGGCGCGTTCACCGGCGCGGT
>CAYHEX010000189.1:0-8920 GCA_964355365.1 uncultured Solibacteraceae bacterium | reverse complement strand
CCCCGTGGGGTCGCGCACATCCAGTCGGTAGCCGCGCCTCAGCCAGGTGCGCCAGGACGGCGCCAAAGGGAAGTGCAGCGTCGACGCACCGCGCGACAGGCGTAGCTCGTGTGAGACGCCGTCGACGCCTACGCTCAGCGTCGTGTCCGCGGACGGCGGCGCAAACGCCAGCGCAACGCGATGCGCCCCGCGATTGACGAGGACGACGTGGCGCTCGGCATTGGACCACCGCATCGAGGCCAGGCGGTCCTCAGGCGACGCAAACAGTCCGGCCGCGCACACGCCAGGCATGTCATGCAGCCACGCGCGCAGATCCGGTGTGATCTCCGGCCAAGCCTGCGCAAAGTCGTTGAGCATCAACTGCCCGTCGCTGCATGGCTCGAAACGATCGATGCGCGTCTGACGCTGTACAGCGCCCTGACTTGCGATCCCGACCATCAGCGTCGCGACAGCGGCCAAGCGCCACCAGCGAAAGAAGACCGGCGTCCATTCCATGAGCGCGCCGGCACCGGCTCCGAGCATGATCGAGGCACTCAGCACTGCCAGGTTCAACCGCGTTGAGCGCAGGTCCATGGCGACGGCTAGCGGGAGGCAGCACGCCACCAGGAGCACGAGTCCGCAGATCCATGCCCAGCCGGTTCTCGATTCCGGGTTCCGCCACGCGTGTCTGGCGCCGCAGACTTGAAGCAGCAGCACGAAGCTCGTGGTGCCGACCAGTAGCTGGCTATTCGCGAACATCCCGAACGCGGTTCGGGCCGGGGCGTAGGCCGCAATCCAGAGCGCCTCGGTTCCCAGACGATCCCAGAGTCCGTCGGCGGCGTCGAACCTGGGGAGCAACCACCACCGGATGGCGCCGAGCCACACGGCGATCGCAGCGGTGGCGCCGAGGATCGTCCGAGAGGGCCTCGGCACGTCGCGCACATGCGAGCCCGCAGACTCTGCAGCAGCAGGATCGCGGGCAGCACCATGATGGTGTCTTCCTTGAGGTAGAAGCCGACGACCGGCAGCACCAGCATGGGCCACCAGCACCGCAGGGTCATCGCGTGCCGTCGGCTCGCCCAGAGCCACAAGGTCGCGGCGACAATCGCGGCCGAGAGAATGTGGTACTGGTACGGGCCCGCGATGGAGGAATCGAGTAATACCGGATGCGTCAGGTAGACCGCCATGCCGGCCACGGCGACGGCGCTGCCCGCCTCGAGCCACAGCCAGCACCCGAGCAACCAGCACGCCACAGACACCGTCAGCAGCGACACCACGTGCAGGGCTCGGCTGTTCAATCCGAAGGCCGCGAAATCAGCGGCGGTGATGAGTGTTGTGAGCGGCCGGTGATAGTTGTCCACGGATGAAAACAGCCACGTCCCGGTGAGCGAGGCTCTCAGTTCGGACCACGTCCAGGGGCGAATCATCAGGAGCGAATCGGGCTGATGTCCGAGGTTGATGACCGGCCAATGCAGGAGCGCGACGGCGACGATGCTCGCGAGCGCGAGTCCCCAGACGTGTGTCCGGCCCAGGTGCGAACGCCCCGGGTTCACTGCGAAGTCCTCCCAATGCGGATGTCTGTCACTCGTAACGTGTCGTCACCGGCGGGCTGGATGTCGATGCGGTGACCGGCACGCGCGCGCACGCGCCAGCCGTCATGCAGCGGGAGATCGACATTCGCGGGAACGCCGGGCTCGACGCGGATGTCACGTCGCGCGCCATCAACAGTGAGCCGCACCATTCGCGTGGCGCCTTTGGCCGCACCGCTGTGCAGTACGAAAGACACCGATGTTGCGTGGCGATTGACCAGGAGCACCTGGCCGTTGTCAACCGGCCATTGGATGATATCCATCGCGTCGGTGATCGGCACGTCGCGGCCGTCCGCGCACGCCGATTGCTTCATGTCGAACCACCGCTTGAGGTCGTCATTGAGCACGGGCCACGCGCGCGTGTCCTGATCGAACCACAGTACTTCCTCGCTGCACGGCGGAAACCGGCTCATCAGGGCGGTGCGCTGCATCGACGCGAGGTTGACGGCGCCAATCAACACGAAGGCCGCGACCGCAGCCGGCATCCAGCGACGCGCCGGCCGCCACGAGAGGAGTGTCGCGGCGCCCGCCGTCATCATGAGCGAGGCCGCGAGCACCGTCAGGTGCTGGCGCGTGGACTTGATGTCGAACGCGAACGCGACGGGCACAGAGAAGCAGGCGAGCAGCACCAAGCCCTGGAGCCAGAGCCAGCCTTCACGAGAGGTGGGTCGTCGCCAGGCCATCCGGGCGGCGCTGGCCTGCAGGGTCAGCACGAACACCGTGGCGGCCACAGCGAGCGTGCCGCCCAGAAACATCACTGCGCCGGTTCGCAGCGGGCCGTAGAACACGACGGTCGCGATGGTGCGCCACGTGCGGTCGTCAGCCATGTCGAACGTGTCGAAGTGTGGAAACACGGCGGCTCGCGCCAATGCCAGAGCCACGGTGACGAGGAGCAGCGCGATGAACAGGCCGCGGGTCACGGTCGGCACATCCTTCAAGATGCGCGCTCGGCACCACTGGAGGGCCAATGCGGCCGGCAGGATCATGACGGTGTCTTCTTTGACCAGCAGGCCCACGATGGCCAGCGCGAAGATCGTCCACCAGGCGCCCGGTCGCGGATCATGCCGGCGCGACTGCCAGGCAAGGAGCGCGCAGAGCACGATGGTGAGCGCCAACAGGTGCATCTGTCCGAGCGCCCAGGCGCTGGTGGAGTCCGGCAGGACAGGGTGGATCACGTACAGACACGCGCCGAGCACGGCGATGCGCGGCCCGAAATCTCTCCAGAGAAACACCGCCAGGAGCCACACAACGATCGTCAATTCGACGAGCGAGATGGCGTGGATCACCGGTGTGTTTAGACCGAAGGCGGAGAACAACGCCGCAAAATATAGGCTGGTGAGCGGCCGAAGGTAGGGGTCTTCGAAGTGTCCCGGCCCCCCCCAATTCCCCGACAGAGCTTCCCAAACATCCGCGCGGCCGAACGGGCGAAAAAAAATGTACTCGTCGAATCGCAGGCCGAACGTCACGACGGCAGCATGAGTCAGCAGGACCGCAGCGGCTGCACCGATGGCCAGCAGGAAGAGGCTGCGCGCAGACGGCCAGGCGACGGGCGTACTCATTGCTGCGGCCGACTCACCCGGAAATCCACGGGCAGCGGTTGATAGGTGTTCGCCGCACAGGCCGGCGGCTTGGCTCGCAGCCACGCGCGCAGTTCCGGCGCCACTGAGGGGATGTCGAAGGTGAGAGAGTCCGAATGCAACGAGTCGTCGCTGCACGGCGCGTAGCGTCGATTGATGTCTCGCGAGGCCAGTGACAACGCGAGCAGTGTGGCGCCGATGCCCGCGATCAGCCACCGGCGCGCGCTCGGAGGCTCGACCGCGTCGTACACGATCGCCATGGACGCGGTGATCATCAGCGCGGCGGCGGGCGTGAGCAGGTGCGCACGCGTTGGTCCGGCAATGAGCAGCAGCGGCACGCCGAACCACGCCATCAGCAGCGCGCCGGCGCCGAGCAGCGCCACCGCGGGAGTGCGCGGGCGCGTGCGCCACACGATGACCAGCGCCGCGAGCATTGCCAACACCACGGCCGCGCTGCCGGCGGCGGCCGATGGAGAGTCGCCCGGGAGGCGCACGAGCACGTGAAACGGACCGCTCAGCAGATTCCTCAGGTAGTAGCCGGCACTGTCCAGCGATGGCGGCCACGGTGCCGCCACAGGATAGACGGCCACGCGGACGGCCGCGAGCACCGCCAGCACGGCGAGTCCCGACAGCACGAGTCGCGGTGTCGGTGCCGGCACATCACCCACTCTGCGAGCGCGCCACCATTGAATGCACAGCAGCGCCGGCACGAGCATCACCCCGTCTTCCTTGATGTAGAAGCTCAGGGCCGCCAACGCCCACACGGGCCACCACCCGCGTGCCGGGCCCGAGCGCCTTCGCTGCCACACGAGCAGCGCGCCGACGATGGTGAGGTCGGCCAGCAGGCTCATCTGATTGAAGATCCACGCGGTGGTCGAGTCGGGCAACATCGGGTGAACGATCAGCATCAGGGCCGCCAGCAGTCCGGCGGCGGGCCGCTGGAGTTCGCGGCCGACAAACGCTGCCAGCATCACCGCGACGACGCCAAGTTCGATCAACGACACGGCGTGCATCGCCCGCGCGTCGTAGCCGAAGAGCGGGTGCCAGAGCGACTGGTAGAGCGCGGTGAGTGGACGATGGTACGGATCCTGGACGCCCAGCGGATCCCACGACCCGGTCAGCACGGCGCGCAGTTCCGCCATCGTCCATGGGCGGATCGCGAAGTAGTCGTCGGAGCGAAAACCGGCAGACAACACATCGGAGTGTGTCCACGCGATCGCGACGGCAACGGCGATGAGCGTGACCCATGTCCCGCGGGCGAGCGCGGGGCGCCGGGCCGTCACTCGGGTGCTCCGGGTTCCCCGCAGGAGGCCAGGCGTGCGGTGATCTCGCTGCGGTCGGCGCTGGTGATCAAGTCCCACGTCAGCACTTCGGCGTCGCGTTTCTGTGCCTCAAGATCGCACGGTGCAAACGTATTTGTGTTCGCCCAGTTCGCCGTGGCCATCGCGATCATCCAGGCGACCAGTCCCGCGACCGCCGGTCGCGGGATCGCGCGGCGAGTGGCCGCAAACCCGTCGGCGCACATGCCGAGGGCGGCGGTCAGGGTCAACGACGACGCCAGGATCATCAGATGCAGGCGCGTATGTCCACTGATCAGCAGCAACGGCATGTTGGCGAACACGCCGAGCGTCAGCCCGCTCAGCGCCAGGGCCGTCAGCGATGGCCGGGCGTGGTGGCGGTGATGCCACGCGGTGGCGATCAGCACGGCCACTCCCGCTCCGGTCGCCAGGCTGATGACGTGCGCCGACATGAGCCAGAGCATCCCGAATGCGCGCGCCGGCCCGTTGACCGCGTTGAGCACCAACTCCCACGCCGTGGGCGCGCCATACCCGCCGATGGCGCCGAGCGCAACGGTGCGCCACACCCCGTAGAGCACGGCCACCAGCGCCGCCAACCCGACGACGGCGCGTGATGGCGCGGCGACGTCGCCGATCACCCTGGCGCGAACGAACTGCCAGGTGAGCAGTGCGGGCAGCACCATGAGGGTGTCTTCCTTCATCAGCACGCCGACGGCGAGCGGTGCAACGACCCACCCCCAGATGGGGCCGCGACGATCGCGAATGCGTTGCCACGCGAGCATGGCGCCGAGCACACAGATCAGCGGCACGAGGTGAAACTGCTGCGAGATCCACGCGGCCAGCGATGAGGGGGTTTCGGGATTCAGGACCAGGAGCACGCCGGCGATCAACCCAAGGCCCGGCGATGATGTTTCACGGCGGACGAACGCGCGCAGCATCCACGCCGCGAGGAACAGTTCGGCGAGGTTGATCGCGTGGAGCGCCGTGCCGTTGTGTCCGAAGACGCGGAACAGCAACGTGTACATCGCCACCGACAGCGGCCGATAGAAGTCGGGCCACACACCGCCTGGGTCCCACGGGCCGGTCCACGCGGCGAGCAGCGCGGCTGCGGTGCGCGGCCGTAACGCCGCGTAGTCATCCCACGCCAGGCCGAAGCCGAGGGTGCGTCCGTACAGCGCGAGGATCAGCAGGGCGATGCTGACTGCGGCGACCGCGCGGCGCGCGTCTCTCATCGTCATCAGCCCTTCGGCACCAGCGATTGCCAGTCGAGCCCCGCGCGCTCGGCGCCGCCGGACGCCACGCGGATATCGACGCGGTGCATGCCGCGCAGCCACGTGCGCCATCCAGAGGTCACAGGCACGGCGGCGGTGGTCCATTCGGCCGATGTGAGGCGCAGGCGCATCGCCTCCGGACCGTTCGCGCTGATGGAGACGTCGATGGGCGCGGCGGCTGACGCGTCCGGGTGGCGGAAGGTGACGGTGGCTGTCGTCGCATCCGCACGCAGCAGCGTGACGATGTGTGCGCCCGCCCGGCGCGTGCGGGTGCTGGTCGTGGTGTCGACCGTCTCAGCGCCGACGAGACCCCACGTGAGGACGCCGAGGTCATCGAATCGCCGACGGTCACCGACGTCGCACGCGGCGGCCATGTTGGTCACATGCGCGCGCGACTCGGGCGGCAATGTCGCAATCTTTTCGAGCATCCAACTCGGACACGCCAGCGGCAACGGGCCGCACGGCGCGAACCGGTCGAGCGCCGCTTGCTGCCGGACGCCGGCGGCCATCATCAGTGCGGCCACACCGACGGCCACGACGACGCGGCGCGGCACGGTGCGGGCCAGGGTCCAGAGTCCGGAGACCGCCGACACGAGCACCAGGGTCGCGGCAAGTGTGATCACGTAGTAGCGCGTCGGGCTGCTGATGAGTGCGAGCGGCGCCGCATACCACGCCATCATCGTGATGCCGAACACCGCCAGCCACTGCCGCGCGCGCGGCAGGCGAGTGATGGCGAACGCCATTGCCGTCAGTGCGAGGCCGCCCGCGATCAGCGCGAGCAGCGAGAACCCCGCTGACTCGTCGGCCTGACCGGTCAACGCGTAATACGGACCGCGGATGACGTTGCGCGCGGCCATCGCGATCGAGTGCGGCCACACGAAGCCGCCCAACTGGCCCAGGGACCACCAGCGCCACGTCCACAGTCCGGCGCACGCCAGCGCGCCCGCGACCCAGAGTCCGCGAGCCGGCGGCGCGACGTCGCCCAGCATTCGTGCCCGGAGCCACTGCGCGCTCAGCAGGGCCGGCATCAGCATCAGGTTGTCTTCCTTGACGAGAAACGCGGCGGTCGCCAGCAGCAGAATCGGCCACCACGTGGCGAGCGGTCGCGCGCGTACGCGTTGCCACACGAGCAGCGCGGTGAGCACGGCCAGTGCGGCAAGTTTGTGGAAGTCGTTCATGACCCAGACGCCCGTCGACCACGGCGTGTTGGGGTGGAGCGCGTAGATGACGGCCGCGAGCGCGCCGAGGCCCGTCGATCCCGACTCACGGGCCACGAACACGGCGAGCGCTGCAACGACGGCGGTCAACAGGGCCAGGGAGAGCAGGAGATGCGGGACCGCGTGCACGCCGAAGGCCTCGAACGTGCCGGCGAGGAACCAGGAGGCCAGGGGCCTGAAGAACGTGGCGTCGACGTGGTTGGGATCCCAGGTGCCGTGCCAGACGCCCTGCACTTCGGCCGACGACCACGGACGGATGTAGACGAAGTCGTCACACTGCAGGTCGAATCGCCATGCCCGTCCGTAGAGTCCCGCGACCGCCGCCGCGGCAACGGCCAGCAATCGGCGTGTCATCCGAGTGAGCTTATGAAACAGTACAATCAACCTGCAATGACCTTTTCATTCACGAGCGAACAACAGGCGTTTCTCGATGCCGTCCGTCGTTTTGCAGACTTGCGGGTGGCGCCGCAGGCCGCGGAACTCGATCAGACGGGGATCTTTCCGCGTGCGCTGGTGGATGAAGCGGCCGCATTGGGATTGATGGGGCTGACCGTGTCGGCCGAATACGGTGGGGCCGCGCGTGACTACGTGACGTACGCCGCGGCGATCGAGATCGTGTCGTCCGCGAGCGCGACGCTGGCGGTCATTCTCACGGTGAACAACTCGCTGGTGGCCGAGACCATCGAGCAGTTCGGCACGCCCGAGCAGCGCGAGACGTGGCTCGGCGCGCTGGCGCAGGGCAAAGCGATCGGCGCGTTCGCTCTGTCGGAAGCCGATGCCGGTTCTGATGCGGCCAATCAACAGACATCGGCGCGGCTCGATGACCGCGGCTATGTGATTACCGGCCGGAAGATCTGGGTCGCCAACGCGGAGGTCGCGGATGTGGCGATCGTGTTCGCGGCCACCGAGCCGGATGCCCGCGGACGCGGCATCAGCGCGTTTCTGGTTCCGCTCGACGCGCGCGGCCTGACGCGCGTGCCGTCGCCGGAGTCGCTGGGTGTGCGCGGGCTCGGGTGTGTGGATCTGGAACTGAAAGACGTTCGGGTGGATGCGGCCGCGCTCCTCGGCGAGCCGGGCCGCGGATTTCGCGTTGCGATGCGCGCCCTCGAAGGCGGCCGCGTGGCGATCGCCGCGCAGGCGCTGGGTGTGGGCAAGGCCGCGCTCGAAGAAGCGCTGCGCTACTCCCGCACGCGTCACGCGTTCGGTCAGCCGATTGGCAACTTTCAGGCCGTGCAGTTCCAGCTCTCGGATATTGCCACCGAGCTCGAGGCCGCCCGGATGCTCACCTGGAGGGCGGCCGACACGCGCGACCGCGCGCCGCGCGCGTCGCTCGAAGCGGCGATGGCCAAACTGCAGGCATCGGAGGCCGCCCACCGTGCCGCCGACCGTGCGATGCAGATTCTGGCGTCGGCCGGCTATCGTCGCGGCTCGCTCGTCGAACGGCTCTTTCGCGATGTGCGCGCCGCCGAGATCTATCAGGGCACGTCGGAAATCCAGCGGATGATCATCGCGGAACACATCCTCGCGTAATCGGGGATCGAGCCGGCTGGATCAGCGCGGACCCCAGGTCAGGTCGCGCATCGGCAGCGTGAACGGCTCGTACTGACCCGCGCGGCACGCGCTCTCGCGGCGCCGCAGCCACGCGCGGAGCTCGGGCGGCAGATCGGCTTCCGCCGCCATCTCACGATCGTGAACGACGCTCTCGTCGGAGCACGGCGCGAAGGTGGCCACGCGTTCCATCGCTGAGGCGGACAGCGCCGCGACGATCATGGCGGTGGCGGGCCAGCCCCAGCGCGGCGCGCGCGAGACCCACTCGCCCAGCGCGCCGCTCGCCATCAGCACGGCGCCCCATCCCACCAGATGCCACCGGCCTTCGCTCGACACCATCGCGAGCGGCAGATTCGCAAAGAACATGATGGTGAGCCCGGTCAGGATGAGACCGGCGCCGGCCGATCCGCGCGCGCGCACGAGGACCAACGTGGTCGCCGC
>CAYHEX010000188.1:1927-8948 GCA_964355365.1 uncultured Solibacteraceae bacterium | reverse complement strand
CACCCTCGTCCGCCCAGCCGGTCAATGCGCCATCCGAGGCCGCCCGCCCGTCGCCGTAGGCCTTCTCGTACGCCTCGGCGTTACGTGCGACCCTGCCCCTGCGCAGGTACTCGGCTGCCGCGCGTCGCAAGACCGCCGACCGGCCTGAGTGACGCACTTCTTCGTCGGCGTCCAGACGACGCAGCAAGCTCTCGTCAAACATGACCTGTATAGCTTTCATGTGGATGTTTTATCACTATGCTCCACATCGAACCGTGCGCAATCACACCGACATCCTGAACTGCAGCGCCTCCGCCACGTCCGTGCTGACGATCGCGTCGTGCCCAGCGAGATCAGCAATCGTCCGCGCCACGCGCAGGACGCGTGTCGCGCCGCGCGCGCTCAGTAACTGGCGCTCCATCGCCTTGGCGAGCAGCCGCTCGCCGGGGACATCGAGGCGGCAGACGCGTCGCAGCGCGGCGCCCTCGAGTCGCGCGTTCAGGATGCCGTCGCGTTCCTGCTGAAGCGCGCGCGCGGCGACGACGCGCGCGCGAACCGCAGCACTTGATTCCCCCGGTGTCGTCGCACGAAGATCACGCCACGGCACAGCCTGCACTTCAACAGACAGATCAAACCGATCCCGCATGGGGCCAGACAAGCGCGAGCGGTACCGTTCGATCGCGGACGGCGTGCAGCGGCACTGCCGGCGCGGATCGCCCGCGTAGCCACACATGCAGGGATTCATCGCGCCGACCAGCGTGACGCGGGCGGGGAACGTCACGCTGCGCGACGCGCGCGCAATCGTGATCGTGCCGAGTTCCAGCGGCTGTCGCAGCGTTTCGAGCGTGCGCCGCGTGAACTCCGGCAACTCGTCAAGAAACAGCACGCCGTGATGCGCAAGGCTCAGTTCGCCCGGGCGCGGATAGCTGCCGCCGCCCACAAGCGCGATCTCCGAGCACGTGTGATGCGGCGCCCGGAACGGTCGCGCGCTCAACAGCCCGCCGCCCGCCGGCAACGTGCCAGCCACCGAGTGGATCGTCGTCACCGCCAGCGCCTCATCCGGCGACAGCGGCGGCAACACTCCCGCCAGTCGCCTTGCCAGCATCGTCTTGCCGGCACCCGGTGGGCCGGACAACAACAAGTGGTGGCCACCCGCCGCGGCGATCTCAATCGCGCGTCGCGCCATCAACTGGCCAGCCACATCAGACAAATCATCCCCGGTGAACGCGTCCGTTGCGGACACGCTCGCCGGGCGACGCGCCGGTGGTGGCTGCCGAGCCGTGAAGATCTGCGCCGCTTCGAACAGCGACCGCACCGGAAACAGATCGACGCTATCGACGATCGCCGCTTCGGCGAGATTTGCGGAGGGGAAGAGCAGAGCAGCGGGCGTTGCGTGTTGTGCCGCCGCCGCGATCGGCAACACCCCGCGCATGGCCGGCACCCCGCCATCAAGGGACACGCCGCCCGCCACGACCGGACCGTCGCGTCCTGGCCCGGGCTTCTCACGATGCGGCAACACGCCGCCGGCCGCGAGAATCCCCAGCGCGATCGGTAGATCGAACGCTGCGCCGACCTTGCGCACGTCGGCCGGCGCGAGATTGACGGTGATGTGCCCGTTCGGAAACGGAAACCCTGAGTTGCGAATCGCGCTGCGCACCCGCTCGCGACTCTCCCGCACACTCGTGTCCGGCAGCCCCACCATCGTCATGCCCGGCAGCCCACCGCCGACATCGACCTCCACGCTGACCGGAATCGCCTCAACACCACTGACCGCCGCCGTCTGCAATCGCGCAAGCATGCGCCGAGACAGAGCAAACCTCGGGCCAACGCCGCTCATAGGAGAGCCCGCCGGTCATTCGCAAAAACTGCGTACTCTGCGGCCCACGAAATGCGCAGAAACTGCAATTAGCGAGTTAACGAATTGACGAATTAACCTGGGGCGAATCTGCTAGACGGGCCTTCCAGCTGTTCCCCACGCACAAATTCGCTTAACTCGCTAATTCGCTAACTCGCTAACTCGCTAATTCGCTAACTCGCTAATTCGTGAATCAGGTGTCTCTGTTCAGTGTCGGTAAATGGTGAGCTTGTCGCCGATGCCGATCGCGCTGCCGGTGAGCTTGTTCCAGCGCTTGAGCTCTTCGATCGTCACGTCGAACTGCCTGGCGATGCCGAAGAGCGTGTCGCCCGGCCGCACGCGGTAGGTGGTGGGCTTCGCGGGCGCGGCGGTCGAGGCCCGGGCCTTGGGCTCCGCGGCCGCGGGCGCCGGAGTGCTGCGCGCCGAGGTCACGGCCGACGCGGCAGCGCCCGGCACGAGGAGCGACTGGCCGGAGCGGATCTTGGACGACGTCTTCAACCCGTTCGCGTCGGCCAGATCGCTGCGTGTGATGCGGAACCTGCGCGCAATGGAGGCCAGTGTCTCGCCGGACTTCACGGTGTGGCGCATGAACGTCGTGAACGTGGCCGGATCGGCCGACGCGAGCCGCGACTCGAGCGCAGACTTGCTGCCAGGCGGCACACGCAGCGCGTGTTCGCCCATGGGTGTGGTGTTGCGGCGGAGTTCGGGATTCAACTCCTTGATGACCTCCGGCGTCGTCTCGATCCACTCGGCCACCGTCGCCAGGCCGATCGCGTCGGGCACGGTCACCACGTCGTACGTCAGGGGATCGCGCGTCTCGATGTCGAAGCCAAACTGCGCGGGACTCTTGGCGATGATGATCGCCGCCCAGATCATCGGCACGTATTCACGCGTGTCTCGCGGCAAAAACTTGGTCGAGGCCGACAGCTGCCAGTAGTCCGATGTCTTCGCGCGCTTCACCGCGGTCAGCACTCGTCCCTGGCCGACGTTGTAGCTCGCCAGCGCCATGGTCCAGTCGCCGTCGAACATCTTGCCGAGCATCTTGAGGTGTCGGGCCGCGGCCTCGGTGGATTTCTCGAAATCGGAACGCTCGTCGACGAACCAGTTGTACCGCAGGCCGTAATCACGCGCCGTCGGCAACATCAGCTGCCACATCCCTTTGGCCTTCGCCCGCGAGAGCGCCGAAGACTTGAATGCGCTTTCGATCAGCGGCACGTACGCGAGGTCGAGCGGCAGGTTGTGACTCTGGAAGATCTCGCGGATGCGCGGCAGATACCGGCTGCCGCGCGCGAGGCCTTCCGAAAGAAAGTTACGCAGGTTCCCCTGAAACAACTCGACGTACGACAACACCTTGTCGTTGGAAACGACGGGCAGGTCGTACGCCGCCGCCTCCAGTTCCGCCGCCACTGCCGTCGCCGTAGTTGCTGTCGCGCGCGGGAACGTGGCCACCGCCAGCAGGTCGTCAATAGCAGCCGGCTCGGATCGCGTTTCCGAGAAGCCGTCGCCCTGACGCAGCGCCGTGGCTTCGAGCGCGGCGATGCGATTGAGTAACTGGTCGTATTCCGCGCGAAGCCGCGGCTCGGACTTTGCGCCGCCGGGAAATTCGATGAGGACGCCGACCGCGCGATCGAACTCCGCGCGCGCGCGGCTCAGTCGCCCGGCCTTGAGCTCGACCTGACCCGCGGCGAAGTGCTGCTCGGCTTCGGCGATGACGACCGCCACCGCGTCTCGGACCGGCGGGGCCGGTTGCGTGACTGCGGGCTTGGGTAGTGGGATCTGCGTCGAAGTTGTCGCTGCCGCCGGCGGTGGTGTCGTCGGCAAAGCCGGCGCCTGCTTCGCGCCGCCACACGCCGCCATTCCCAGCGCCGCTAGCAACAGGATCGAGAGCGCACCAGGAAGAGATCTGGTGTTCCCCATGCCCCCCCATGGCCCCCCATGTTGAGCGCCCTTCGCAGTGTTCACGCTAAGCACGCCAATTCGCGTAAACGAACACCTTGGCGGCGTTGCCCACGTCGCGCGCCAATGGCGTCACGACCGTTCGCTCGCCGATGGTGATCGTCCGTCCCAGTTTGATGGCTTGTTTCACGTCCTCTTCACAGACGAATGTGGCGACCGATTGGTTGGCCGCCGGGTCCGGTTGCGCGGCGGCCGACACAGGCTTTGTGCCGGCAAGCGCCTCGATCCGCGCGGTCATCGTCGATGCGGAGATGCCGATCGGCGCGGGATCTCGCTGCACTTTCGGCAGCGATGGCGCCGCGGAAGAGGCGACGCTCGCGCGCGGCGCCGGCCGCAGTTCCCACGCGAGCCGCTTGATGTTGAGGAGGTGTTTCGGCGAGATGTTGTCGGACGTGATGTTGCCGCCGTAGCCGCCGCAGCCCAGCGTCAGCGCCGGATCGAGGCCAGTGGTCAGACCAATGGATCCGTGCGTGGTCGGCGTGTTGACGCAAATGCGGAACGCCGGCTTCTTCAAGCCGAACTCGAGGATCACGGCCTCGTTCTGCGAGTGAATCGACATCGTGTGGCCCATGCCGCCGTAGCGCAGGATCTGCTTGCAGCGCTCGCAGCCCTCATGCCAGTCGGCCACCACGTAGTACGACAACACCGGGCAGAGCTTCTCGATGGAGAGCGGGAAGTCGCGGCCGACGCCTTTGAGTTCGGCGATGAGCGCGCGCGTATTCGCCGGCACCGTGATGCCCAGGGCCGTAGCGATCACGATCGCGGACTTGCCGACGAACTGCGGATTGGGCAGACGCTGCGGCGTGACCAGCAGCTTCGCCAGCGCATCCGCCTCGGTCGCCGACAGAAAGTAGCCGCCCTGCGCGGTGAACTGCCGTTTGGCTTCTTCGGCGACGGCAGCGTCGACCACCACTGAGTTGGGCGACGAACAGAGCACGCCGTTGTCGAACGACTTGCCGGTGAGGATGTCGTTGGCGGCCTTCGCCACGTCGGCGGTGCGCTCGATGTAGCACGGCGCGTTGCCGGGGCCGACGCCGTAGGCCGGTTTGCCGGCGCTGTACGCCGCGCGCACCAACCCCATGCCGCCGGTGGCAAGGATCACGGCCACGCCGCGGTGCTGCATCAACTCCTGCGTACCCGCGAGCGTGACGGTCGTCATCCAATTCACTGCGCCATCGGGGGCGCCCGCGCCGCGCGCGGCATCGGCGAGCAGTTCCGCGACGCGTGTGATGCACTTCGCCGCCGACGGATGCGGCGACAGCACGACAGGGCAGCGCGCCTTGAGGGAAATCAGAATCTTGTAGATCGCCGTCGAGGTCGGGTTGGTCGACGGCACGATGGCGGCCACCACACCGAACGGCTCGGCGATCTCCACCACCTTGCGCGCGTCGTCGCGGGCCACCACGCCCACCGTTTTCATCGGACGAATGAACTCGTACACGCGCTCAGACGCGAACAGATTTTTCTGGATCTTGTCGGCAACGACGCCGAAGCCGGTTTCTTCGACGGCGAGGCGGGCAAATTCTTCGGCGCGCGGACGCGCGGCCGCGGCCACGGCGTCAACGATTCGATCGATCTGTTCCTGCGAGAACTCGGCGAGAATCGGCGCCGCGAGCTTGGCGCGTTGGACGAGTGCTCGGGCTTCCTGGACCGACGCGAGGTCGCGATCGGTTGGGGCGGCAGCGGGCTGCGCCATTGCGCGGATCCGGGCTCCTACGCCTTACCGGCCACCGGTGCCGGACGCGGCAGAATGCGCTCGACATCGGCATGCGGGCGGGGAATCACGTGGACGGAGATGAGTTCACCGACCCGGCGGGCGGCGGCGGCTCCGGCATCGGTCGCGGCCTTGATGGCGCCGACGTCCCCGCGGGCCAGCACGGTCACATAGCCGGCGCCGATGTATTCCTTGCCAATGAGCGTCACGTTGGCGGTTTTGACCATCGCATCGGCCGCCTCGATGGCGCCAATCAGACCCCGGGTTTCGATCATGCCA
The DNA here is from genome assembly GCA_964355365.1 of uncultured Solibacteraceae bacterium. Lineage (GTDB taxonomy): Bacteria > Acidobacteriota > Vicinamibacteria > Vicinamibacterales > SCN-69-37 > SCUN01. The sequence goes on along the minus strand of CAYHEX010000188.1, from coordinate 3,165 downwards.
AGCGCGTCGTGTGTCATGTGTGGGCCGGTTTCAGGATCGCCTTTTGCGGAATGTGAAATCGCCGTAAGGCTAACATATTGAACAGTATGCGGCAATACAGTACCATGACCACGCATGCGTCTAATCTGCCAAATCCTCCACCGTTTCTCGTACCGGTACGCGCTGGCAGCCGCCGTCACCACGATGTGTCTGGCCGGCGCCGCGGCGTGCTCCACAGAAGACAAGACGCCGCCGGTGGCCACGCCCACGTTCACGGCCAGCAAAGACAAGATCGCGCTCGGCGGTCCGGTGGACTTTACCTATCAATTTGATGTGGTCGGGCCGATCACCAACGACTTTCGGGTGCTCGTGCACGTCGTAAACCCTGACGGTGACACCATTTGGATTGATGATCACGACCCGGCCGTGCCCACCTCGCAGTGGAAGCCGGGGCAGAAGATTCAGTACACGCGCCAGGTGTTCCTGCCGGTGCTGCCGTTCACGGGCGAGGCGACGGTGCGCATCGGCCTGTACAAGGGCGACGAGCGCCTCCCGCTTCAGGGCGCCGAACCGAATCAGCGCACCTACAAGGTGGCCACGCTGCAGCTGCTCCCGCAGTCGGAGAACGTGTTCATCATCTACAAGAGCGGCTGGAACGCTCCAGAGTTCACGCCCGACAACTCGCGTGAGTGGCAGTGGACGCAGAAGTCCGGCACCGTGAACTTCAAGAACCCCCGCAAGGACGTCACGCTGTTTCTCGAGTCGGATGCGCGCGTGGACCTGTTCACGCCGCCGCAGCAGGTGTCGCTCGTGGTGGCCGGCAAAACGATCAAGACGTTTGCGGCCAGCTCGTCGGTGGCGCTCTTGCAGCGAATTCCGATCACCGCGGCCGAATTGGGCAGCGAAGACATGGTTGAACTGCGGCTGGACGTGGACAAAGCATTCGTGCCTGCCAAACTGCCCGGCTCGAACAATCAGGACATCCGCGAGCTCGGCATCCGCATCTACCACCTCTTCGTGGATCTGAAGTAGGCGTGATGCGACACGCCATCACCGCGCTGATCGTGCTCGTGGGGGTCATCGCCCCGCGCGCAGCCAGTGCCGACATCGTGCGGTTGACGACCGGGGCCACGCTCAGCGTGAAGTCCGCGACCGTGGACGGCGACACGATGGTGATGGTGCTGCGCGGCGGCGGGGAACTGCGCACGCCGCGGTCGCTGGTGGCGCTGCGGGTTCACGTGTTGACACGCACAGATTTC
>CAYHEX010000188.1:0-1917 GCA_964355365.1 uncultured Solibacteraceae bacterium | reverse complement strand
CACGTTCACGTTGCCCACCTGGGAGCCGCCCAAGGCTGTGGCCACGGTCCCCGAGATGGTCGACCGTCTGGCGCAGCAGTTCGGCGTGCCGGTGAATCTGGCGCACGCGTTGATTCGGGTGGAGTCGAACTACCAGGCAGACGCGGTGTCGCCGAAAGGCGCGATGGGATTGATGCAGCTGATGCCGGCCACCGCGCGTCAGTATGCGGTGGCCGACCCCTTCGACCCCGAGCAGAACCTTTCGGCCGGACTCCAGCACCTGAAGGGCCTGCTCGACCGCTACGGCAACAAGACGGCGTCGGCCCTGGCGGCCTACAACGCGGGCGAGGGCGCCGTGGCCAAGTACGGCGGCATCCCCCCGTATCGCGAAACACAGGATTACGTCCGCCGGATTCTGGCGTTGGCCAAGAAACCCTGACGTGGTCAGCCTTTTGACCGCGACCGCAGTCTAAACCCGGCGGAGGCGAGAGAGACACACGTGGAATTTCGCTGCAGGGTATCGACCGCGACGGGGCAGGTGCAGGAATCGACCTTCTCCGCGGAAAGCGAAGAGCGGCTGCGACACGAACTGGAAGAGAAGGGCCTGTTTGTCCTTTCCATCCATCGTGGCGTTGGCGCGTCGTTTGGCGGATTCCGGCTCCCGCAGCGCCGCAAGATCCCGCCGACCGATTTCATCCTCTTCAACCAGGAACTGGCCACGCTCCTCAAAGCCGGCCTGCCCCTGGTGCAGTCACTCGACATCCTGCGCAAGCGCGTGAAGGTCCCCCTCTTCAAGAGCGTGCTCGACGATGTGTATGACAAGGTGCGGGGCGGCACGGCGCTGTCGGAAGCGTTCGAGGTGCACGCGGACCTGTTCAGCGGCGTGTATACCGCGTCGCTGCTGGCCGGCGAGAAGAGCGGCAGCCTCGAGCAGGTGCTGCGCCGATTCGTGAACCACACGAAGGTCATCGCCGCGGTGCGCGCGCGCACGATCTCCGCGCTGATCTACCCGATCATCCTGATGTTGCTGGCGACGGTGCTGGTCGGCGGCATCGTCTTCAAAGTGGTGCCGCAGTTCGCCGAGTTCTTCGATCAGATGGGACATGGCGCGGAGCTGCCGCTGGCCACGCAGATCCTCGTCGGGATTTCGACGGCGCTGGTCAACAAGCTCTGGCTGATCGTGATCATCGCGGCAGGCCTCCTGCTCGGCGCCGGGGCGTTCATGCGGCAGAAGGGCAGCAAGCGCCGGCTGGACTTGCTGATCCTGCGCACGCCCTTCGCCGGCACGCTCGCGCGCAAGTTCGCGACCGCGCAAGTGGCGCGCACCGTGGCGACGCTCCTGAGCGGCGGTATTCCGCTGGTCAATGCGGTCGAGACGGCCGCGAAGGCGATCGGCAATCAGGCGGTCGCCGCCGATTTGACTGAAGTGGCGCGGCAGGTCCGCGAGGGCATCGGATTCGGCGTGGCGCTGGCGAAGCGCTCGACGTTTCCGGACGTCGCGATCGAGATGGTGGAAGTGGGCGAGTCCACCGGTGCGCTGGCCGAGATGCTGAACAGCGTCGCGGATTTCTACGACGAAGAAAACGAAACGACGCTGACGCGCTTTGCCGGGCTGGTCGAGCCGGTGCTGCTGATCGTCATGGGCGCGGTGATCGCGGGCCTGGTGCTCGCGCTGTATCTGCCGCTGTTCCGGCTGTCGTCATTGGTGGGCTAACCCATGGCAGAAGACACACCTACGGTCGAGTTTCTGGACGAGGGCACCGCGCCGTCGGCGGATGCCGTTGCGGAGGAAGCCAACGCGCGGCGACTGGCCGAGCGGTATCAGCTCCAGTTCGTGAACCTCGACGAATTCAAGATTGACCATCTGCTGTTTCGCAGCATCCCGGCCGACTTGATGCTGCGCTACAGCTTCGTGCCGTATCAGCGCGATGGTCAGGC